>NZ_WWTL01000012.1:0-97627 GCF_009874105.1 Clostridium sp. BIOML-A1 | reverse complement strand
GTGACTAAAATATAACACAAAAGAAGTATCTCTGCTTTTTTTATATTCAGTTGTAACACATGTATTGTAATCCTACAGAATTGGGGAAATTGCAAAACGTTTACCGATCTACTGCCAACCGCCATCAAAGGTCAGTATCTGTCCGGTCAGATAGCTGCCGGCATTTGCTACCGTTATGATAAATTCTGCAGCCTCTGTCTCTGTTCCCATCCTGCCAAACGGAATTTCCTCTTCCAATGCATTTTTTTCTTCCGATGACAAATGCCCGTTCATCGTAGTATCGATAGCTCCAAATGCGATTGCATTCACCGCTATACCGCTCGGTGCAAGCTCTTTCGCAAGAGCCTTTGTAAATGCATTGACCGCACCCTTGGTCGCTGAATACGCTACCTCACAGGAGGCTCCGACATTGCCCCATACAGATGAAATGTTGATAATACGTCCCTTATGTGCATGCACCATGTATGGCACAACCTGACGGCATGTGTTAAATACTGACGTTATATTCGTATCTATAATTCTTTCCCAGTCCGTTTCATCCATATCGGTCAGCAGCCCGACATAAGAAATTCCGGCATTATTGACCAACAGATCAATCTTCTTACCAAAATGTTCGATTACATGCTCTATAAACTGCCTTACAAATGTAAAATCTCCGGCATCACCGATCTCTGCATAACAATCTGTGCCCTGCGCAAGTATCTTCTGTTGAACCTCTTTCAGCTTTTCCGGATGACGAAATGACGTTATGGCTATTTTTTTATATTGTTGTGCAAGGGCTTCCGCCGTTGCTGCACCAATTCCTGTTGATGCCCCGATAACTATTGCTGTTTTCTGTTCCATTCTTTCTGTTCTCGCTGTTCTTTCTATTTAAAATGTGATACCCAACAGATTGATCAATAATCCCCAGCACACACTGGTAACATACAAGGTTCCAACGACCATAATGTTTTCTTTTAATCTGTGGCGGTTCATACGGAACAATACCAGAAGTCCTACGCCTGCACTGACAAGCAATCCTGACATCATTGCTCCGGAACTGAGCATTCCGTCCAGATAAAGCTCTGTAATGATAACAGACGGTGCACAGTTTGGTATCAGTCCAATCAGTGCTGCCATTGCTTCTCCAAGGAACGGTACATCACCAAGAAGTCTTCCAATCGCATCTTCCCCTGCGATACCGATAATAATATTTAACACAAAGGATACCGCCAGAATAAATACCGTAATCTTCAAGGTGTGCTTTAACGCCGACATCCAGATTCCATCCTCACAGTTGCAGTGTTCCTGCTCACACAGATCATGGATATGTTTTTCTTCTATGTCCGTACCATCATAGTGGATATGTCCATGATGTGTGTGTGTACTTTTTTCATCGTGGGTATGCATATTTTTTTCATCATGCACATGCACACTTTTTCCATTATGTGTATGAGTATCTTTATAATTATGTGTACATTCTGCATTGACTGTCTGTGCTGCCTGAACGGAATATCCAGAATGCTTCGAATATTTTTCTTTATCTGCACTGTCTGTATTTTTAGAATTATCGTTTTTTGAAGACGCTATATGCTTCGTTTTTCTTCCTGCCAGATATCTTCTGCGAATATATTTATTTGCAAGATCGACTGCATAACCTGTAACGATCGCAATGCACATTTTTGCAAGCAGGATACGAATAATTGTACCGGCATTTACTGTATGCGAAATAAAGATTGGAAGCATCTCATCAGAGGTTGACATAAATACTGCAAGCACAACTCCTGCTGTGATCACACCACCACTGTAAAGGTTCGCTGCCACACAGGAAAATCCACACTGTGGAACGATTCCAAGTGCTCCACCTGCCAACGGACCAAACGCACCGGCAGACTGCATATATTGCTTCTGCTTTTCTTCTGTTCTCTGCTCCAACCATTCCATCAGCAGATATGTCACTAATAAAAATGGTATTAATTTTACACTATCGATCAGTGCATCTGAAAACGAATCAAATAACAATTCCATACTATCCATCTCATTCCTGAAAATATAATTTGCAACCAAGTTGCATTATCAGATTATAGCATTATTTTGCCCAATGTCAACTCCTATTATCAGAAATATTCAATTTTCAGCATGGAAATTCCTGTTATCTGGTTTTATTTTTCTGTTTCTTTTCTTTCTTACTGCATTCGTCGCAAACACCATATAAAATGGAATCCTTGCAGCAAAGTGTGAACCCATGATCAGACAAAATGTGCTCTGATATCTCTTTCATGAAATCACAGTCCAGATGGATGACCTTTCCACATTCGGAGCATTGCAGATGTAGATGCTTCTGACACCTGGATGGCTGTTCTACATACTGATATCCTGCTTTTTCGCCCTTATCAGCCACATATTTCATCAGTGTCTTCTCTGCGACCAGCTTATCCAGATATCGGTATACAGTTGTTTTATTTACCGAACACTCTTCCTGATCCATATGCCGTATAATATCCGACACATGAACGGCACGATCTTTATTCCGGATCAGATAATCAAGGATCATCTGTCTGCTCTTTGTCTGATATTCATGTTTACGTTCCATCTCAATTCCTGCTTTCTAACTGTTCTTAAGGCTCCACTATGTAAGCTGTTATTCTATGCAGTATCGATCTGCTGTCACATTATCTGCTTTTTGTTACACATTCTATCTATACTTTATCTTCCTACTGCATATTCTAATTACTGCTGCAAATTGTCCTGCATCTGCACCGGTACTCCCTGATAATAAGGTGTATTCGGGATATTTCTGAGGTCCTGATTTCTCATATACTGAAGATATGCCAGCCCCTCATCAGAATATCCAAATCTCGCATTTGGACATGCCTGTGCAAGTACATTCAACAACTCCTGTTTACTCTTTTTCCCTCTTGCCAGTACATTAATAGCAACACGGTTCTTTTGAAAACGATTTTCGATTACATATTCACTTCCGGTTGGAATAAAGTTCGTCGATGTAGTATGCAGATAGATCAGATATACATCCCAGAGCCAGGTCATCTGTGTTGGCTGCTTCTTATTCGCAAGCACCTTATCGGAAATCAATACATATTGGTCTTCATATATTATATGCGAATATAACTGGTCGGCCATCTCCAAAAGCTGCGGGTTATTTTTCAAATAGCCGGTTTTTTCAGGCCTTACAATATTACGAATCCCTATTATGATAAATACAATTCCTAATAATGCAAATAAACCAAACAAAATGATCATACCCATTCCGTCATCTGCATTATCTGACATCACACCTATTGTGATCAATCCGAAAATCAGCATTAACACTGCTCCGCCGACAACCGCTGTGATTCCACCTTTTTTTATTTTTGCCAGTACAATATCTCTCCCCATATCAAGATCCTCCTTTTTTATGTAAAAAGCATACAATATCTATATTATACGAAAAGGTCTCCATAGATTCAATCAAAAACTTTCCATAAAATCATTATAGATTTTATCTGCATATGCCGAAATAAAGCGTTATAGAAATTACTTTTCTGCAATGTCTTTCTTGCAAAGAAAAACCCCGAAACCGCATATCACGATTCCGAGGTCTTATATTAACATTTACTATATAATAATTATTGTTAGATTTTGACCGGTATTTGATTAGCAAACACCCTGAGCAAGCATAGCTTCTACAACCTTTTCGAAACCGGCAATGTTAGCACCTGCAACATAGTCGCCTTCTACACCATAACGCTTAGCAGCGTCGCTGATGTTTGCGTAGATTGTCTCCATGATTCCCTTTAACTTGCCGTCAACTTCTTCAAATGTCCATGAAAGTCTCTCTGAGTTCTGGCTCATTTCAAGTGCAGATGTAGCAACACCACCGGCGTTAGCAGCCTTACCACCTACGAATAATACGCCATTCTCCTGTAAGTACTTAGTAGCCTCTAATGTTGTAGGCATATTAGCACCCTCTGTTACAGAGATAACACCATTTGCAACTAATGCCTTAGCATCGTCTAAGTCTAACTCGTTCTGAGTAGCACATGGTAATGCGATATCACCCTTAACATTCCATACACCGTGCTCGCCGTTCTTCTTCTCATGGTATTCAGCGCTTGGTCTGGCTGCTGCGTACTCTGTAAGACGTGCTCTCTTAACTTCCTTAACTTCCTTAAGTAAGTCAACATCGATTCCTTCCGGATCATAGATCCAACCTGTTGAATCGGAGCATGTTACACACTTAGCGCCTAACTGATGTGCCTTCTGGATTGCGTAGATTGCAACGTTACCAGCACCAGATACGATACAAGTCTTACCAGCGATATCAATACCATGATCCTTTAATAATGCGTTTGTTAAGTATAATAAACCATATCCTGTAGCTTCTGTACGAGCAAGTGATCCACCATATGTAAGTCCCTTACCTGTAAGAACACCTTCGTAGGATCCACGGATTCTCTTATACTGTCCGAATAAGAAACCGATCTCTCTTCCGCCTGTTCCGATATCACCGGCAGGAACATCGACATCTGCTCCGATGTACTTGCAAAGCTCTGTCATAAAGCTCTGGCAGAATGCCATGATCTCTCTATCTGATTTGCCCTTAGGATCAAAATCAGAACCACCTTTACCACCACCGATTGGAAGTGTTGTCAGTGAATTCTTAAATACCTGCTCAAATCCAAGGAACTTGATAATACCTAAATTAACTGAAGGATGAAGTCTTAATCCTCCCTTGTATGGTCCAATAGAATTGTTAAACTGTACACGGAAACCTCTGTTTACCTGAACCTGTCCATTGTCATCTACCCAAGGTACTCTGAACATGATCTGTCTGTCCGGCTCTGTGATTCTTTCAAGAATCGCATTCTTTCTGTAGAGCTCCTCGTTTGCATCGATACAAGGTCTAAGTGAATCAAGAACCTCTGTTACTGCCTGTAAAAATTCTGGCTGGTCAGCATTTTTCTTCTTTACGATCTCCAGCACTTCATCAACGTATGACATCTTAAAATCCTCCTTAAATTAATTATAAGTAAATCGCATCTCTGCGAAATTCATTTGGAGTAGTATTTTCTCTTTAAGAAAATTTCCACTTAAGATTATAAACAATAGACTTGAATTTATCAAGTAAAAATATGATTTTTATGAATTTTTTTATCTTTTTAATGAAAAAGCAGGATTTTCTTAAGTTGCAATGCGCTAAAGTGCTAGCAAATTAGCGGGATTTACAGGTCTTCCATCTCTGCCTTGATCTCATCCTCCGTTGCTGCCATTGCCTGTAATGTCATGGTCAGAAGCTTCTCAAGCTCCCAGTTAAGCTGTGCAGCACCACGTTCAATCACTTCTCTGGAACAACCTGCGGCAAATCCCTTGCTCTTGTATTTTTTCTTCAGAGATTTCAGTTCCATATCCTTTGTACTCTTTGACGGACGCATCAATGCCGCTGCCCAGATCAGGCCTGTCAGTTCATCTGCTGCAAACAGAACCTTCTCCATCTCATGAACCGGCTCTACATCGATGGTTGTACCACATTCCACTGTAATTCCATAACCATGAGAACAGACCGCATGAATAATATCCTCTGACACACCACCATCTCTTAACAACTCCGGTGCTTTCAGACAATGCTCTGCCGGATACAGTTCAAAATCAATATCGTGAAGCAGCCCTACGATGCCCCAGTATTCAGAATCTTCACCATAGCCAAGTTCATTTGCATACCATTTCATAACAGCCTCAACTGTAAGCGCATGCTGAATATGGAATGGATCTTTATTATATTTCTTCAGTAATTCAAACGCGTCATCTCTTGCAATATATTCCTTCAATGTAATAACCTCTTCTCAGTATATTTTTAATAATTTTATGTTCAATATCTCGTGAGCATAGTTCTATCACTTTATACCGCATCTCAAAATAGACTCCATTTTTTTAATCGATATATAAATCCAAAAATAAATGGATGGTATTACTATTAAACGTCTTGCGGAATAATAGATAATACCATCCTTTATTTTGTTTCAAAGACTATATATTAATTGAGTCCTTTGAGGTACTCGTCAATGCCCTTTGCTGCTGCCTTTCCGGCTCCCATAGCAAGGATAACTGTAGCTGCACCGGTAACTGCATCACCACCGGCATATACACCTGTCTTTGTGGTCTGTCCGTTTGCCTCATCGGCAACGATACATTTCCACTTATTTGTATCAAGTCCCTTTGTTGTAGATGAGATCAGTGGGTTTGGTGAAGTACCAAGTGACATGATAACCGCATCCACATCCATGACAAACTCAGAACCAGGAATCTCAACCGGTCTTCTTCTGCCTGATGCATCCGGCTCACCAAGTTCCATCTTGACACATTTCATGCCCTTAACCCAACCCTTTTCATCTTCAAGGATCTCAGTTGGATTTGTAAGGAGATCAAAAATGATTCCTTCTTCTTTTGCATGATGTACTTCTTCTACTCTGGCAGGAAGTTCTTCTTCACTACGTCTATATACAATATGTGTCTCAGCACCAAGTCGAAGTGCCGTTCTTGCAGCATCCATTGCTACATTACCACCGCCGACAACGGCAACTTTCTTACCAACCATGATAGGTGTGTTAGAGCCTTCCTTGTAAGCCTTCATCAGGTTACTTCTTGTCAGGTACTCATTTGCTGAGAATACACCATTTGCATTCTCACCCGGAATACCCATGAACTTAGGCAGTCCTGCACCGGAACCGATAAATACTGCTGAGAAGCCTTCCTCCTCCATTAATTCATCTATCGTTACAGATTTACCGACTACAACGTCAGTCTCAATCTTAACACCTAAGGATTTTACATTTTCGATTTCTTTCTTTACTACGCCATCTTTTGGAAGACGGAATTCAGGGATACCATAAACCAGTACGCCGCCTGTCTCATGAAGTGCTTCAAAGATTGTTACATCGTAACCCATCTTTGCAAGATCTCCTGCACAGGTAAGACCAGATGGACCGGAACCGATAACTGCAACCTTCTTTCCATTCTTCTCTGCTGCCGGTTCCGGCTTAATGCCATGCTCTCTTGCCCAGTCAGCAACGAAACGCTCCAGTTTACCGATAGATACAGGATCGCCCTTGATACCTCTGATACATTTACCTTCACACTGTGTCTCCTGTGGACATACACGGCCACATACAGCAGGGAGTGCTGATGATTTGCTGATCACCTGGAATGCCTCTGCAAATTCGCCCTTCTTTACATGAGCGATAAATCCAGGAATATCAATAGAAACAGGACAGCCCTTTACACACTGTGCATTCTTGCAGCCGATACATCTTGCTGCTTCTGCCATTGCTTCTTCTTCATTATATCCGTAACATACTTCTTCAAAATTCTTTGCACGAACCGCAGGTTCCTGTTCACGAACCGGTACTCTATTTAAAACGTCCATTATTTGTCACCTCCACACTGTCCGCATCCACCATGATGGGTGTCGCCTTCCTTGGCTGCAAGATATGCTCTGCCTTCCTGTGTCTTATAGATCTGCTGACGCTCCATAGCTTCTTCGAAATTTACAAGGTGTCCGTCAAATTCAGGTCCGTCTACACATGCGAATTTTACTTCGCCGCCAACTGTTACTCGGCATGCACCACACATACCGGTACCGTCTACCATGATCGGGTTCAGGCTGACAACTGTAGGGATCTCAAGCTCTTTTGTAAGCTTACAAACGAACTTCATCATGATCATCGGTCCGATTGCTACGCATACATCATATTTGTTGCCTGCGTCTACAAGCTTCTGAATCTCATTTGTAACAACGCCCTTGCTTCCATATGAACCATCGTCTGTTGTAATGTAGAGATTTCCGGCAACTGCCTTCATCTGCTCTTCCAGGATGATAAGCTCTTTGGATCTTCCACCGATGATAACATCAGCGGCTACTCCATGCTCATGTAACCATTTTACCTGTGGATATACAGGTGCGGTTCCTACACCACCGGCTACAAATAAGATCTTCTTATTCTTTAATGTCTCTAAATCTTCTTCTACTAATTCCGACGGACGGCCAAGCGGTCCAACAAAATCTGTAAAGCTGTCTCCAGCCTTTAAATTCTTCATCATCTCTGTTGCTGCACCTACTACCTGGAATACAATAGTGATCGTGCCTGCTTCTCTTGAATAATCGCAGATTGTAAGAGGAATTCTCTCTCCATCTTCTGAGCCTCTTACGATTACAAACTGACCCGGAAGACAATTCTTTGCTACTCTTGGTGCTTCCACGTCCATAAGATAGATTGCATCTGTCAACGCTTCTGTTCTAACAATCTTAAACACGTTTTTATCCTTCCTTTCTCTTTTCCCGACTCTCCACACAAGACTCAGGAATACTACACTGCCGAAATCGCACAATATGGTCCATTATAGCATCTATTAACAAATACTGTAAAGGTGTAATTTTCAGGCATTATCATATAATTTTTACGTTACTCCAAATCGGAAAACAGATTGCTTTCTATCTGACTGATATCTTCAATCGGTATGATCGTTGCATCTGCCATGATCACCGCTCTCCTGTACAGATCGATTCGCTTAACGATACCGGAATGCGTAACATATTCTCCTCCGGCTTTTCTCTCATCCTGTACGAAATAGGTAATATCCACTAACTGTTCTGTACCTATATTTGCTGAAATAATGTTTAGTTTCTCATTCAATTCTTCCAATACTTCATCACTGAGCACCCGTTTCTCATCTGTCCGTCTGGCAGTCTCACGAATCGCCGCCGCATGTCCTGTCAATGCTGCAAATGGTGCAAATTGTGCCGCCCGGTCATAGAGTGACATCTGCGGGTGTGTCTTCGAAACAGGGTGTTCCAAATGAATGATATCATCATATTTATGGTTGTTCTGATCCTGCATGTTATATATACCTCTTTATGCCTTATGTCCGCCGATCTGTGCATTTCTGTCTTTCGCCGTTGCTCCCTCCTGCAGGTTCATCCCCTTCAGAATTGCATTTTTCCCATATTTTTTCTTAATACTGAGCATAGCTTCCTGCATGTGACGTTCCCGATCCAGATCTGCTTCCTCTTTTTCCCTTTGTTTTTTTACAGCCTCATAATCTGTAAAAAAATCAAGCTGCTCATACGCATCGTCATTCGCGACAGTATGTTCATCCGCCAGTTTATTCGCGGTAATATTGATCCTCCGGATCAAAAGATCCTTGTCAACGATCCGGTCATACAGTTCCATTACCGCATCCATAAGCATCTGCGTCGATGAGGTCTGCCGCTTCAGATTGATCGTTCCATGCGCATGCTTCGGAACCTTTCGTCCATAACGATCCGTTGTAACAGCGCCTTTATATCTCTTCTTTCTCGCCGGATCTGTCAGATTATCAATATCATATCCGATCGTAAGCACGATCTGATCTGTAACAAGTCCCTTATCCACCAGATCAAGTGACATAAGATCAGTCATTTCCTTTACAACCAGCCTTGTCTTATCAAAATCATACGGACAATGCAATACCTGTCCGGTGCAAATACTATTTGTCTCCGGTTTATATGCCTTGATCTGATCCATCGTGCAAGGCTCATATCCCCATGCATGATCGATCAGCAGCTCTGCATTAATGCCAAATAGCTTATACAGTAAATCTTCATTATATAATTCATTTGTCTTTCCGACCGAGCATCTCGCCACATCGCCCATCGTATATAGTCCATATTCGGCTAATTTCTTCGCGTAGCCCTGACCGACACGCCAGAAATCTGTGATCGGCTTGTGACTCCAGAGCTTCCTGCGGTATGACATTTCATCCAACTCCGCGATCCGCACTCCATCCTTATCCGGTTCGATATGCTTCGCCACGATATCCATCGCGATCTTACAAAGATACAGATTGGTTCCAATTCCCGCCGTCGCTGTGATTCCTGTCGTCTTTAACACATCCTGTATCATCGTCATAGCAAGCTCTCTGGCTGTCATATGATAGGTATTCAGATAGCCGGTCACATCCATAAATACCTCATCCACCGAATAAATATGGATATCCTCCGGTGCAATGTATTTCAAATAAATGTCGTAGATCCGTGTACTGTATTCCATATAAAGCGCCATGCGCGGCGGAGCAATAATATAATCCAGCTGAAGAGTCGGATCTGTCCCCAGCTTCGTGCTGTCATCCGATGCTCCGGTAAAATGATGATCCGGTATATTCCGTCTTCTTATATTATTTGCTTCTCGCACCTTCTGAACAACCTCAAATAGTCTCGCCCTGCCCGGTATTCCATATGCCTTAAGGGATGGAGATACCGCAAGGCAGATCGTTTTCTCCGTCCGGCTCGGATCTGCCACTACCAGATTTGTCGTCAGGGGATCTCTGTTCCGCTCTCTACATTCTACGGAAGCATAGAAGGATTTCAGATCAATCGCTATATACGTTTTATTTTCTTCCATTTATCTATGCTCCTTTCGTATATCTTATCACCATCATCCGACGGTTGTTCTGCATTTATTCCACGCTTCAATTATATGTAAAATGGTTGGTTTTCTCAATGGGAAAATACGGATACCTAATAAAGCGCCGCCTGTTTTCGGTGCTATATCAGGGATATTATTGAGGCAAAAAAGTCCAGATACATCATTTCTGCCATATCCGGACTTCTATAAAATATACATGTTATCTGTTCTGCCGTCATCTCTCCAAGTCTGATTGTAACGGATATCAGAGGGAAAACAAGTTTATAATTTTTCACCCATACTTTTAGCAAAATACTATAAAGTGCAAGTTATTACATCCAGACATACCATTCATTACATTTACAAACTTTTTTCCTTTATTTCTGGTAAGCTGACCTTGTCGACAAAACAGGCGCCAGAAATTAAATTAATGAAATACAATCCATAAAGGAGAAAAATATCTACTTATGACTTCAAATAGAAATGTAAATATCATAACAGATGAAAATAACAGAAAAATTGTTATCATTAATGATAAAAAATTTAAAGGACTAACAAAAGATGATTGGAAACAAATTGAAATATATCTTAAAGATTACATTTCCGACTGCTATGAAATTACAGAAACCTCAGAGTTTGTTTATATCGGACCAGACTTTCCATCCGAATATTCCGGATCAAATAGCCGACTCGCCTTAAAAGGCGCCAGGAAAAAAGCAAAAGCATCTGCTTCACAAGGAATTCCTGAACTAATACAAATTGCTCAAAATCCGAGATGGGAAGAAAACAAAGAAAGGAAACATATCAAGGACGCTAAATACGGCTGGTATCGATACGATATCAGATTTGGAATTCCTGTTTATGATGACAAAACCGGCCTTTTAATCAGATACAATATATTTACAGCCATTCTTCTAATAAAACACTCCGAAGATGGGAAAAAATATCTCCATGATATTACAACAATAAAAAAAGAAACGAGCAGCCCGCTTGAGTTATAAAACTGTACGGTGAAAACCCATTTCTTATTTTTAATGTTACTATTATATTTTACTCCTGTCAAGAGAAACCAAGGAAAAAGAATCCTATGGTCTGCTAACCGGCTTACACAATCACGCAACAGATCATAGGACTTTTTGTTTCTAAGCATATTTTTTATATTTCATCTTTTTGCTGTAAGTATATATCTGTAATCACCCACTCCGGTTCTACGATATACTCCAGCTTACCATCATATTTCTTTACAATACGACGCATACTTTCTATTCCATATCCATGATATTCACTATCCTTCTTTGTTGTTTCAAAATCTCCTTTTGAAAGTGCTTTATATCTTGTACTGTCATATGTATTCTTAATCTCAAAATGAATCATGTTCTCATAACTTGCAGCTTTGAACAGAACGCACTTATCACCATTACTATGCAAACAGGCTTCCGCTGCGTTTTCCAAACCATTCGAAAGCAGTCCGCTCAAGTCAACATCCTGAATCATTAATTTTCGTGGCAACTTACCTTCACAATGGAACTTAACATCTGAATAAGCCTCTTTCGCAATAATTCCATTTATGATGGCATCCACCATATAATTTCCGGTATATAGCACATTTTTCTTCTTCAGATCTTCATCTTGTTCTGAAAGCTGTACCAGGTAATCTTTTATTTCCTCCAAGTCTCCTTTAGAAGCCAATTCTCTAAGAACCGCCCTATGATGTCTATTATCATGACGATATTGCCGCATATCATCATCCATCATTTCCATATTGGCATATAACGCCAACCGCAAGCCGTCGTTTTCTTCCTGAACTTCAATATTCTTTGTTTTCAGATCATTTTCTTTTTTCAAATGGTTGGAATATAGGAAAAAGGCAAGGATGCAGGATATTGTTATTATTGCAGAAGCAATTAAAATTATATTCAATAAATTTCTTTTATCTGGTGCTCCATATGCCATAAAAAGTATAAATGTGATAAAAACAATATATAAGCCCAGCATTGCTCCCAACAACAATATGCATTGTCGAATATTAAGTTTCGCTTCAAACCATCTTTTATGATTATTCCTCGTATATATCCATGCTACTAATAATATTATGAATTCTGCAACTATATTTTCAATTAACTTTATATTTACTGGTGCATGCGAATAATACCATACAACATTATCTCTTATAGCTCCACCTAAAAACAGGTAGCAAATCGTATCCAAATAATTCACTGATATCCATGTTAACAAAAATAAAATAATTTTATTTTTGTATTTTCCCTCATACAAACACAACAATATTAAACAAGAAATAAAAACTAAAATAATCAAACTACCACTCTGTAAAATAAATGTTTGCATAAACAAGAAAGCTGTTAGTATAAATGCCTTCACAACCGATGCTTTGTTTTTATAAATTTTACCATGAAAAATCAAAGAATAAATTGTTATGTACTTCATAATATCCAATAAATTATTTAGTAATAATATTTTCATACTTATTTCCACTTCATCCTTCTATCACAAAATTTATAATAACTTTCCTGACATCTAAGTTGATTCATCTTCGGAATTTTTATAATTCGCCCATCATGCAGCTCAATATTCTTATTGCAGTTTTGGATGTATTCCATATTAATAATGTTACTCTTACTTATGCGTAAGAAATTACCCCCAAGCTCTGATTCCCAATCTTTTAATGATTTACGAACAAGACTTCTTTCCAACACACCAATTCCATTTATCTTTTCATCTACCATGTATTCTATATATGAATATACATGTTCCGCTGTAATCATAACAATTCTATCCTTGTGAATATATAAATTACCTTGGTCACTTTTTATATGAAGGACTTCTCTATTACTCATTTCTTCTTCAAAAAGCCTTAACTTTTCAATCAGTTTATTGTTATTTTTCATAAAACTGATTTTATCAACAAATCCTATCACATATCTTCCAAATGCTTCCTGCACAAGCTCGTCATGACTTGTCAGATAAATAATACTGCTTCCATACCTGTATCGTTCTAACTCTTTTCTAAGCCATAAGCCATCCCTGCCCGGCATTTCTATATCTAATATAAAGAGATCAATATCCCCCTCTATCTTATCAAGATTTTTCAATAAACTCTCCGCCGACCGGAATCCATATAATTTGACATCCGGAGATAAGTACTCTCTGCATATCGATCCTACATCTTCAATTACTTTTCTTTCATCATCACAAATGACGATATTCATCTTTTGCCCCTTTCCCTCCATACTTAAGTTATATAAAATAATAAATTGTTTTCTGTCTTTTTACAATAATAACTTTGTTATTCGACATTCTTAGACAAAAATAGTCAAAAAAATAGTCCAGGAGTTCCTGAACTATTTTTCCAGTTGATGCATCCATCAACTGCCGCAGTCTATATTGTTTTTTATACTTAGCTATATCTCTTAGGTGCATCTTTTTATTATAGAACATCCCTTTCCGGCAAATACTTTGCGCCCCCCTTTATTCTATAATAAATAGTCATCTCTATATGTATATGTTGAATACAAATATAGCTTCATATTTTTCCGAACAAACACTTTTATATGTTATATTTTTACTTTCCCCAGCCTAATATCTTCTTTAACCACTCTACAATATCAAGTCCATACAACATGAATTTCCCCTTTCCCTTTAGGCGCCATCAGTTGTTTGTTTCGTACGATGGTTTCAGTTTAAAGGGATAAAGTGGTATTTTCTATTTATTTGTTCTGAACTGTCGTTTTTTGTTCTGTAGCAAAAAAATCATGTATAAACAATGACTATATTTTGTTATTTTATCTTCTTTAGCAAAATTGTGTCTCGGATCATTCCTTACTGCTGCCTTGTACTGTGTATCTCCCGTATTTATCGGAAGTTCTGTTGCTTCTGCGTAAAGGTTCGATATTCCTGTTTTTATCTCACTTGAGAATTTTGTCAGTTTGGTTCGCTATATCTACTACTCTCATAGCACGGCTGTTCTACTTGATTATGTTAAGAAAGTAAACGATAAAGAATCATCATTATAAAAAGGAAAATAACATTTGCAACTGTAAATTCCAGAAAATATCTGCCACGGAACGAGCGGTCTTCTCTCGCAACATATTTGAAACTGATCAGACTTGCCATTGATGCTATCAAAGTACCAAGTCCTCCGAGATTTGTTCCGATCACCAGCTCCCGGATATGGTCTGTAAATCCGGATAACAGAATCGCAGCCGGAACATTACTCATTACCTGACTTGCAATTACCGAAGTGACCACCTCCCGTCCGGTCAATATATCCGAAAGCAGTTGACTGAATGCCGGGATACGTCCAAGATTACCGATGAATATAAATAACGCGATAAAAATACATAACAGAGAATAATCAACCTGTGTCAGGATTTTCCGGTCACGCAGAAGCAAATATAAAAATACTAACGCGAAAGGCACACCATACGGAAGAATATGTGAAACCGCAAGCAGACTTATGACAAACAGAATAATATATGCTGTAAATTTTTCAATCCATTCCGCATCCTTTTTCCCCCATTTTAAACCGGAAGCCCCCAACGGATCTTTCTGTCTTTTCGTTGAAGCTTTATCTTCAGCAGAGTCTAAGCCTTTATTCTGCTTTATTTCTGTCTTCTCTTCATGACTTAACTTTCTTTTTCGAACCATGGATGCCAGACCGATCCATGCAATTAACAAAGCAAATGCACAGACTGTATACGGTAGCATGATCTTTAAAAACTCCGCAATACCTATACCTGCTTTTCCATACAGATACAGATTCTGAGGATTACCAAGAGGTGTCAACATACTGCCAAGGTTCGCCGCGATCGTCTGCATGACAATTACTTTTAGCATCCATTTGCCACCGACATCCGGGTTCCGTTTCTTCATTAATATAATTGTAAACGGCACAAATGTAATAAGTGATACATCATTTGTTATAAACATCGACATAAAGAAACACAGGCATATAAGGATCACCGTTACTCCCCCGATCCCATGCACCTTTGCTAACAGCCGTTCCGCTAATTTATCAAACACACCAATATTCCTCAAACCGGCAACGATACTCATAAGGCAGAA
This sequence comes from Clostridium sp. BIOML-A1, assembly GCF_009874105.1. Taxonomy (NCBI): domain Bacteria; kingdom Bacillati; phylum Bacillota; class Clostridia; order Eubacteriales; family Clostridiaceae; genus Clostridium; species Clostridium sp. BIOML-A1. The sequence goes on along the minus strand of NZ_WWTL01000012.1, from coordinate 82,130 downwards.
CAGGATTGCCAGTGTTCGGAAATCAATATATGAAATATATTCTCTGTCAGGGGCTACAAAAAATACTGACATCACTGCCAGTACGACCGCGATCGATAAAACGGTTTCCTTCTTTATAAAATATAAAATCTTTTTCATTCTTCTAATCCTCTTAACACATATTTACTGCCTGCACTATTGTACTGCATTCCCTTTCGTCCCACAACCTGTAATTCTGCAATTTATGATCAAGTCTTCCTTATATTTTAGATGCTTTTTTACCGGAAATATTTTATACTCTACATATAAATATTTACAAAAGCGTTCCTGTATTGGTAGTATCAACAGGTTGAAGCTCATAATCTACACAAGCTGTACAAATATTAATAAAGGGAGGGCATGCATATGAATCTCAAAGACAAAACACTCTGGCAGAGAAATGCTGCTGCGATCGGCGGCATGGTTTTATTTGCCGCCGGAATCAACTTCTTTATCGTCCCCGCCAGTCTGTATAACGGCGGTGTCCTTGGTATCAGCCAGATCATACGAACCTTACTGATCCAAGTATTTCCATCGCTTGCATCAGGAACCGATATCGCAGGTATTATCAACTTTATCTTAAATATACCTTTATTTATCATGGCATATATCTCAATCGGCAAAAGTTTCTTCAGCCGGACACTGGTCTGCCTGATCAGTCAGACGATATTCTTAAGTATATTTCCAATTCCGGCTACACCTCTGGTCAATGACAGCCTGACTGCCAGCATTATGGGTGGACTTCTCGCCGGTACAGGCATCGGTATCTCCTTACGCTCCGGCGGCTCCAGTGGCGGTATGGATATCGTCGGTATGTTCTTTACCAAGAAATACAAAAATTTCAGCGTGGGAAAGGTATCTTTGACAGTCAATGCTGTTGTCTACGGCATCTGTGCAATCCTTTTTGGTATCCCGACAGCCGTATACAGCATTATCTATTCCGCTGTCAGTACTCTGATGACTGACAAAGCACATACGCAGAACATCAATACCGAAGTTGTGATCTATACAAAAGAAGAACCGGAAGCCATCCTTGATTACATCGTAAACGAATTTCACCGGGATGCAACCTGGTGGGAGGCGCGTGGTGGTTATACCGAAGAAACAACTTATATGATCGTTACGATCCTTTCCAAATATGAATGTGTTCATCTCCGCCGCGGACTGAAAAACATCGATGAACACGCCTTTGTTGTCGTAAAAGAAGGTATGCATATTGGCGGAAAATACGAAAAGCATTTATAAAACCTGCATAAAACCTGTAATTTTCAGCATTTTTTTGCATATATAAATTGCATTTTTCAAAACACAATGGTATATTTATTCAGAAAAGAATGAAAGGAAGTAATGAAAATGAAACTTAAAAAATTTTTAGCAATTACTATGTCTGCAGCCCTGGCTATGACTGCATTAACAGCATGCGGAAGCAAAACTGACGACAGCAAATCTTCTGATAAGAAGACTGCAAAGGTTATCGAGATTGACCTCACAGATGAGGAATACGCTTTCGGCGTTGACAAAACACAGCCCGACTTATTAAAAGAGGTTAATACATTTATCGCAGATATGAATTCAGATGGCACATTTGAAGAAATCTGCAACCACTACTTCGGTGATGGCGAGCCTGTTGCTGTTGAATCAGCTACATTAGACTCAAGCAAGGATCAGTTAGTTGTAGCAACAAACGCTGCATTCGAACCATTTGAGTATACAAAGGGCGAGAACTACTACGGAATCGATATGGAGATCGCTAAAGCACTTGCTGACAAGCTCGGTAAGGAGCTGGTTATCCAGAACATGGATTTCGATGCTGTATGTCTCTCCGTTGGTCAGCAGAAATGTGATATCGCTATGGCCGGTCTTACAATCAAGCCGGATCGTGAAGAATATGTAGCTTTCTCAGATTCTTACTACAAGGCTTCCCAGAAGTTGATCGTTCCATCAGACAACACAGAATTTGACGAATGTAAGACTGCCGATGATGTAAATGCAATCCTTAACGCTAAGGATTCAAGCAGCAAGATTGGTTTCCAGACAGGTACAACCGGACAGTTCTACTGCGAAGGTGATGATGACTGGGGATTCGCTGGTCTTAAGATGACATCTACCGGTTATAAGAACGGTTCACTTGCAGTTCAGGATTTATTAAACGGAAATTTAAATTATGTTATCATCGATTCAGCTCCTGCTGCTGCCATTACAAAATCATTAAATGCTATGCAGTAAAAATATGCTATAAGAATCACGCGTTTCTCGCGTGAAGAAAATATATGGTAACAGGTAATTGTAAATTGCTAAAACAGTTCTGCTGATTCAGTGTATCTATATTTTACAATTACCTGTTATCTGATAGATATTGAAAGGATATTTCATGGGAGACATTTCAAGTAAAATACAAAAGTTCATAGAAATATTCATTGATAACAGAGGATATGTAAAGGTTGTTGAAGGTCTGAAGAATACCGTTATCATCGCCATAACCGGTCTGATCATCGGTATTTTGATCGGAACCATCATTGCAACTGTCCGCGTCATTCCAAAATATAAACGGCTGCCACGAGTTTTAGATGCAATCTGCAGCGTCTATGTCGGATTCTTCCGTGGAACTCCTATGGTCGTGCAGTTACTGCTGTTTTACTATGTTCTGCTCCCTATCGTAGGAGGTCATATGAGCGGTGTACAGGTATCAATGCTTGTATTTGGTCTAAACAGTGGTGCTTATATTTCCGAAATCATGCGAAGCGGTATCCTTTCTGTGGATCCCGGACAGATGGAAGGCGGACGTGCCATGGGCCTTAGCTTTGCGACGACCATGCGTAAGATTGTGATTCCTCAGGCAGTTAAAAACATCCTTCCTACTCTGGGAAATGAATTTATATCTTTGATCAAGGAAACATCTGTTGTAAGCTTTGTTGGTGCTACTGACTTATATGTAGCATTTAACTATATTGGTAGTAACAGCTACGAATTCATGATCCCATATCTGGTTATGGCACTGATCTACATTGTGATGGTGCTTCTGATCAGCCTTGGTATCAAACTTATGGAAAGGAGCCTGAGAAAGAGTGATAGACGTCATTAATCTTGAAAAACACTTTGGTGACAATGAAGTTTTACGAGGCATCAATGTCACAATCGATAAAGGCGATATAATGGTTGTAATCGGTCCTTCAGGTTCTGGTAAAAGTACATTTCTTCGCTGTTTAAATTGTATGGAAGACCCAACAGGCGGTCAGATCATCTTCAATGGTGTCGATATTGCAGACCCAAAGGTTGATATCAACATCCACCGTCGTCATATGGGAATGGTATTCCAACATTTTAATCTGTATAACAACAAAACCGTTATTCAGAATATCATGCTTGCTCCTGTACTGGTGCGTTGTCAGGATCTGAAAAAAGCGAAGCGTCATAATCGTATGCTTCCGCTTACGAACCTGTTCCGCAAAGAAAAGCAGGAGAAAATAGAGATTACAACAAGTAAATCTCAGATCGTTGCCGAGGCAAGAGCAAAGGCAGAAGAACTTCTGAAACGGATCGGTCTGGAAGATAAAGCAGATGTATATCCTTCTACCTTATCCGGTGGTCAGAAACAGCGAGTTGCCATTATCCGTGCGCTTGCTATGAATCCGGATGTGATCCTATTCGATGAACCGACTTCTGCTCTTGATCCTGAAATGGTTGGAGAAGTTCTCGACCTGATGAAGGATCTTGCAAAAGAGGGAATGACCATGATCGTGGTTACTCATGAAATGGGATTTGCAAAGGAGGTTGCCAATAAAGTCCTCTTCATCGATGAGGGACAGATTCTTGAAACCGGCACACCGGAAGAATTCTTTGGCAATCCGAAGAATCCTCGACTGAAGGATTTCCTTTCGAAAGTATTATAGACCGACTTGGCATTATAAATAAAAGATGATAGATACTCTTTGTTACGCAAAACGCTCTCGCTCTATTTTCACGTAACGGTACTAAGCTCCCGCTTATGCGGATCGCTAAGAACCGACGTTCAAATAGGTTTGCTTCACAAAAATATCTATCATCTTTTATTTATATCCACTTTAATGGCTTTAACTTCATATATTAATATGTACAAACCTACACCAGCGCGAATAACTGAGAACTTAGTGAGGCTTCCGCCGAGGTTAGTTCGAAGTTACACAGCGTGGGCAGGCTTACTTCATAATAGTAATACCCTCTTCCATTTTTGTTTCCACTTCTCAATAGTAAATACATTTCATTATCGCCAAGGACCGACGTGAATAACTGAATGTTAACAAAAAATAATACAGGGAGCGTATATACATTGTGAAGCAAACCTTTCTACACGTCGGTACTTAACGATTCACCGTCAGGTGAAGAGTTTAGAACCGCTACGTGTAGAATAGAACGCGAGTGTTTTGCGGAACAATGTTATATATGACCCCTGTATTATTTTTTGTTAACACTATTTCTTTAATGCTTCCTCCAGGGTATGCCAGCCAAGGACTGCGCATTTTACACGGGCAGGCATATGGGAGATATCTTTTAAGGCGGAGGCCTCTTCCAGTTCATCGATCTCTTCATCGGTCGCTTCGCCCTGTATCATCTTTAAGAAAAGTTTTCCAAGCTTCAACGCTTCTTCCTCGGTCTTTCCGACGATCATGCCAAGCATGATATCAGCGGACGCCTGTGAGATCGCACAACCGTCTCCGACAAATGCTCCGTCTTCGATAATTCCGTTTTCTACTTTTAATTTCAACCAGATATCATCCCCACAATTCGGGTTTACACCTTCCAGTACGATGTTCGCATCCGGAAGATCATGTTTGAATTCCGGTCGGATATTGTGTTCCGTCAGAATCTCATTATAAAAACTTCTATTCTCCATATCCCATTCTCCTTCTGACATTTGCAACACTCTCTACAAATGCATCGACTTCTTCTATCGTATTGTAGAACATAAAGCTGGCTCTTGTTGTATTATACACCTTCAGATAAGTAAGTAATGGCTGTGCGCAATGGTGCCCTGCACGAACATCGATACCATCTGCTGCCATGATCTCACTGACATCATGTGGATGTACATTGTCGATCGTAAATGCCACAATACCGGTATGGTTTGCAGGATCTTCTGAGCCGATCACATGAACATGCGGAATCTTTGCAAGTCCTTCCATCGCATGTCGGGTCAGTTCCTGTTCTCTCTGCTCGATTGTCTCAAATCCAATCTTATTAATATATGAAATTGCGGCTGCAAGTCCGGCTGCACCGGCTGCATTTACAGTTCCTGCCTCAAACTTATGCGGAAGCTCAGCCCATACCGCTCCTTCTGTCGTTACGGACTGGATCATCTCGCCACCTGTCATAAATGGCGGCATCTCTTCCAGTAATGCTTCTTTTCCATATAACACGCCGATACCCATCGGTCCCATCAGCTTATGACCGGAAAATGCAAGAAAATCCGCATCCAGATCTTTGACATCAATCGGCATATGCGGTGCGCTCTGTGCCGCATCTACTACAAGGACCGCGCCGACTGCATGTGCAAGCTTTGAAATCTTCTTGATCGGATTCACACAACCGAGAACATTGGATACCTGTCCGATCGCTACAAGCTTTGTCTTCTCATTGATTCCTGCTGCAAGTGTCTCATCTGTCAAAATACCGTCCTTCTCACAGTTCAGATACCGGACCGTTGCACCTGTCATTCTCGCTGCCATCTGCCATGGGAGAATGTTGCTGTGATGTTCCATGATGCTGACTGCGATCTCATCTCCTTCTTTCAGATGACTGCATGCATAGCTGTATGCAACAAGGTTCAGACTCTCTGTTGTATTTCTTGTAAAGATGATTTCTTTTTCCGAATCTGCATGAATAAAATCACGCACAACTTTTCTGGCATCTTCATATGCTTCTGTTGCTGCAAGGCTCAGCGGATAGAAGCCACGAAGCGGATTTGCATTGCTTTCTTCATAAAAACGCTTCTCTGCTTCAATTACAACTGCCGGCTTCTGTGCTGTAGCTGCATTGTCTATATAAATGGTTTTATTTGTCTGTAATAACGGAAAATCCTCTTTATAATTCTTCTCTATCATCTGCCATTACCTCCGCAAGCTGTGCTTCTACCAGCTTCTGTGTCTGCTCATCTCCTATGTGGCGATATAACATCTCGAATTTGCCGTGGGTCATGATATCCTCCGCAGCCTCCTTGTCGATGCCTCTTGATTCAAAATAAAATAATGTCTCCTCATCCAGTTCACCTATCGTTGCACCGTGAGAACCTTCTACATCCTCCTCTGCACAGAGAATGATCGGGATTGTCTTATTGATCACATCATCACCAAGCAGGAGTACATTTTCTGTCTCTGCACCTGTGGATTCGGATGCACCGTTCTTGAAATCGATCGTTCCACGAAATACTTTCTCTGCTGCATCCTTTAAGGTTCCATCTACCTGGATCTCACAATTCGTCTTCTTACCAAAGTGATTTATGATCAGGTTCACATCAATCTTCTGTGTCTTCTGTCCAAGGTAGCCGATCTCGACCTGTGTATCTGCTCCTGTACCCTTAAGATCTGTACGGATTCCGTTATAGAGATCACCTTTTCCGATAAAGATCTGAAGGATATCGAACTTTGCATTTTCATCGCAGACACAACCGATATCATTTAACAGAGTCTGTTCTTCATCCTGCATAAATACCTGTACCAGACGAACACGGCTGTCTTTCTTTGCCTGTATCATCGTACGGTATGCCAGTGAACCTGCCTGCGCACTTTTCTTTGTAAATGTCTCAATTATGGTTGTATCCGTACCTTCTTCTGCCGTCAGATAACATGCACCTGCCGCCGACGCTGCTGTCGTTCCATCAACAGCCAGACGGATCGTTGCCTTTGCGTCTTTGTCCGAAGCAGTCAGAACTGTTTTTTCTGTCTGCGCATCTGCAAAGATCGGATCAGCCTCTCTTCCTGCTCCACTCTCAACTGTGGCAAATTCTGCCGCATCCCCGGATATCAGGCTGTTTGTCTCTTTATCCTCAAATGCTTCCTCTACCGTCACCTTACATGGTGCTATATCAGGATTCCATGAAACCTTTGTATCATTCATATGAAGCCAGTACCATGTTTTGGATGGAAGTTTATTAATATTGATCGTCTTCTTGTCCATTGCTCATTTCCTCCTAACCTATACTGCCCTTCATTTCCAGACGGATCAGATTGTTCATTTCCAAAGCATATTCTAGCGGAAGCTCCTTTGATACGTTGTCCGCAAATCCACTGACGATACAAGCTCTGGCATCTTCCTCGCTCATACCACGGGACATCAGATAGAATACCGCATCATCACTGATACTGCCGATCTGTGCCTCATGTCCTACATTTGCCTTTCTGGTACGAATATCCATCGCCGGGATCGTATCAGATCTTGAGATAGAATCCAGCATCAGCGACTGACAGGATACTGCTGCCTTGGAATTCTCTGCTTCCTTTGCTACTACAACGGAAGAACGGAAAGTACTGATACCTCCATCCTTTGAAATAGATCTTGTATTAATGTAGGAACTGGTATCCGGTGCACTGTGAACGACCTTTGCTCCGGTATCCAGATTCTGTCCTTTTCCGGCAAATGTGATACCGGTAAATTCCATCTTCGCGCCCTTTCCCTTAAGGATACTCATCGGATATAGATAGGATACGTGGGATCCGAAGGAACCGGAAACCCATTCGATCGTTCCACCTTCTTCTACAACTGCACGTTTTGTATTCAGGTTATACATATTCTTTGACCAGTTCTCGATCGTAGAATAACGAAGCTTTGCATTCTTACCGACAAATAATTCCACGCACCCGGCATGGAGATTTGCCACGTTATATTTTGGTGCAGAACAACCTTCGATGAAATGAAGATCCGCGCCCTCATCCACTATGATAAGGGTATGTTCAAACTGTCCGGCTCCCGGTGCATTCAGACGGAAATAGGACTGCAATGGGATCTCTACGGATACACCCTTTGGTACATATACAAAGGAGCCGCCTGACCATACCGCACCATGAAGAGCTGCGAACTTGTGGTCATTGGGACGAACCAGCTTCATAAAATGCTTTCTTACCATATCTGCATATTCGCCATTTAATGCACTCTCCATATCGGTATATACAACACCCTTTTCAGCTACCTCCTGACGGACATTGTGGTATACCAGCTCGGAATCATACTGTGCTCCGACACCTGCAAGAGATTTTCTCTCTGCCTGTGGGATGCCCAGTCGTTCAAATGTATTCTTGATATCTTCCGGCACATCAGACCATTTTGCTTTCATATTTGTATTTGGTCTGACATAGGTTACGATGTTGTCCATATTCAGACCTTCAATCGATGGTCCCCAGTCCGGTACTTCCATATTATTATAGATCTGCAGGGATTCCAGACGGAAGGTCTGCATCCATGCCGGATCATGTTTCTCTTTCGAAAGCTGCTCAACAATCTCTGGCGTCAGTCCTGCCTTGATCTTATAAGCATCTTTTTCATCATCTTTGAAGTCATATATATTTCTGTCTATGTCTTCTACATATGTTTTTTCTTTCATATCTATCGGATGCTCCTTTCAAAGACTACTGATTCTGCTCTGTCTTCTCATATTTTGCAAATCCATTCCGGTTGATCTCCTCTACCAGAGATGCATCACCGGTCTGTATGATCTTACCTTCTACCATAACGTGTGTATGATCAACAGATAAGGACTCCAGAATCTTCGTACTATGGGTAATGATCAGAAGACTGCCCTTGCAATTCTTCTGGTATTCTTCGATACCGGCAGATACTGTTCTTACAGCATCAACGTCCAGACCGGAATCTGTCTCATCAAGGATTGCAAGTGAAGGCTTCAGCATCAGGAGCTGTAAGATCTCTGCCTTCTTTTTCTCACCACCGGAAAATCCGACATTCAGATCACGCTCTGCATAGGATGGATCCATCTGAAGGATCTCCATTGTACGCTCCAGCTCTTTCTTGAAATCATATAAACGCTGTCTTTTTCCTGTCTTCTGCTCCAATGCATTTCTGATAAATGAACTTAAAGTCACACCCGGAACCTCTAATGGATTCTGGAAGGACAGGAAGATTCCTGCTTTCGCCCGCTCATTGACAGGAGCCTCTGTAATATTTTTACCCTGAAACCAGATTTCTCCGCTCTTTATAGTGTATCTTGGATTTCCCATGAGTGCATAGCCAAGTGTTGATTTACCTGTTCCGTTTGGTCCCATGAGAACGTGTGTCTCACCTTTTCCGATTGACAGATCTACACCATGAAGGATCTGCTTCTCCTCTACATCCACATACAAATTCTTTACATTTAATAACTGTTTCTCTGACATATTCGTGCCTCCTGTATATTCATCTATTCTTTCACTGTTTGTCCGGCTTTTCCTGCCACATCGGCAAGTGTCATATTATCAAAATAATTATTGATCAGATCGGCAAGTCCTTGCCAGATCGGTAATGTATAACATAATTCCGACCGGTCACATGGTACTGAATCATCCTTCAGGCAGGATACCGGTGCAAGGGTCCCTTCGGTCAGCTTGAGGATCTCTCCCACACTGTATTCCTCCGGTTCTCTGGTCAGACGATAGCCACCTCCATGTCCGCTTGCCGCTTCGATCAGATGTGCTTTTGACAGCATCCGGGTGATACTTTCCAGATATTTCTGTGACAGCTCTTCGTGTTGTGATATTTCTTTTAGTGGTATAAAACTGCCATCATGATTTACCGCCAGATAAACCATAACGCGTAATGCATACCGTCCTTTTGACGAGATGACCATAGTATTTCTCCCTCTTTCCAAATTATGCTACAAAGATAATATTCCTATTCACCTACCATGTCAATAGGTGAATAATATTTTTGTTGCTTTTTCGACTGTAAACCTTTAAACTGGAACAGTATGGCACGTATAGATAATTGCGTAAGCATTAGTTACTAATATGCATAAATCTGAATTACGCAATCATCTATATAATAAAGAAATAGATAGGGTTAGTTTATGAGTAATAAAAATACGAAAAGTTTTGGAAGCAGATGGGGGTTCATTCTGGCTTCTGTTGGTTCTGCCGTTGGTATGGCAAATGTCTGGGGATTTCCAAATAAATTGGGAAGTAATGGTGGCGGCGCATTTCTGCTGATCTACCTGCTTTTTATCTTTATATTCAGCTATGTGGCACTTCCGACCGAATTTGCGATCGGACGAAGAGCCGGAACAGGAACACTTGGTGCTTATAAATATGCATGGGAAACAAGAGGTAAAAAAGCCGGTACTGCAGGTGGACTGCTTGGCTGGCTTCCACTTGCAGGCTCCTTATGTATCGCGATCGGTTATGCGATCATCGTTTCGTATATTTTAAAAGCCTTCCTTGATTCTCTGATCGGAACTTTAATGCATGAAGATACAGCAGCCTGGTTTGATTCATTTTCATCCAAACCGTTCTCCGTGATCCCGCTTCACATTATCGTGGTAGCCGGAACGCTTCTGACTCTGTTCTTCGGTGCACATAGTATAGAAAAGACAAATAAGATCATGATGCCGTTATTCTTCATCATTTTTCTGATCCTTGCAGTCCGTGTTGCTATGCTTCCGGGCGCAGCAGAAGGATATAAATTCATGTTCACACCGGACTGGTCAAAGCTTGCTGATCCTATGATCTGGATCTGGGCAATGGGACAGGCATTCTTCTCCCTGTCAGTTACGGGAAGCGGCATGATCGTCTATGGCGCTTATCTATCAAAGGATGAAGATGTTGTCGGAGTTGCAAGACATACCGCGATCTTTGATACGATCGCTGCCGTTGTCGCAGCACTGGTCATTATCCCGGCATGTTTCTCTTATGGCGTTGATGTCGGAGCAGGTCCAAGTCTTCTCTTTGTTACCCTGCCGACCATCTTACAGAATATTCCGCTCGGACGGTTATTTGCAATTATCCTGTATATAGCAATGATCTTCGCCGGTGTAAGCTCCCTTCAGAATATGTTTGAGGCGGTTGCAGAATCACTCTTACACCAGTTTCCGAAGCTCAGCCGTACCGCAGTCCTGATCATCATCGGTGTGTTATGCCTTGGCTGTGGCATCGGTATGGAGACGATCTCCAAATGGGGACCTTGGATGGATATTGTTTCGATCTACATTATCCCGATCGGCGCAACTATCGGCGCTGTCTCATGGTTCTATGTTATGAAGAAGGATGAACTGCTTGAAGCTGTCAACTGCGGCAGCAAAAAGAATCGTGGCACACTCTGGTATTCCATCGGACGTTACCTCTATGTACCACTTGCCATTGTATTATGTGCAGTTGCGTTGTTTAAACATATATCGTTCTAAAAAACAAAACGGCGGGGAGTTCCCCCGCCTGTTCTTTTGGTTGGATCTGGATCTTTCGACCAGCCCATAACTGTGACTTGCCACACTTATATGGTATGGCGATATCATAAAAATGTATCCTATTCAAATAAAATAAATAACTTATTTCTACTAAAACCTAATTTTCACTTCCACACCATCACCTGTATTTTTCATCTCACAGGTAAATCCATGGCGATCCATAATGGTTTTGACGATGGATAAGCCAAGCCCGGTTCCTTTGTGTCCATGTCTGCTGTTATCCCCTTTGACAAATGGATTCCAAATATTCCTTAAAACATCTTCCGGAATCGGCTCACTTGTATTCTGAATGGAAAGGCTCTCATTGCTCATCTGAACTGTGATCTTTCCATCCTTTGTAACATACTTAATCGCATTATCCATCATATTCATAACTGCCTGATACATCAGAGTCTCGTCTGCTTCGATCTGGCAGCTTCCCTGAATGTCAAACCTGATATTTTTAGTTTTAATTGTTTCCGCATATACCTCTGCTGCTGTATTTATGATGTTCCTGATATCAACTTTAGTCTTATGAAGCTCTGTGTTTACATTCTCAGCCTTTGCCATATCAAGGATGGATGCAACCTGTTCATTCATTGCCTTTACTTCATTTAATATCCCATCCATATAATACTGGTTCTTCTCCGGATTCTTTCCTGATTTCAGATTCTCGGCATACAGAGAAATAACGGCAAGCGGACTTTTGAGATCATGCGCCATCGCATTTGAAGTTGTTCGTCTGTACTGCTCCATATCATACGCTGATTTATAGGATCTGTACATTACATATGCGATCAGAAGTGAGATCAATACACTTCCAAGCACTACCCCAAGCCATGTATAAATGATCATATGTCCCATCAGTGACTTTACAATATTATAATGATAATCTATGACCGCAAAAGCAGTATTATCATTGTTGACAGGAAATGCATAGACTACATGTGTGCCGTATGCACATTTTTCTATATCTTCCACATATTCCCAATTGGAATTATTCTGATAATCATTCACGATCTCATCCGTACCTGTATACCGGTCAACCTTTAACGATGTTGGTATGCAGCCAACGACTCCATGCGGAATGGTAAATCCCGAACTCTGATCCAGCTTCACATAACCATCCGGTATCTCTGATACCGTTCTTTCCTGCTCCTCCCCATCTGCAAAACAAGTATAGGAAGCCGGATAAAACTGCATTCCTGATACATAGATCTCATTCATTTTATCAAGTGAAAAATCCGCAGACATATCCTTTATTTCAGGAACAGCCGCTTCAAATATATCATTATCACAATACAGCATATATTTGTTCTCAGATGTATCATTGATCTGAAGAAATACCTTATCCTTCTGATCCGTGATCTCTGTCAGATTACCGGCATCGTCCTTCTGATACAGATGAATAAATCCCTGCATATTGACCACCTCACTGTCATTTAACGCAGCCATTGACAGATTATTCAAATATATCATATTTCCAATATAATGATCATACGGTGTCTGGAACTCGTAATCTGTGTCTTTCTGTTCTTCAAGCTCCGTCTGATAAATATTCCAGTATTTTATGCCTGCCTGACGGATCGTCTTTTCTGCAGCCTGCACATTGCTCGATATATTATTCTGAAATGTCAGGTTTAAAAATGCTGTAATGATACCCCCAAGTATCGATGTTACAATAATAAACGGAATAAAAATCTTTAAAAAGAAGGAATAAAACTTCTTTTTTTTCCCATAATATTTCTTTTCTTTTTTCTTCATATGATAGTCCACCTCTCTGATCTGATTACTCCATCCGATATCCTTTTGCAAATACGGTCTTTACCAGTTTACCGCTGTCACCAAGTGCTTTGCGAAGCTTCTTTACATGGTTGTCAACCACACGGTCACCACCATCGTAATCATACCCCCATAACCGGACAAGCATATCATCCCTTGTCACGATCATGCCCTTATGCTCCATCAGGTATTTGAGCATCGCATATTCTTTTGGTGCAAGCCGGACCTCTTCTCCTGCTGCCTCAACAAGCAGTCTGTCCGGATACATCTTGATGTCTCCCACCTGGATCACCTGATTCTTCGTCCACAAGCCTTTCGACCTACGCAAAAATGACTGGATCTTCGCCTGAAGCTCTGCCATGGAAAATGGTTTCACAACGTAATCATCACAACCGAGATCGTACCCGTAAAGCCGGTCTTCTTCTCTGCCTCTGGCAGTCAGAAAAATGATCGGAACGTAGCTCTTTGACCGGATGGCTCTGCATATCTCAAATCCATCTGCCCCCGGCAGCATCACATCTAAAAGTGCCAGATCATATTCATGTTCGTACACCAGAGCAAGTGCCTCGTCTCCGTCCGCCGCCCAGGTAAATGTGATCTCACTCTCTTTCATGTAATCCATGATGCCCTCTGCAATTCCTGCTTCATCTTCTACAAGTAAAATGTTGTAACTCATAACGCTCCCCATTTCCAGAATTCATTTTTAATCTCTCAATATCTTAGATTCTGAACCTATCATACATGGCAATTATATCCTATTTGTATCCTGTTGTACACAAATGTAAGTTTTCAAAACGAAAAGAACGTCCTTCTGCCTGGTATCAATGCCCATTATATAACTCGTTACGATTTCTGTTTGTTGCACATAACTTATTCGTAAATACTCCTGTGCTAACTCGCCTGCGGCTGAGCGGAGCACTTAGTGAAGACGAGCGTTAATGCGAAGTCTGAGGTTAGTGCGTGCCATGTAAGTACACTTAGTGAAAACAAGCATTAGCGTAGTTTGAGCTTAGTGTAGCTTACTCTGATCTGGTTATGTGCACCGCACAACGAAATCTCACTGATGTTATATTAATGAACATTGATACCAGGCAGAAGGACGTTCTTTTTATTTTTTCTTCTTATTATTTTGCTACTACAAATTCTGTTCCATCCAGGTCTTCGGAAGCTAAGATATCAAGCAAACGAAACGCTGGTCCGGTTGGGTGTGTTCTGCCACACTCCCATGCCTCTACTGTTTTCTTCGAAACACCCATATAAGATGCAAAAACTCCCTGTGTCATTCCTGCCCGCATCCTGATCTCACGAATTTCTGTATTTGAATATTCTTTCACTGGCATTATCATATATGTTTTTACGCGAGCTTTTCCCTGTCCTTTTTCATACTCTATTGCTTCTTCCAATCCCTGTTTTAAATCATCAAATAATGAACCCATAGAAATCATCTCCTATTCTTTGCCGTTTCCTCTTTCAAAGATTTTACCAACTTCTTAAGTACATTTTTTTCTTCATTTGTCAGATTTTCCTGACTTTTCTTTTCAAATGCAGTTATTAGATAGGTAACTTCATATTCTGCAAAATCCGTATAACATACACGAACACTACCACTCTTTCCTCTATTTTCTAATGGGAACCGTACCTTACGTATTCCACCAGTCCCTTCCATTACCGGTCCTGATTCTGGATTTTTTAATAGCATAATTTGCAATGCTCGTAACTCATCTTCCCCAAGCCCTATTTCTTTCCACCGTTTTGTAAATAATGGTATTTCAATAAATGTTCTTATCATTCGTTAATTCATCCCTCCTTTTTTCTAAATAGTATACCCTATTTTGTAGGGTGTCAATCTTTTTATTTAATCTGTGTTGTCTAATATCCTATTTTACACGATCACAAATTATTCAAAATAAAAGGAGCATCCCTTTACCGAATATATATCCAGTAAAGAGATGCTCTATTATTTTATAAAATCTCATCCAGATAGTCTAATAGCTCCGGTAATGTCTTTCTTCCAAATGCCACATGTTCATCATTCACAACAAGGCACGGTACGCTCATAACCTTATAGCGTTTCTGATAAGATGGATATAGCATCACATCGTAAATCTCTGCTGTAACCTGTGGATTTTCTGCGGCTATTTTCTGTGCTGCGATGACAAGATCGGGGCACATGGAACAGGCAAGTGTTACAAGAATCTTGATATGAAGCGGCTTTTTGATCGCATGAATACGCTCCATTATCTGTGCATCCACTTCTTGTCCCGGTCCGGCAGCATTATATAAGCCAATCACAAAAGAAGTGAATTCATGTCCACCCGGTACACCATGGAAGCCAAGCCCGGTATCACTTCCGTCTTCTCCCAAAATCCTGACAAATGGTCGTTCGTTTGCCGGAACAGAATCCCCGTCTGCCCCTTCCTCCGCAACGATTACACTGAGTTTTTCGGTTCGTCTGCTCATAGCTTCCATATATTGTTTTAGCTGCACTGACTCCTGCTTCTGATTCAGATATAATTTCAGGATCAGCGGATGCGCCATGCGGTCAAAGACCTCATCTAACTGCTTTTCCGTCTCTTCATCAAAGAACTCGTCCGACAATGAATCTTCTGCTTCCGGCTGTTTCTGTTGTCCAGTTTTATGCATTTCATATCCGGTATTTTCAGCGACCACAGGCTGCATTCCTTCACGCTTTTTCTCCTGTGTAACATTCTTCTCCTTTGATTGTTTATTTTCCCGCAAATTCCGTGATGGCTTTGCTCCATTCTTTTTCTGCATGGCTGCCACATACCGTTCAAGCTCTGTCGCTGCAACTGCACCATCACCGACTGCCGTCACTACCTGACGAAGATTTTTCTGGCAGACATCGCCAGCCGCATAAACACCCGATATACTGGTCTGTCCGGAAGCATCCGTAATTACATATCCCTTTTCATCAATCTCTGCTTTTCCCTGCAGCAACGAAGTCTCCGGCTCGTATCCGGCAAATACGAAAATACCAAACGTATCTCCTTTTGGCGCATGATATACACTTTCTTCTCCTGTTTTCACATTTTTATACACCAGTGTTGTCAGGACATCTTCACCCTCCGCGCGGACAATCTCAGTACTGGTAAGCACCGTAATTTTTTCATTTGCTCTGGCTTTATCCGCCGATGATTTAGGGCAGGAAAAATCTTCGCCCCGGATCAATATCGTCACATGGCTGGCATACTTGGTAAGGAATACACTTTCCTCCGCAGCGGCATAACCGCCACCCACAACAAATATTTCCTTGCCGGTGAAAAACTCTCCATCACAGGTTGCGCAATAAGCTACGCCCCGTCCTTTAAACCGTTTCTCTCCCTCAAATCCGATCATTCTCGGATGTGCTCCAGTTGCGAGCAGAATTCCATAACAGGAAAAGTCGCCCTTATTTGTATGCACGATTTTATATTCTCCATCTACATCCAGCTTTTCAACCTCTGCCATCAGGAATTCTGCACCAAAATTCTCTGCCTGTCTGTACATAGCAGCGGTCAGGGATTTTCCATCTGTTTTCTCTATTCCCGGATAGTTCACCACCTCTTCTGTGATCGTGATCTGTCCGCCAATCTTCTCTTTCTCGACAACAAGCACCCGGTAACAGGCTCTCGCCAGATAAATAGCTGCTGTAAGCCCCGCCGGTCCCGCGCCTGCAATCACCACATCATACATATTTTCATTCTTCATTCTTACAATCTCCCTACAAGATCCAGACTTGGACGCAGCGTAGCTTCTCCCGGCTGCCATTTGGCAGGGCAGACCTCGTCTCCATGCTCCGCAACAAACTGGCATGCCTGCAATTTACGAAACAGTTCATCTGCATTTCGCCCGACATTTCCTGCACTGACTTCATAGGAAACAATTCGCCCTTCCGGGTTGATGACGAAGCTGCCACGTTCTGCCATCCCATCTGATTCGATCATCACTTCAAAATCTTCACATAATTCATGATTTGGATCTGCCAACATCGGAAACGTGATCTTTCCAATCTTTTCCGATGTATCATGCCATGCCTTATGCACAAAATGCGTATCTGTTGATATGGAATAAACCTCACAGTCGGCAGCCTTGAAATCCTCATATTTATCCTGCAGATCTGACAGCTCCGTCGGACAGACAAATGTAAAATCTGCGGGATAGAAGAAAAATACACTCCATCCGCCTAATATGTCGTCCCTGGTTACTGTTTTAAATTCACCATTTTGATATGCATGCACAAAAAAATCGTTTACTTCTCTGTTAATCATCGACATTGTTTAATCTCCTTTATCAAACATTATTTCTGATTAATATTACCTGTAAGCGATTTTTTATACTGTTAAATTTCTAATGCCTGTCTTGTCTAAGTATAACATTGAAAACAAATAAAGTTTTGGTCTGTCTGTGATTCAGTTCCATTGAATAACTCGTTACGATTTCTATTCGTTGCACATGTCTGATTCGTAAATACTCCTGTGCTAACTCGCCTTCGGCTCAAACAAGCACCCGTATTTACTGACAATGTGCACCTCATACCGAAATCTCACAAATGTTATATCAATGGAACTGAATCACAGACAGACCAAAACTTCATTTATGCTTTAATTTTTTTAGACAAGATAGGCATTTCTAACTATAAAATCTTCTTCACATCTTCTGCAATCTGTTCTGCTGTCAGATGATTTTCTTTTAATACTTCATTTACATCGTAGCGGTCATAGAAGAATTTCTTTAAACCGTAATTCAGAACCTTCATATCAGAATCACCATAGAAGCCGGCGATTCTCTGACCGAAGCCGCCTTCCAGATAACCATCCTCTAACGTGATCACGATATCATGATCTTTCTTCAGATCATTCAGAAGTTCTTCATCCATACCGGAAACATACAGTGGGTTAATGATGGTTGGCGCAACTCCTGTCTGCTCCTCGATCAGCGCTGCCGCATCTGTTCCAAGCTGATAGAAGGTGCCTGCACCGATAATGGCAATCTTGCTACCCTTTCGGGTTACTTCGTATTGATTTAACTGACTGAAATCCTTTGTTACAGCCTTTCCGTCCGATACCATCGCAGCTCCCGGAAGCTTGATCGCAACCGGATGCTCTGTCTGTTCTACGCTCCAGTCAAGCATTGCCAGATATTCCTCTTTGGTTGTCGGTGCCAGATACACAAGCCCCGGAATACTTGTAAGCATCGGAATATCCTGTAATCCAAGATGTGTCACATCATTCATTCCATATACAGATCCCGCAAATACAACGATCGTTGCAGGGTTGTTATTGATACACAGATCCTGTGTCAACTGATCATATGTCCGCTGGATAAATGAACTGTATACACCATATACAGGCTTGCCGCCATTTGCCGCAATACCGGATGCCAGTGCAACCGCTGTCTCCTCTGCGATACCTACATCAATAAACTGGCTGCCCGCTTCTTTTCTCTTATCCTCTGTAAATCCCATAACGGTAGGTGTTGCCGATGTGATCGTAACTACAGATGGATCTTCCTTCATTTTCTTTAAGAGATAATCTCTGGTTACGTCGGAATAATCTTCTCCGTCAAATTCCATCAAAGACTTTCCTGTTTCAAGGTCAAATGGCATACACCAATGCCACTGTTCCTTATTCTGTTCTGCCGGTGCATAGCCTTTTCCTTTTAAAGTTTTAATATGCACGACAACCGGTTTCTTACTGTCTTTTACAGATTCAAATGCTGCGATCAATGCAGCAATATCATTTCCTTTATCTACATATACATAATCAAGTCCCATTGCACGGAACAGATTACATTCTGCCTGCCCATTTGTCTCACGAAGCAGTTTCAGATTCTGATATAAACCACCATGATTCTCAGCGATCGACATGTCATTATCATTTACAACAATGATCAGATTGCCACCAAGCTCAGCCGCATAGTCGAGACCTTCCAATGCCTCGCCACCGCTTAATGAACCATCACCGATCACAGCGATCACGTTGCTGTCTTCCTTTTTCAGATCTCTGGCTTTCGCAAGGCCACAGGCAAGACTGACAGATGTAGATGTATGTCCGATCTCAAAGAAATCATGCTCACTTTCTTTTGGATTTGTATATCCGGATACATCATCGTAATGTTCTTCGTAGAGATAAGCATCCTTTCTGCCTGTCAGCATCTTATGCGGATAGCTCTGGTGGGATACATCATATACGATCTTGTCCTTTGGCGACTCAAATACATAATGCATCGCGATCGTTGCTTCTACCATACCAAAATTCGGTCCAAAATGTCCGCCATGCTTACTTGCACGAACCAGCAATGCCTGTCGCATCTCTGCTGCCATCGCCGTCATTTCTTCTATATTCAATTTTTTTACATCTTCAGGTCCGTTAATCTGTTCAATATACATAATTTCTAACAATCCTCCTTATCCCATGACAATACGCCGGTCTGTACCGCTTTCTCATAACGCGATACCTTATAGGCAAGCCGCTTCATGGTCGCCTCGATCTGTTCTTTCTGCTCCTGCAATACGTCATACTGCTCCTGCAATAGCTGCCGTCTTGCCTCAAACGTCATATCTCCCATCTGATACAGTTTCACATATTCAATCAATGCCTCGATCGGAACGCCGGCATTCCGCATACAAACTGCATTTTCTACCCAGCCAAGATCCGATTCCTGATAATCTCTGTTTCCACTCGGAGTTCTTGTAACCGGTGGAATCAGCCCTACACGCTCATAATACCGAAGGGTATCCTGTGAGATACCAAATTTCTCACTTACTTCCTTGATCGTCATCTGCGCCACCATCCTTCATTTGATTTTTCCTTACTATAACACTTGGAGTTCGCTCAAAGTCAAGATATTTTTTGTCAGTCTATAGATGCAATGTTTATTGTGATATATGCCACTGCCACCTGTATAGCCTGCAGAATACGCTACGCTTTCTACTCGTCACACGCGCCTATCCGCTTATGCTCCTGTGCAACTCGCCCTTCGGGCTCAGACAGGCACCCGCATTCGCTGCCAGCGTGTTCCTCATTACGAAATGCTCGCTATGATTCTGCAGGCTATACAGGCGGCAGTGGCATATATCACAATAAACAATACACATTATTTAATAAATTCTGCCGTCAGCTTCATGATGTCTTCCAGATTCTTCAGATTCTTCCATACATTGGCAGTCTCTAAAGAATGATTGGCTTCCTCTATCACATGAACCGGAATCCCTGCTTTTTGGCACCGATCTGTAATTGCATCGGTGCTCTCCACCCACGGATCAGCCGTTCCCGTAAATGCTATCGCTCTCCCCGACAGATTATCTGAACAATTGTCAAATGTCGCCTCAAGCGGAGTATACAACACATGCCTGCATGGTATCTTATGTCGTTCTGCATAAGTAGTCGCAATGATCGTTCCTACACTTTTTGATAAGAATAAAATGCTGTCATACCCGGAAAAATCTATATCTTTTAATATTTCCTCTGTCTGTCCGTACAGGTCTTCAAATGCTGCCTGCATTTTTACCGGATCACCTTTGACATTTCCGATCCGATTCACATATTCTACGTTCTTATATTCTTTATATCCTATGGATTCTGCTACACGCCTGCCATAATATAACAGTGGCTTGTCGCAGTGATAGCCGATTCCCGGAAAACATACTACCAGCTTCATCTTCATACCTCCTGTTTTTTTCGCTAAATCGTCTATTTAACCACTACTCTTGTGATAAAACATGGCACGGGAATTTAACGGTTACCAGTGTATTTAGCAAATACGCTCCGCTTTCTATTCGTCACACCCGCTTATCCGCTCATGCTCTTTGTGCAACTCGCCCTTCGGGCTCAAACAGCACACCGCATTCGCTGCCAGTGTGTTCCTCATTTACGAAATGCTCGCTATAATTCAGCTAAACACACTGGTAACCGCTAATTCCCGTGCCATGTTTTATTATAAACTCTATCTGCTTAAATAGACGATTTATTTGCTTTTATCTTGAACTGATTTTATCCAGTTATAAACTAACATTTAATTAAACATACGCGTTTTGATAAAGATTGTCAATTCCATAGTATTTTAAGGGCAGCTCTTACTTTTAAAAAATAATTATCCTATATCATATAGAGAATTCCCTGATTATATTGTTTGTATTATATACCTCTCTATAACGCAAAAACTGTGGTGGGAGGATATCTGTATATCTTCCACGCCACAGTTTTTAATGAATATTATTTTTTACGATTTAGAATTATTATTTATTTTACGTTTATTGTTTTTTTATTTGAATATTATTTTATGCTTCCTTTTCAGCAGTCTTCTCATTCTTCATAAGAACAAGTTTTCTGATACATGTAATTGCTACAATGATACCAAGTACGATAAGGAATACTGCAACAATGAGCTGAAGTCCTTCAACAAGGAATGTACCGGTTCCGGCCTGGAACTTCTGGATATTTCCGATTACGTTGAGAACGATAGCTGTAAATGTTACAGCAAGCATTATAAGCATTGGTGGATAAAGCATTGCATGCTTTCTGCTTGTTGCCTTGAGGAATACTGCTACACCGATCAGTACAAGTGCTGCAAGCATCTGGTTTGCTGATCCGAAGAGTGGCCATACATTTGAATATCCACCCTTGCAGAGAAGGTAACCAAAGAACAATGTTATAACTGTAGCTAAATACTTATTTGTAAGAATCTTCTGCCATACAGGCATCTGGGATGGATCTGTAGTATCTCCCATGAACAGCTCCTGGAATGACATACGTCCGATACGTGCGACTGAATCAAGTGATGTAAGAGCAAGTGCTGATACACACATGGTCATGAATACATTCGCTACTGAATTTGGAAGTCCGAACTTCTCAAGGAAACCTGCGATACCCTGTGAGAAGATCTGGAATGGTGTAAGTCCTTCCGGTGCTTTTCCTCCAACTGCTACTGCACCAACTACGATCAATGAGATAACACCGAGGAGTGTCTCAAGGATCATTGCGCCATAACCTACAAATAACATATCTTTTTCATTTCTGATCGTCTTCGATGATGTTCCTGATGAAACAAGGCTGTGGAAACCGGAAACCGCACCACAGGCGATCGTTACAAACAGTGTTGGGAACAGATAACTCTTAGCACCTGTTGACGATACAATTGTGAAACCATTGAAAGCGTTCAGTCCCATATTCGGATGTCCAACCAGAACACCGACAAATGCTCCAACCAACATACCAACAAGCATGAATGTTGTCATGTAATCTCTTGGCTGCATAAGTAACCACATAGGAAGTACGGATGCAAGGAACAGATATGCCATGATAACGTAGTTCCACTGGTCACCGTTTAAGTACCAAGGAAGCTTCATACCTACTGCAAACATTGCAACGATGAGGGCGATAGCTACGATTGCTTTCACCCACTCCTTCATATTCTTGCAGGTCTTCATAACAACACCGAGCACCATAGCGACAACAATGAATAACATAGATACTGTAGCGGCTGCTGCGCCGTTAAAGTTCTTTGTTACTGCTCCGTCAGCACCTGTTGTAAATCCGTTAAATGTTGATGAAACCATAGATGTAAAGGCTGCAATAACAAGAAGTGTAAAGAGCCAGCAGAACAGCGAGAAGAATCTTCTTCCTGCCTTGCCTATGTACTTCTCAATAACAAGTCCGATGGACTTACCCTCATTTTTAACGGATGCATACAGAGAACCGAAATCCTGCACTGCACCGAAGAATACGCCTCCGACAAGCAGCCAGAGTAAAACCGGTACCCATCCAAACATTGCCGCAATGATTGGTCCCTGTACAGGTCCCGCACCTGCGATGGATGAAAACTGATGTGCAAATACTGTAAGCTTTGATGATGGTACATAATCCTTTCCATCTTCATTTGCAACGGCCGGGGTCTTTGCATTTGCATCTATGCCCCATTTCTTAGCAAGCCATCTTCCGTAACCCAGATAGCCAGCTCCTAAAACTACTACTGCGATAAGAATAATTACCAAACTATTCATATCATTCTCCTTCCTTCCGCCATGTGGCAGATACTTGATTATAGTATGTTCACAAAGAGTTTATACAAAAACATATCTTTTATAGGACGACCTTTCCTATAAATTAAAAAAAGCTTTCGTCTTCATGTAATTTCATAAAGACGAAAGCCATTAAACTTCCGCGTTACCACTTTATTTGCCATTCAAAAAAATGACCACTCAACCTCATCTCATAAGCTCACACTGTAGAAATAAGTTTCTTTGTAACGGTAGAAAACCGGTGACACCTAATGTCCATATCTGGAATTCAGTGCACTGCTCGCAGAGGATAATCACTAAAAACATACACCGTCTCACACCACCCGACGGCTCTCTGAAATACTCCTTTTTTAATGATCGTATTCTGTTCGTTGCATTTGCTCTTTGTTAACTGCTAATTTAGCACTCTGTTTTTTTGTTGTCAAGAGCGATTTTAAATTTTTTTGACTTTTTCTGAATGATTTTTCCCTATTCTTTACCATCCCAACAATAAGTACACAGCTTGCACTTATCGATTCCAACGGATTCCAGCATATCGTCCAAGCGATTGAAACGCAATGATGTAAAGTTCAGTTCCTTACGGATCTCCTCAACCATTGTTTCGTATTTCTCAGATTCCGGATCTGCATACTCCTGTAATACCTCATCGGTTACATTTCCATTCTCCAGACGATCGATCACACGACGGGTGATCAGATCCATTTCTGATGATGAACGGGAGAAATTCAGATATTTACATCCGTATAATAACGGAGGGCAGGCCGGACGGATATGTACTTCCTTCGCACCACTCTCATATAAGAATTCAGTTGTTTCACGAAGCTGGGTTCCACGTACGATCGAATCATCGATCAGCAGAAGGCTCTTATCACGGATCAGCTCATCCACTGCTAACAGCTTCATCTTTGCGATCAGATTTCTCTTACTCTGGATCGTTGGCATGAAGGAACGTGGCCAGGTCGGTGTATATTTGATAAATGGTCTGGAAAATGGGATTCCTGATTCATTTGCGTAGCCGATTGCATGAGCAATACCGGAATCCGGTACCCCGGCTACGATATCCGGCTTTACATTATCACGCTTCGCCATCGCCTTACCACAATTATACCGCATCTGCTCTACACTTGTGCCCTCATAGGAACTGGATGGATAACCATAATATACCCAGAGGAAGGTACAGATCTTCATTTCTTTATTCGGATTGACCAACGTGATACAGTTCTTGTCTGTCACGACAGCGATCTCTCCCGGTCCAAGTTCCTTATAGTCCTTATATCCAAGATTTTTATATGCAAAATTCTCAAAGGTTATACAATAGGCATCTTCTTTCTTACCGATGACAACCGGAGTTCTGCCGTATTTGTCACGGGCTGCATAGATTCCCGCCTGATTCATCAACAGAATGGATACAGAACCATCGATAGAATCAAGCGCAAACTGAATTCCTTCGATCAGATTTTCCTTCTGATTGATCAGTGCTGCGATCAGCTCCGTTGCATTGATATCGCCGCCGCTCATTTCTAAGAAGTGGGAATGTCCATTTTTGAACAGCATCTTTGTAAGTTCACCTGTGTTATTGATCTTACTGACTGTTGTAAGTGCATAAGTGCCATGATGAGAACGTACGATCAATGGCTGCGGTTCGTAATCAGAGATACATCCGATTCCCATATGACCACTCATTTCCTGAACATCTTTGTCAAATTTTGTACGAAATGGTGCATTCTCAATATTGTGGATCGCACGATTAAATCCGTCTTCTCCATATACTGCCATTCCGCCTCGTCTTGTTCCCAGATGTGAATGGTAGTCGATACCAAAGAACAAATCAAATACACAATCCTGCTTTGATGCTACGCCAAAAAATCCGCCCATTGCCTTTTCCTCGCTTTTCTAAAACTCCTGAACCGATATAACGCCTACGGACGGCGGTTTTATTTCCAATACGGACGAGCGAATTCCCTCTATATTCTTTCTTCCACAAAACACTTGCGTTCTATTTTTACGCAACGGTACTAAGCTCTCTGCTAATCGCAGATCGCTAAGGACCGGCGTAAAAAGAGGTCTGTTACAGAAAAATATAGATGAAATACGCTCTGTCTACATATAGAAATCAGATAAAACCGCCTGTCTCACGCTTCCCTATATCGTTATATTCGATTCTATTTTTATTGTGATAAATCTTCGTTTTTTACAAAACCTTTTTTATTTTATAGGATGTACTTACATAAATCAATAATTTCTATCAAAAAACGTAATAAAAAAAAGACAACATCATACATTTATCGGGCTGCAAACAGCTTATAAAAATGTGTATGATATTGTTCTTTTTTTATCGAGCGCAATGTTATTTTATAGCTATATATAGCATGCTGTATTATGATCAGCCACGGGCAGTTTTTGTAAAGGCAAGGCGAAGGGCTCTGGTGGTTTCTTCGGCGGCACACAACTTATCCGCCCATGTTACGATCCAGCTCTCCCGGAACTTTGGAGGTGTTATGTTGAGTGGGAACATATGCTTTCGGATGATATCCCGCTCAATGAAGTTCAAATTGAAATCCCGTCTGGCATTATGCAAGGCTCGTTCTGCATGAAAAAAACCATGCAGCCGATGTCCGCCATCCTTCTCATGCCAGTCATACAAGAAATAATCATGAAGCAGTGCTCCACGCACCAGCGACCGTTCATCAATATATGCGGAACATTTCTCTGCAAGCTCCAGACTTTTCTCCGCCACCCGCAGGGAATGATCGTAACAGGTTATTGAACCATGTTGCACAAATGTTTTTTCTTTCTGCATACCCTCTGATGCCAGGATATCCACACCATATTTATATATTTTTTCTTCGATACGATTCGCTTCCATTTTGGATTCTCCTGAATTCCCTAATCTCTGTCTCTTATATCATTCAACTACTGCCAACTATTTTCCAATTCCTTGCTTTTTTCTCAAACCGGCTATTTATTCTTACCCATGATAGCACAATTTATATGTGATAAACTATTACTTTTTCTTAATGTTCTTTTCATTTTTTTTGATTCATTTTTACCGATAATTCGGGAATAACAACTTTGATCACATTTACTGATTTTGTCATTGACTCTGTAATGATAAAATCTCTTCCTGTCTGGTTCTTCATAAGAAGCTCCAGTCCCATAACCTTCTCATCAACATCGGTCAGAATGCTGGCAGTTCCTTCACCCATCACGCAAGCATAATATGCCCCATATTCACATGGAACTTCACCACCACTGGTCAGTACCATATCTGTATCAATCTCGATAAATACATTTGGATTAGCTGCGATCACGTCATATTTGCGTCCTTCCGTTGCGCCATGCATATATAACGTAAGTCCTCCATCCTTATAAATATATCCATAATGCAATGGAACGATGTATGCCTTTCCCTCATCCACCATCCCAAGATGAACCACGCCTGCTTTCTTTATGATCTGCTCGATCTTCACCGGATCTGTAACTTCACATTTTTGTCTTCTCATTGGTCTGTTCATTATGTTCTCCTTTTAGCCACATTGGGCTTAAATTATTATTAAAGACTTATTTCCCATCCCTCAATCATCAACAATAGACTTATGAATAGGGCATACTTTCCTATAAAGTAAAAAAACAGAGAATTCGCACATCGTCGAACCTCTCTGCTCTTTTTTCATTATATACCAGCTTTATGTTATCTGACAAGTGAGCATTTATAATTATTTAAAGTTGCATGCAGAACATTTGTTTGATATAATAATCACGGTGCTACCCTATTCGGTAGGCGGTCAGTCTTCTCCACAGGAGTTATAGCCTGTGTTTACATAGAAATCCATTTATGGAAATCTGTTGAGGAGGTCGGTGCTTATGCTTACAACGGAGCTTTTTATAGCCATTATCAGCTTATGCATTACTTGCTTTGCTCTTGGTTATACCGTTGGTTCTAAGAGCAATAAATAGGCACAAAAAAACCGCCCAGCCCGGTAAACTGTGAGCGGTCCTTTTTGTGACCAAAACATTATCAAGGCTAACCGTCTATCGGTAGCATCTTTTGATATTATATTAACATTCCCCCTCTTTTATGTCAACACACAACCCGGCAAACATAGTAACTGCGGTTTCAAGTATGGAATCGGGAAATTCAAAATGTTCCGTGTGAAGCTGAGCATAATCCTCTCCATCACCAATGCCGAAAAATGCGCCCTTTGTCTCCTGCAAGTACCAGCCAAAGTCCTCCGACCAGCGCATCGGCTCAGGCAGCTCTATATATGGGATCTGGTGAGAAGCCGCACACGCCCGGATCTTCTGCACCTGTTCCGCATGATTATCCGTAGATGGAAACCGTTCAATCTCCTTTATCGAAAGTTCCAGTTCTTCCTTCTGTGCCATAACCTCTGCCAGCTTACGGATCTCTGCCAGATACTCACGAAATACCTGTTCACCTCCGCTTCGAACGGTAAGTCTCAGATACCCGTCCGATGCCGCTACACCGTAGTTCTCACTTCCAAGTTTCATCCCAATCAAAGTCATGCGGACAAATCCCTTCGTCTCATTAAACTGCTTTGTCAGTTCTTCAATCTGAAGCAGAAGTCCGGCAAGTGCATATCCGGGATTTCTGCCAGCTTCCGGATATGCTGCGTGGCTCGGCGTTCCTGTCATGTGGATCTCTAAGCCCGTTGAAGCACATGCAAATGTTCCATCCTTCACAAGTACCGTTCCAAGCGGCTTCCCCGGTATATTATGAAAGCCATAGATTTCTCCGATATGCTTTTCTTTGATCAGGCTTCTGCAAAGCTCTGCGCCCTTTCCGATCTCCTCCGCCGGTTGGAAGATCAGATATACATCCTGTGCCAACGGCTCTTTTCTGCTGTCCAGATACAAGCCAAGTCCACATAGCACACTGCTGTGTCCATCATGTCCACAGAAATGCCCCGGCTTTCCATCTTTGCCACATACCGCATCCATATCTGCCCGAAATGCAATCGGTGGCTTATATTCCGTCATTTGCTCTGGTATTTCCGCAGCCACTTCACTCACATGGAATGTTTTATCATTTTCTGTGGTTACCCGATCATATGCTCTTTTCACCGCATAAAACCATGCCCCACAATCTACGATCTCTAATGCTGTATGCGATTTTAAGAAATCCATCAGCAACTGTTTTGTCTTTACTTCCTGCATGGAATGCTCCGGGATCCGGTGGAGCTGCTTTCGCAGTTCCATTATTTGCTCTATAATCTGTTTATCTATATATTGCTCTCTCTTATCCATATCGTCAGCCCTCTATTCCCATAAATCTTCATCGTTTCATCGTTACTTCATAAGTATTTGTGCAGCAAATACCGCAGCAACACTTAATATCACACTTAATCCTATATAAAGTATCGTAAATCCGTAATTCCCGCTCTGTATTAATTGATCTGTTTCCAGTGCAAATGTAGAAAACGTCGTAAATCCACCGCACACTCCCGTCTTTAATGTCAAAACCAGAAGTGGTGATACCTGATACTTTTCTGCCAACACAGAAATTAAGCCAATAACAAATGCTCCTATTACATTAATCAATAATGTTTTTATCGGAAAGTTGTTTTGTGCTCCCACCGGTATTAAACCAATCAAATATCGAAGAATTGCACCTATGCCGCCTCCAACGCCAACTAACAAACATTTTACCATTTTATCTTTTCTCTCTTTCTGTCATTTCATACCTACACTATCAAATGATAAAACAATACAAATTTTATGCAAGTATAATTTGTATTTTTGTAACCTTTAAACCGGATGAATTGTGTTATTATTGAAAGGCCTTTTAACACAAGAAAAGAGGATGTGACTATGCGATTACCAACACAAACTGTTATACAAATGTATCAGGACAATCTGTTCCGCATTGCATTTTCCATTTGTCAAAACCGGGAGGATGCCGAAGATGTTGTTCAGGAAACATTTCTACGCTATCATTCAGGTGCCGCGGATTTTAACGATGAAATGCATATCCGGGCATGGCTGATCCGGGTTACGATCAATCAGTCAAAAAATATGCTTCGCACCTTCTGGCACAGGAACCGGACATCATTGGAAGATTATATGGAACAACTGAATTTTTCTGATACTGAAAGCCAGGAATTATTTGAAACAGTCATGAAGCTGCCGGAAAAATACCGGACAGTGATCCATCTGTTTTATTATGAAAACTATTCCATTAAGGAAATTGCAGACATTCTAAAGATCAGCGAAAGCAACGTAAAGGTCCGGTTAAACCGCGGACGTACCGTGCTTCGCGACACCCTAAAGGAGGCTTGGGACTATGAACAATCAGAATAAAGAACGCTATAAGAAAACATTTGACATGATCCACTCAGATGCAGTCATCAACATCACCCCGGAACGCTCAAAGAAGCTGCGGATCCACACGATCACACGCAGACTTTCCTACGCAGTTGCCGGACTGGCAGCCATCTTCTGTCTGTCAAATGGCATCTGTCTGGCAGCAACCGGAAGCACCTGGGTGCATAAGGTATTCTCTACTGCAAATGGTACGAAGGTCGAATGCGATGCAGAAGACGCTACCATGTCTTTCCGTATCGAATCAACCGATCAAACCTATGTCACCGCGAAAGCCGGAAGACTGTATTTCACCCTGAACGGACAGCAGACCGATATCACAGACAAATGCAGTACAGATACCTACTTCCGATATGATTACACGGATGCCGATCATATCACACATGTGATCGTCATAGGCGGAACTGCCGATGATTATGGCTATGCCGAATATCTGTTTGATGCAGATGGTACTTATATCTTCAACAACATGAATGTATCTTCCGATACTCCGGCATGGTTTGTAAATGCGGAAAAAGATCTCGGTGTAGATGCGGAATCCTTATCAGATGAAGCTGCCACCTATTCCGTGACCGAAGAATAAAAATTTTTAAAATAATTCCATAAATCCTCCATTTTCTTTCGTATGTAAATTAAAGAAGCAAATAAACCGGACATTGATAAGACTATATATATTTTTGAATATTCTTATTCACTGATATATGTTAGTATTATTCATATCTAACCACGAAAGAAATGGAGGATTTTTTATGAATAAACAGATAATCAGCTTATTACTTGGTGCATGTCTGTGCACAAGTCTTGCAGGATGCGGAAACGCAGATAATAATGGCGGCAGCGTCACCAAACAAAAACTTTTAGCATCAAAGGAACTCGGAAGTGACATCGCAGTCGGAGCAAAACCGGCGCCCGTCGATTCCTATGAGGAACTTAAAAACGGTGTCAACAATTTTGCATTTGACCTGTATGATGCACTTCCAAAAGACAGCAACTGTTTTTATTCCCCTTACAGTATTTCCAGCGCACTGTCCATGCTCGATCAGGGTGCCGGGGGCGAAACGAAAACGGAACTGGAATCAACACTTGGCATCAAAGATCTTTCAACCTGGAATACAGAAATGCAAAGCTATCTGAACAAAGACTGGTCCAAGCAGACATATGTAAATACTGCAAATTCCATCTGGATGACCACCGGAAAAGACTGGGCGTCTAATATCTCAGATGATTTTCTACTTCCGGCCAAGACCTATTACCATGGTGAGATATATGAAGCCGATTTTACGGATCATGCCGATCAGGTTGTGAAGGATGTAAACAACTGGGTAAATGAACATACAAATCAGATGATCCCATCCATCATGAATGAACTTCCGACAAATACTGTTATGATGCTCATTAATGCAGTTTACTTTGAAGGAAAATGGCAGACACCATTTACAGAGGATAACACATACGATGATACTTTCCACGGAACCAGCGGAGATTCTACCGTACCAATGATGCATCTGTACGATGAACGATTCTCTTATGCGGATAACGGATCGATAAAAGGAATCGTACTTCCTTACGATGGTGATTCTGTTGTAATGAAAGTATTCCTTCCATCTAAAGAAGGCGATACGATCACCAACCTGTTCGATGCTTTAAGCAGTGATGAGAAACAGGCACTTATCGACTCTCTGGATAATGCTGATTCTCCTGAGATAGAGACCATTCAACTTCCAAAATTCACAGATGAACAGAGTATCAACGGTCTGGATGATATCCTGAACAGACTTGGAATCCGGTCTGCATATGCTTTTGCTGATTTCTCAAAGATCGCAGATGGCATCGCGGTATCTTCCGTTTCTCACAAAGCAAAAGTGATCGTTGATGAAAACGGAACAAAGGCTGCCGCGGAGACGGATATCATAATAAAGGAAACTGCTATGATGCCACCGGAAGAAACCTATAACTTCATCGTTGACCAGCCATTTGTCTATGTCATTGAAGATCAGGATACCGGAATGATCCTGTTCATGGGACGGGTAAATGATCTGTAAGATCCAATTCCATATTGATTTTCAATAATCTCTGTGCTATCGTAATAAGAAATAAATACAGACACATGCAACGGAGCAATTCAGAAAATGAGTTGCTCCGTTTTTTGTTTTATCAAATATAAGACTGAAAAATCTCCTGCCTTCAGGAGATGATTTTTCAAACACGATATGGATATTTCATTTACGATACAAGGAGGATACATGAATGGCGAAACGTATTATAAACTCTACCCCGAAGGCTGACGGTTTCCGTATGCCGGGAGAATTTGAAGAACAAAAGCAGATCTTTATGATCTGGCCGGAACGAACCGACAACTGGAGAGCCGGTGCGAAACCGGCACAAAAAACATTTGCAAATGTAGCTGCTGCGATCTCAGAATTCGAGCCTGTTACGATGTGCGTATCTGCCGCACAATATGAACATGCAAAAGCCATGCTGCCTGCCGGCGTACGGATCGTTGAAATGAGCAGCAACGATGCATGGTGCAGAGATATGGGACCATCTTTTCTGATAAATGATAAAGGCGAAACCCGCGCCTGTGACTGGACCTTCAATGCCTGGGGCGGACTGGTCGACGGATTGTATTTTCCTTGGGATAAGGACGACCGGATCGCATCCAAGATCTGCGAACTGGAACAGATTGATTCTTACCGAACCGATGATTTCGTATTAGAGGGCGGCTCTTTTCATGTCGATGGGGAAGGTACACTGATCACCACCGAGATGTGCCTGCTGTCAAAGGGAAGAAATCCTCATCTCACAAAAGCTCAGATCGAGCAGAAATTAAAAGATTATCTGAATGTCGATACGATCATCTGGATCAAGGACGGCATCGATCCCGACGAGACAAATGGACATATCGATGATGTTGCCTGCTTCATCCGTCCCGGTGAAGTTGCCTGCATCTATACGGATGATCCGACTGACCCATTCTATAAAGAAGCACAGGCCGCTTACCGCACCCTGTCAAATGCTGTAGATGCCAAAGGCAGGAAGCTGATCGTCCATAAGCTCTGTACAACCAAAGCTCCGGTTTATCTGAAGGGCATGGAAACAGTCGATGCAGTTCCCGGCAGCACTCCAAGAAAAAACGGTGACCTTGCGATCGCCTCTTATCTGAATTTTCTGATCGTAAATGGCGGCATCATCCTGCCACAGTACGGTGACGAAAATGACGCTCTTGCAATCCGTCAGGTGCAGTCCATGTTCCCGGAACGTAAGGTTGTCGGTGTCCGTACCGAAGAAATTGCTTACGGCGGCGGTAACATCCACTGTATCACCCAACAGCAGCCGAAAGTATAAACGACATATGGAGCTTTACCTGTTATATATAAATCGTACTATATAAAAAAGATCGTACAGGAGAATCAAATTCATCCCTGTACGATCTTTTTTTACTTTCTCATCATTGCAAATCGTTCTCTGCGAAGCTCCTGCATCAGCATCGGAACTGTCCAGTTCTGATTACTTGGTGTCAGAATGGCTTTGTACATAACCTTCACCTCAGCATGACGAAGCTCAAACAACATCTTATCCAGCCGTTTTTCTTTCAGATTGCATACCAGAATTAAGCTGTCTGCACGGCTCTTTGCCTGTGCGTTCATCACCCCTGTCTCCGAAGAATGTCCTGTCACATTTTCCTGTTCCCGACCAGTTCCATCTATCGTATCTGCGGCGTTTTTATAGACTCCATTTACAAGCTCGCCCAACTTATAATTCGCTGTCACTATTTCTTCCGGTATCCGGTCTACAGTGATCTTCATCCGGCTCGCAATGTTCCGTATCTTGTGATATTCGATGTCATCTACATGTATTAATACTAACTTTTCCATGCCGTCTCCTACTTATCTTCTTCTGCCCAGACTTCTTTTGCCATACGGAATACTGCCCATGCCTTTGGCCATCCACAGTAAAATGCTGCATGTGTAACGATCTCAGCGATTTCTTCCTGCGTGATTCCATTTGCCTTTGCACTCATCAGGTGATAACGAAAAGATTCGTCTGTAAGTCCCTGCGCCATCAATGCAACTACGGTTACAAGAGATCTGTCTCTGAGGGACAGTTTATCTTCTCTGCTCCATACCTCACCAAATAATACATCATCATTTAATTCTGCAAACTTTGGAGCAAATTCTCCAAGCTGTGTTCTTCCTGCTGTCTGCTTTACTGCCATGATAGATCCACCTTTCCTATGCTAACTTATTATATTCTTCATCTGTAATCGGTTCGCACCATTCATTACTGCAATTCTCCCCCGGTACTTCTACTGCGATATGGGAAAACCAGCTATCCTTCTTTGCACCATGCCAGTGCTTTACCTCTGCCGGAATCGTAATTACAGTTCCCGGTACAAGACTGACTGCCTCTTTTCCTTCTTCCTGATACCAGCCCTCTCCGGCTGTGCAGATCAGAAGCTGTCCACCGCCCTTTGTTGCGTGATGGATATGCCAATTGTTACGGCATCCCGGTTCAAATGTTACATTTGCAAGAAATACTGCTGTCTTATTGGGATCGGTCAGTGGATTCAAAAAGGAATCTCCGATAAAATACTGTGCATATGCTGTATTTGCTGTTCCTGTTCCAAATACGTTCTGCTTCTCAAATTCTTCTCTGCTTGTAGTCTTCATACTATCACTCTCCATCTTACTTAAACCTGCTTCAGAGCTTATGCTCTTATGTTCTGATGTTTCCCGTATTTATATACGAAAAAGGAGCATACCTTTTTCGTACACTCCTATCATACTCTTTGAACCTTACTCCAAGTCAAGAACTTTTTTGTATGAAGTTTTTATGAAGTAAGTATTCTCAGTAGTGAACTACCCATTGTCTAAAGCCAGTGGGATTGCGGTAGCCTTATTTCAACGAACTTAAACATGATCTGACCGGTATCAGCCAGAAGGTTCTGACCAACAGTCTTCGCTCAATGGAAGAAGATGGGCTGATCCCCCGACCGGGTGCTCTTGCTTTATCTTTTCTTTGCTGCCTTGGCTGCTTTCTCCAGCTTTCGCTTCTTTGCCTGCTCAGCCATGAATAATTTTCTGAGATTTTCCAGCTTTGCAGCCTCCTCTTTTGCGGTATTCAGATCATCTGTGACCCTATCCTGTGCGTCCTGACTGTCAAATCTTACAAACTTCTCAAATACGGTCGGATAAGTGAAAGTCTTTTCTATATTCTCACACTGAAATAAAATACGGATGTGTGTACCATCACATTCAACTACATTCCCCTCACCAAATTTTACATGTTTCACTTTTTCGTTTTCAAACATAACCTATCTTCCTCTCTACCTATTGAAAACATCTCCAACTGCCAACATGTGCCCTGTTTCGTCTTGCCGCTACGGCTAAAAAATAACTTTTTTATTTCAGACTTCTATATTATTAATATTACCAAATATTTTCCATAAAATTCCAGTGCAAATTAATTTTCGTAAGAAATTCGGAAAAACCCACACTCAAGCTTTCAAATTTTGTAAAAAATTTATTCTTGACATTTACCCGGCTGTTCAAATATGCAGAAAACCGTCTCAGAAAATAATGCACTTTTAAACCCATCCTGCGCTAATTGCAGAAACTTTCATATCTATTTTGTTTGGAACTATCCGATATATTACAAAAGCAACAGTTACTATATATTACACTATTATGTAGCAAGCCTTTTTCAACGCCGGTCCTTAGCGAGTTGCCATAGGCAAGGAGCTTAGTACCGCTGCGTTGAAATAGAGTGCAAACGACTTGCGGAATAATAGGTGTAATTATAGTACTAGTTGCTTTTAATATCTTTCATTCTGTTCCAAACAAAACAGATATGGGCTTTTCGCTTATCTTGCGGAGACTTTTAACAGTTCAGCCACTTCAGCTTCTGTGGATAAGGACAATGCTTTTGCTGCAAGAGCATCTGCATCTGCCTTTGACCATTTGGCAATCGTGCCTCTGGTTCTTAAAACAGAAGTTGCCGATACACTGAACTCTCCCAGTCCAAAGGAGATCAGAAGTGGGATCAGTAACGGATCAGCAGCTGCTTCACCACACATACCTACCATGATGCCTGCTGCATTTCCTGCTTCAATAACATTCTTCATAGAACGAAGAACAGCAGGATTGTATGCGGAATACAGATATGCAACCTTGGCATTTCCTCTGTCAACTGCCATTGTGTACTGGGTCAGATCATTTGTACCGATACTGAAGAAATCAGCTTCCTTTGCCAGAAGATCTGCGATCAGGCTGGCTGCAGGAGTCTCGATCATAACGCCGACCTGAATATCCTTGTTATATGCGATTTTCTCTGAATCTAACTCCTTCTTAAGTTCCGCTACCAGTTCTTTTACCCGTCGAATCTCATCCACACAGGTAACAAGCGGAACCATGATCTTAATATCGCCAAATGCACTCGCACGAAGCAATGCACGAAGCTGTACCTTGTAGCTGTCCTCATTTTTCAGACAATATCTGACTGCACGGAAACCAAGGAACGGATTGTCTTCTTTTTCCAATCCGAGATACGGGATATCTTTGTCGCCGCCGACATCCAGTGTACGGATAATAACTTCTTTACCCTGCATCGTCTCGGCTGCTGCCTTATATGCTTCAAACTGCTCGTCCTCTGTTGGCAAGCTGTCTGTTCCCATGAACAGGAACTCAGTACGGAATAAGCCTACGCCTTCACCATCAGCAGCTACAACACCCTTGGCATCCTCTGGATTGCCGATATTGCCATATAAAGCTACCTTTGTTCCATCAGCAGTTACTGTATCTTTTCCTCTGTAGATCTGAAGCAGTTCCTTCTCTTTCAGGTAATCTGCACGCTTTGTCTCATATTCTGCGATCTCATCCATCGCAGGTTCTAAGATGCAAACGCCTTCGCATCCGTCTACAACTGCCATCATACCATCGGACACCTGATCTACGATACCATCTACACTAAGTACAGCAGGGATCTCAAGTGCTCTTGCAAGAATAGCTGAATGAGAAGTCTTACCGCCAATCTCGGTGATAATACCTGCTACATTTTCCTTTACGATTCCTGCTGTCATGGATGGTGTCAGATCCTTTGCGACGATCACTGTACCTGCCGGAACATCTCCGATATTAATATCCGGCGTACCGGTAAGGATCTTAAGCATACGGACACGGATATCTCCTACGTCAGTTGCTCTCTGTCTGGTCAGTTCATCATCTACCTGGGAGAACATGGATACGAACATATCACATACGCTGTCAACGGCTGCTTCTGCACATTCGCCATTACCGATCAACTCCTTGACCTGATCCTGCATAAATGGATCACTCATCAAAACGATATGTCCTTCCAGGATCTCTGCATTATGTCCTCCAACCTTTTCTTTCATTGCATCTGCCATTTTCTGAGTCTTTTCAACAAAAACTTCCATAGCATTCTCAAATCTCTGAAGTTCAGCATCTGTATCTGTTACTGTATGCTGCTTATATTCCGGTTTGCCATCACTGATGATGACAACCTTTCCGATGCCATAACCGGCTGAGCCGCCTATTCCTTTTAACATATCTTCTACCCCGCTTTCCAGATGAAAGAATGCTGTCTGACTATTCGCCAAGACCGGATTCAACCAACTCTACTGCCTTTGCGAGAGCTGCCTGCTCGTCTTCACCGTCACACTCAATTGTCATCTCTGTTCCACACTTAATACATGCTGCAATGATCAGCATAACGCTCTTTGCGTTGATTCTCTTACCGGCAATATCGATTGTTACGTTACATTTGAACTTTGTCATTTCCTTTGCAAATACTCCTGCCGGTCTCATGTGTAATCCCTGCTCATTAATAACTTTAACTGTCTGTGATACCATAATTATCTTCTCCTTTTTATATCTCTTTTTATTTCTTTTATCATTTGTCCGATTCGGACAAACGCATGATCAACATTGTTACTTTTGATTTAACATTTGAAATATTCCTGTTTTATTTATATCCGGCAGGAACAGATTCTTTCTGTTCCCACCGTTATTAAAAAGGATAGGGTTTTTGTTTTTATTCTTCTGCTACATTTTTCTTGATCAGACCGAGCAGTAAACAGGTTACTACAGAACCGATCACCCATGAAAGAATGTAGAATAATGGATGTCCTACTGTTGCAAATACGAAGATTCCTCCGTGTGGTGCCATCAGTGTACATTTGAATGCTGCTGATAATGCTCCTGCTACACCTGCACCAACCAGGGTACATGGGATAACATGAAGCGGATCTGCTGCTGCAAATGGAATCGCACCCTCTGTGATGAAGGAACAACCCATTACAAAGTTAGAAACGGCTGAGCCTCTTTCTGCCTTTGTGAATTTCTTAGGGAACAGCTTACATGCAAGTGCAATTCCCATTGGTGGAACCATACCGCCGATCATTACGGCTGCCATGGAAATGTAGCATGCCTGAACGGCTGCATCACTCTGGGATGCACCGGCTGATACAAGGTCTGCTGCTGTAGAAAGCATTCCCGAGCCGAATACATAAGCTGCCTTGTTGATAGGACCGCCCATGTCGATCGCCATCATTGCTCCGAGGATCAGACCAAGGAGAGCTAACAGATTCTTATCTGCAAGTGATGTAAGCATATTGGAAAGTCCTGTATTTATAAGGCCGATCAATGGATTAAAGATAAATACCATCAATACGCCTACAAGGAAAATACCAACTAACGGATAGATCAATGTTGGCTTGATACCCTCTAATGACTGAGGGAACTTTGAACACATCTTCTTTAATAAAAGTACGATATAACCTGCAAGGAAACCTGCAAGAATACCACCTAAGAAACCGGATACTGTATTACCGGAGCCTTCGCCTACAAAACCGAATTTTGCAATAAAATTCTGGAATGGGGAAAGACTTGCACCTGCCCATATATATTTTGCGATCGCTGCATTACCGGATGAAGCAAGAAGTCCGCCGGTAAATCCAACTGCAAGACCCGGACGATCTGCGATCGAATATGCGATATAACCTGCAAGTACCGGAACCATCAGTCCCATGGACAGATCTCCGACATATTTAAAGAATGCGGAAAGTGGTGTACAGGTACCGAAGTTTGAACCACCGGTTGAACCATATCCACAGATTGTATCGATCAGGAATGCCAGTGCGATCATGATACCGCCACCGATAACGAATGGAAGCATATGGGATACACCGCTCATCAGATGCTTGTAGATCTGACTTCCAACTCCGCCTGCGCTTTCTTCCTCTGCTTTCTTTCCGCTCTCATGATGCACCGAAACCTTGCCATCGATCACTTTATTGATAAGCTCTTCCGGTTTGTGGATACCATCTGCTACCTTTGTAAAAAGAACTGGCTTGCCGTCAAATCTTGCGGTCTCTACATTCTTATCGGCTGCTACGATAATACCATCACATTCTTCAATCTCCTTTGCTGTCAGACGATTCTTAACACCGCCGGAACCATTTGTTTCAACCTTGATCGTAATGCCCATTTCATTTCCTTTTTTCTCAAGGGCTTCCGCTGCCATAAATGTATGTGCGATACCGGTCGGACATGCTGTAACTGCAAGGACTCTGTATCCTGTCTTTTCCGGTGCGTTTTCTTTCTTATCTTCTGTTGCTTCTCCAAGTTCATCCGCGAACTTTTCCATCTCATATTTGCTGCAGATATCTAAGAACTGATCTGCATTCTTTGCTGCAAGAAGTTCTGCTCTGAAGTTCTCATCCATCAGCAACATACTGAGTCTTGATAATACTTCCAGATGTACATCTGCGCCCTTTTCCGGTGCTGCGATCATGAAGAACAGGTTTGCAGGCTGTCCGTCTAATGAATCATAATCTACACCGTCCGGTACTGTCATAGCTGCAAGTCCCGGCTGCTTAACTGCTGCATTCTTGGAATGAGGAATCGCGATTCCCTCTCCAACTCCGGTCGAACCGGATTCTTCTCTTGCAAGAATTCCTTTCTTGAATTCTGCCTTATCTGTTATATTGCCCGATTTTGCATGAAGATCGATCAGATAATCAATCGCTGCGTCTTTAGAATCTACTTTTACACCAAGGGCAATTCCTTCTTTTTTTAATAACTCCCTTATTCTCATACTCATTCTCCTTTATTCAAATACCGGTTTATCAGGATCTGGTCAGGTCAGTCGATTCTTCTCCCTTTTCCCCAACTGTTAAAATTGTCCTAAAAGCTTCTCAACCTGGTCTTTTGTTGCAAGTCCTTCTGAAAATGCGGTTGCGCTGCCTGTTGCTGCGCCGTACTTTAATGCTTTCTTGTAATCATGCTCTGCAAAATAGCTTGCGATAAATCCTGCCACCATGGAATCTCCGGCTCCTACAGAATTAACAACTTTTCCTTTTGGAACGCCCATTCTGTATGTCTCTCCGTTCTCTGTGATCAGCATAGATCCGTCTCCTGCCATAGAGACCGCTACGTTTCTTGCTCCAAGTGCCTGTAATTTCTTTGCATATTCTTCAATCTCCTCATCGGAATGAAGTGTTACGCCAAACATTTCTCCAAGCTCGAAGTTATTCGGCTTGATAAGAAACGGATGATACTTGAGAACATTTAACAAGAGATCCTTCGTAGCATCGACTACGATATCAACCTTCTTGCCTGCAAGTCTTGCCATGATTTTCTCGTACACATCAGATGGTAAAGATGGTGGGATCGCTCCTGCCAGAACCAGACAGTCACCGTCTGTTAAACCATCTAATTTCTTATAAAGTTCTTCCAGTTCTGCATCGCTGATATTGGGGCCTTTTCCATTGATCTCTGTTTCTTCTCCGGCTTTCAGCTTAACATTGATTCTGCT
Organism: Clostridium sp. BIOML-A1; assembly: GCF_009874105.1. Taxonomy (NCBI): domain Bacteria; kingdom Bacillati; phylum Bacillota; class Clostridia; order Eubacteriales; family Clostridiaceae; genus Clostridium; species Clostridium sp. BIOML-A1. The sequence continues at coordinate 41,742 of NZ_WWTL01000012.1, read as the reverse complement.
AACGCCATCTGAAACCGTGATGAAATCAGCTTTTACACCAAGGGCAGCGACTCCTTCTTCAATCGCTTTTCCGGTAAAGCCTGCAACAAATCCAAGTGCTACAGAATCTACGCCCAGATTCTTAAGGACTGTCGAAACATTGATTCCCTTTCCACCGTAGAACAGGGCTTCTTCTCTGCTTCTGTTTACCGAACCGATTTCCAGTTTTTCCATTCTGACAACATAATCGATTGCCGGATTGAAAGTTACTGTGTAGATCATTCCTTCATTACCTCCTTTATGACTGTTGCATCTGCATACTTATCATTTACAAGTCGGTCGGTGATAATACACGCCTTCTTGATTCCTGCAAATGTAACCGCTGTAACCTTGTCAAACTTCGTGTGATCGGCAAGGACAACACTTGCATAAGATCGGTTGACCGCTTCCATCTTTACAAGTGCTTCTTCTACATCGACTGTCGTGAAACCGTAATCTGTATGTACACCGTTGGTTCCAAGGAAGCATTTTGAGAAATTGAACATCTTCATATTATTTACAGCATCTGCACCTACCGTAGATTCTGTGACCGGCTTTCCGAGTCCTCCGATCATGTATGCCCGAAGTCCTTTGTTCATCAGCCGTTTGATATGTGCAATTCCGTTTGTGACAAATGTCGCTCTGGTTGATTCCAGATACTCGATCATCCATCCGGTACTTGTTCCTGCATCTATGAAAATAAAATCGTCATCATTGATCATATTCACCGCATACCGCGCAATTGCTTTCTTTTCTTCCACACAGAGCTGCTCTTTTACACTGACCGCAATCTCATCTGCAATAAACTGGTGTGCAACTGCTGTAGCTCCTCCGTGTACCTTATTCAGTTTTCCCATTTCATCGAGAGCGATAAGATCCCGCCTTATGGTTGATTCTGATGCTCCTGTGCACTCTGTCATTTCTGCAACTGTGATCGTTCCTTTGTTCTTCAGAGCTTCCAGTATCTTGTTATATCTTTCTTCCGTAAGCATATATATAGGTCTCCTTATTATCAAATCATTTTATTATTTGCAATTCAATTCATATATATGCATTATAACCAATTTTTCATTCAAAATCAATCATATTCGTTCAACTTGAATTTATATTAACACACATTTTGTTCAGAATCAATCATTAACTTGCATTTTTTTGAAGTTTTTTGAACAAATATGAAAGAAACGGAATTAAAGAAAGCAGGCAGTCTCGTTATAAGACCACCTGCCGGTCGATAACCAATCTGCTATATCGAATATTGCTGATTGATATATGACATCAGCCAAAGGGTCATAGCCGCGCCTCTTCCAAAAAGGATCTCATTATAGAGTTCTTTTTTGCGTACGAAATTCTAAAATATAAAATGGGACGTCACCATATATTTCCGGTTGTTCGTGTCTAAAATTACATATATAATATAAATATCTGCATTAGCTGATATGGGGGAACTTATTAAGTTAACAGATCAAATATTTTAATTACATAATTCGGAGGTAATTTCTATGAAACATTCCAATTCTTTCTGGAAACGTACAATCATCGGATGCAGCCTGCTCGGTATGGTTATCGTAACTGCATTGCCAGCACAGGCAGCAGTTCAGGCAGCAACTTTAAATGAGCGCACAGTTTCCGCTGTCAGTACATACACAGGCACCAATGCTGCCCTTGCCACAAGTAAGACCGCAGCTATAAACACTGCCACTTCTACTACAAATACAACCACAAATGATGCCACCCTTACCGCAAGCAAGACCACGGCCAAGAAAGCTGCGCTGAATAAAACATCTTTAAAGCTGAAGAAGGGCAAAACTTACCAGTTAAAAACAAAAAATGTAAAGGGAACGGTAACATGGAGGTCTTCTAATAAGAAGATTGCCACAGTTTCAAAGAAAAGTAAGGTTACTGCAAAAAAGGCAGGCTCCACCGTTATTAAAGCTACCTATAAAAAGAACGGAAAGATAAAGACATTAAAGTGCAAGGTCACTGTTACAGCAGCGAAAAAAGAATCCCGTGAAGAGACTGTAAAAAAGAAAATCCTTGCATTACAGAATACATATAAAGAAGGTACAACATGGACAAATGACGACTTCTATTTCTGGAAGGCAAAGAACATGTACTGCTATGGCTGTATCGCCCTTGCCGGAAAGATCAGTGATACTGTATTCGGCAAAGATGCACCTGTAAAAACGCATAAAGATTTCTCCGCAATCAAGAACGGCGACCATATCCGGATCGGTAATTATCATTCCGTTATCGTCATCTCACATACGAGCGATTCTGTAACAGTAGTAGAGGGAAACTACAACTCCTCCATTCACTGGTTCCGAACCATAACGAAATCTTCCCTGCAGCAAACAGGCTTTTCAGTAGATACACGGTATTAAGCACAGTTCAAATGCAAATCATTCATTTCAGGGAGATAAGTTTTTATCTCCCTGTTTGACTATACTTATGGAGAAAATCATGAATAATTCTTATATTAATAAAGATGAGATAAATAATAAATATATGACTACATTGCCGGCTACATAAATTGTTCAACAGATCAATTAAAAGAAGAAGGCACACATTTCGTAAAGAACAAAAAGGCTGCTAAAAATTATGTTAAAATTCTCAGCATCAGAGATACAAATATCATTTCTCTGTCTGAAGAAAAATATGAACTTGGAAAACAACTGTTATCAGGTAAAACTCGAGACGAATTATATGAAAGTACCTTGATTTTTGGTCAGACTATTCATTACATTCCTGACCTGAAACAAATGGTTAAATTACATCTTTCAGATACCTTTTCGTTCAAATTATATGAAGATAACAACCTTAAAACATTATGTGATATCGAGGGCTTTGAAAATTCACTGGCTTTTGATGCAGAAGGAAATACAAATACAACCATCGTTTTATGTGCAATAAAAGATAATGAAATAATAGCCATTGCGGGTGCTGCTCCCACCGGTAAACTGATGGAAGTTGGAATTGATGTAAAAAAGAACTGGAGAGGATATGGTCTAGCCCGTTTGCTGGTTAGAAATCTGACAGTCGAAATTCTGGAACGAAATATGATTCCATTTTATAGTGCATCTGTTACAAATCTGGCTTCCCAAGCAGTAGCCATCCGAAGCGGCTATATGCCACTCTGGACGGATTCATTTGGAACACGCTAATCAGCGCACTATAAGTATAAAAAATAACCGCCCAGCCTGCAAACTGAGAGCGGTTATTTTTAACCAATCATATCAAGGCTAACCGTCTATCGGTGGCACTTTTTATTTATGAACGATAATCACCGTTGATCTTAACGTAATCATAAGTCAGGTCACAGCCCCACGCCTTGGCGGATGCTTCGCCCTGATTCAGATTGACGTTGATATAGATATCATCCTCAGATAATACCTCAGAGGCTTTTTCCTCAGAAAATGGAATACCGGAACCATTTCTGCACACCTCTACGATTCCCTTCTCAGATTCAAGATCTACATCTACTTTATCGATATCGAAATCTGCTTCTGCATATCCGATCGCACAGAGAATACGTCCCCAGTTTGCATCTTCACCAAACATCGCACATTTGGTCAGTGGGGAACGGATAATGCTCTTTGCGACGATGATCGCTGTGTCCTGATCCGGTGCTCCTGATACTGTACATTCCAGCATCTTGCTTGCGCCCTCTCCATCACTTGCGAGCATCATCGTCATACACTCCATAACGATGTACAGTGCTTTCTTGAAAATTGCATAGTCGTCATTTTCTGTTACGATCTCTTCATTTCCTGCAAGTCCATTTGCCATAACACTTAAAGTATCATTTGTCGATGTATCACCATCTATAGACAGACAATTATAGGTTACCTTTACGATCTCACTCAGAGCCTTCTGGATCATATCGGCTGAGATTGCAACATCCGTTGTGATAAAGTTCAGCGTGGTTGCCATATTCGGATGAATCATACCGCTTCCCTTTGCCATTCCACCAAGACGACAGGTCTTGCCACCAAGTGTGAATTCTACTGCAACCTGCTTATCAACTGTATCTGTCGTCATGATCGCATTTGCAGCCTTATCATTGCCATCGGCACTTAAACCGCCAGCAAGCTCTTTCATGTGCTCTTCAAATGGTTCGATCGGAATGATCTGACCAATCACACCGGTCGATGCATTGATGATCATATCTGCATCGATTCCCAGTGCATCTGCTGCCAGCTCGCAGATCCGCTCTGCCTTTTCCACGCCATCCGCATTACAGGTATTTGCATTCTTTGAATTAACGACAACTGCCATGGCTTTGCCGCCTGTTGCCTTCAGATGCTCCTTAGTTACAAGGATTGGCGCACCTTTTACCTTGTTCTGTGTATATACGGCTGCTGCATTACAGACTGTACTGCTGTAAACCATACCCAGATCATTCTTATTCTTATCGGAATTCAGTCCGCAGTTTATACCATTTGCCACAAATCCCTTTGCTGCACAGACACCACCGTCTACATATGTGTATCCTTCGTATGTTTTCTTCTTCATAATCATCCGTAGCCAAATCCTGTCGACTTCCACGTTTCATTCCACTACTGCCGATCAGTGATTCGCCACTGCCTCCTTTTTAAGATATATAAAACTCTGCCTGTATTTCTATTATCTTACTTGCCGATCGCTGCCAGGAACTTATCCAGTCTTCCGATCGTACGATCCTTGCCGATCACGTTCATGATCGTAGCAAGATCCGGTGAATTCTTCTTACCGGTTACTGCCACACGAACGATCGTGCAGACATCTGTGATCGATCCCTTATAAGCATCCGGATTCTTCTTATACTCCTTGACATTCGGACAATAGCCAAGCTTGTCGCCCATTACCTTCATCTCGGCAAACCAGTTCTCTGCATCTAAGAACAGATCCTTCTTATATTCATTGATGATCTCTGCCATCTGATCTGCATTATACTTCTCATCGACCTCGTAGGAAAGCTTCAGTTCATCCTCCGGCACATAGAGATAGCCGAACATCTCTGCCAGATCTGACCACTTGCCAACATCCTTACGGACTTTATTTCCGGACATCTTCCAGAGGCTGATCGTCTTTAAGAAGCTCTCTTTATCATTTGTGCCAAATTCATACAGCTTCTCATCAAATTCTTTTGCCCATGCCATAATCTTCTCATAGCACTTTTCTTCTGAAAATGTGGAGATCATCTCTTTGCTGACATCATTTAACTTCACCATGTCAAATAATGCACCGGATGCCGGCATCTTCGCAAGTGACAATGTAAAATCATCGATCGTCTTATCCGGATTTGCTGCATGCCATTCCTCATAATTGGAATTGGCGATCGTCATCAGATATTCCAGTACACTCTCGGATGGATAGCCCTGCTCCTGATAGAAGCCAACGGCTGCCTCCGGGTCTTTTCTCTTACTAAGCTTTCTCTTATGCTGATGTTCATTTCCATCCTCATCGACGGATATTTCCATCTTCATAATTGGTGAAATATGTGCATACTCAGGAAGTTCAAATCCGCACAGTTCAAATAACTGCTTATGAAGCGGATAGGATGCAAGCCATTCGTCACCACGGATGACCATATTTGTTCTCATAAAATGATCGTCTACTGCATGTGCAAAATGATAGGTTGGGATTCCGTCAGATTTTAACAGTACAACATCCATCATGTTCTCAGGCATCTCGATCTTACCACGGATCGGGTCACTGTAAACAACTGTCTTGCCTGCCTCGCCCGGGCTCTTAAGTCTGACAACATAAGGCTCTCCGGCTGCCAATTTCTCCTCGATCTGCTCGTATGTCAGATTTCTTCCAACTGCATACTCTCCATAATATCCGATATCTACCTTTGCAGCCTCCTGCTTTGCTCTTATCGCATCCAGTTCTTCCGCAGTTGTAAAATCAGGATATGCATATCCCTCCTGCATCAGCTTCTTAACGCAGATCTGATAGATCTCTTTTCTCTCGCTCTGCTTATATGGTGCATATGTGACAGGGCTTCCTTCAAATGGTCCCTCATCAAATCCAAGATCAAACTTGTTTAAGGAATTGATGATCTCCTCCACACCATTTTCAAGCTCTCTCTTTCTGTCTGTATCTTCTATTCTAAGATAGAACACACCACCGCTCTGCTTTGCAAGTTTTCTTGATATCATAGCAGCATATAAACCACCGATATGCATATATCCGGTTGGGCTTGGCGCAAATCTCGTTACCTTCGCACCCTCCGGCAAGTCTCTCTTTGGAAATCTTGCTTCGAGATCGTCTACCGTTCCTGTTATATCCGGGAATATTAATTCTGCTAATTTGTTATAATCCATCTTATCTGCCACCTCTTATATCAAATCTATTTTTCATTTCTTACCGCCTGACAGCACCTAATCGACTGTCAAAACACATATAGTAAAAAATACCACAAACCCCACATTTTGTACAGTTGTTTATTTCCTGTACACCACCGTACACCGTACGCCGTACAGTATGGGTTGACGGATATCTCCGATACGCTTCGTTTTCTATTCGGTTCACGCGCCCATTTGCCTGCAGTCGCCCAAACTCGCCTTTCAGGCTCAAACAATGGGCTTAATGCAGGCAGCTAGCGCAAACCTCATTACGAAAGCCTCGCTATGATCGTTGATATCCGTCAACCCATACTGTCGGCTGGTACCAGCTTGGGAAATTAACTTACGAAAAATTTCTGGCGTGCTTCCTTATACCGGCATTGGCCGGCAATGCTTTTTCTGAACGGAGTACGTCTTGAAGATACTGCTCGAAGTTCGTAGAACTTATATTATATCTACAGTCTCCAAAGCGTAAATAAAATGGAAGACAGTTTTCCATATGATTCGCAAGTCTTGACATCCAACTTGTTACATATAGTAAATACTGTCTTCCATTTTTATTTCATATATTATTATCTGCCAAGCTGAACAATATCTGTAATACAGCACAAGCTACTACTCACAGTTGCTTATTCGCGATAAAGTAAGTAGCTGTACATGTCAGCGTATTCGTGTTTGCCCTGTTTGATGAAATCAATGGCCTCTCTTGGATGCTGGTTCAGCATACCGGTCAGCATGTACGGTACATCATAGCCCCATACAGCATCACCCTTTTCCTTTAACGGAACCATGTAACGCTCAATGAACTTCAGGATATGGTACAGATTGTACTTTGGATTACGAAGGAAGCCAAGCAGCAATTCCATCGCGCAATTTCCTGCACCTCGTCCCATAGAGCTTACCGTTCCATCTAACATGCTTGCTCCATGTCTCATTGCTTCAACAGTATTTGCATATGCCATCTTCATGTTGTCATGTGCATGAATACCAATCTTCTTACCGTATTTCTCTCCAACTGCCACATATTTCTGTGTCAGTCTCTGGATCTGCTCCGGGTATAAAGATCCGTAGCTGTCTACAATGTAGATTCCGTCTACATTTGATTTGCCTAACATCTCAAGAGCGATATCGATCTCTGACTCCTGATCCTTTGAGATCGCCATAATGTTACAGGTCGTCTCATATCCCTTTGCATGTGCATCCTCTATCATCTCGATCGCAGCAGGCATGGTGTTGATGTATGTAGCCACACGTATCATGTCAATAACACTGTCTGCTCTGTCAATAATATCTGTCTTGTAATCGCATCTTCCGACATCCGCCATAACAGATATCTTCATCTCTGTATTATTCTCTCCGACTATACTGCGAATGGCTTCTTCGTCACAAAACTTCCACTTTCCGAACTTTTCTACATCGAACATCTCCTTGGAAGCCTTGTAGCCGAATTCCATATAATCAACACCAGCCTTCAAATTTGCTTCATAAAGTGCTTTTACAAATTCATCTGTAAAATAAAAATCGTTGACAAGTCCTCCATCTCGAATTGTAGCATCAAGCACCTGAATATCAGGTCTGTACGTGATCATATCTCCGCCTATCATCGCTGTTTCCTCCTAAATCTTTTTTATCACCTGATGAGCCGATCAAACTCTCAGGAGTATCCAACGCTCTTTCTATTTATTTTCTCACTTTAACGCGTTGGCGTGAGTATAGTATAACAGCTTTTTAAAATAATGCAAGCACTTTTTTACTTCAACGCAATAAACTAATTCTTCCTTTCAATAACCTTTGACTATTTTATGTCAATTGGGGTTCCATTTTCTGCATCAATTATCAATAATTCATTTGGATACACATCCGAATGATAAGTAATCAGCATATCGTCTAATGACAAAAATACCCATACTGGTTTGAGTGCATATGAACCATCCTTCAGTTTCTCCATATAATACGACAATTCCACATAATTAAAGGTAATATTTCCCGATATTTTTTTATTTGAATAATAATTTTTAATATTGTCATTTGCCACAGTAAGCATATCATCCCATGCTAACAGCTTTGTATCTTCCACCTTCCCAGTTCTTCGATAGTTATCATGGCATACCACACCTATAATTCCATTATCATTTATATTTACTTCATATGTCTGTGTCGTTAATCCTTCTTTTCGTTCCCCGGATTCATTCAAGCTTTCTACAAAATCAAAATATCCTATATATGGAGAATAACCATCAACCGTATCTGCAAAGGTGATATAATAGCCATCATAAACGGTCTTCGGTTCATTCTGCCCCAGAACCAAATCATAACACAACCATTCGGAAGCTGCTGTTTCCACAACCTCTGCATCCGTAATTCCAATACGCTTCAGAAAATCTTCTGCCTGTGCAACCATCTCCTCTTTTCCTAGTGTTGCTACATTCAAATCATTCGTCTGTACTAAATCCTGCTCCACACCCTCCCCATATTGCGTATGAGCAATAGCATATGTCACATTTTCTACCGAAAGCATTTCGGCGTTTAATTCTTCCGCATAGCGTTTCAGCTCAAACCCACCATTTTGCAAAGTAAAATCAAGCAGAAACAGTCTGCCATTGATATATCCAATATAAACATCTACATCATAATTTCCTGCTGCTTCCAGTTCTTTGGCAGATGCCTTTTTCTCTATAATCTCCGCAAACATATCGTTATACATGGAAAGTGCATTTGTATCATTTTGCTGCATTGCTATGTCTATACATTTCTGATAATATGCTTCCATCTCCGCAAGCATATCCTCTGACATACTGCTTCCATCATATACATATATCCCTTTATCCTTCTCAAATATATGTTCTGCAATCTGCTGTTTGTATGCATTATCTACTGTTACTTCTTCATAATATACAGTTTTCATGGAATCTGTTTCCGGCACTATAATATTCTCTGTATTTAATGATATCGTATTGTCTCCGTTTCCGTCAAACGTATAAGACACCACGTTCGGAACAGACAAACTGCCTTTTAATCCACTTTCTTTCTCTCCCAAAGCTGCATCATATATAGCTTTTTTTTCTCCACAGCCACACAGCATAGTACATACCAGTATCACAAGAATGACGCCTGTTCTATATCTCGCTGTCTTATATCTTACTTTTCTCATATTAACCTTCCATCCTCAATATTTAATATCCTGTCACCCATATCTGCAATTTTTTCATCATGTGTAATGACTATCAAAGTCTTCCCGATATCATTCACACTTCGCAGAGTTTCCATAATTTCCACACCAGTCTTTTTGTCTAAAGCCCCGGTCGGCTCATCTGCCAGTATCATATCCCTGTCCGATGCCAGTGCTCTGGCAATTGCACATCTTTGCTGCTGTCCACCTGATATATTGGCAGGAAGTTTTTTTGCCAGATCTGCAATTCCCATCGCTTTCAGTTTTTCCATAACAATTTCTTTTCTCTGTTTTTTGGATAACCCATTTGCAATTAGCGGTATTTCAACATTTTCAAAAACTGTATAATGCTTCATAAGTGCAAATTGCTGAAAGATAAAGCTTACATTTTCTTTTCGGAAATTATGGAGTGCATTCCCTTTTAACTTATGTACCGCTATGTCATTATAATAATATTCCCCAGTCGTTAACGTATCCATCCCACCCAAAATATTTAACAACGTACTTTTACCGGAACCGGAAGTCCCCATAATCGATATGTACTCTCCATCTTTTATATCGAGCGAAATTCCATTTAACGCAGGTGTCTTTACTCCACCTGTCTCATATACCTTTGTAACATTCTTTAATTGAATCATGTCTTATCTCCTATCAGTTCGGACGCCGAATTCTTTTTTATTAACACAATTGGAAACACGGAAGAAACTGCTGTAATAACCGCCCCTGCCAAAATAAGAACAGGCAGCACATTTTTATACATAATCTGATTTAAAATTCTTTGGGATTCATAAATTGCTTCAAAAAAATATTTTGCAATTATTGACAGGACCGGGAGTACCAAAATCAACGAAACAAGCATTTTAAAACATTCCTCGAAAACAATAATCAAAATCATATCTGTTTCGTTAAAGCCATTTGCGTATAAAATTCCATATTCATATTTCCGTGTAAGAATATTCATACTTTGAAAACAGGTAAGTGATACGCAAATAGATATTGCAACAATTACAAACAAGTCAAATAAATACTGCCTTATGGATTTCGTAGACGCATCTGCCGCATCCATTACTGCAGCTATATTTGAAACTACAATTTCCACCCCTTGCTGTCCTGCAAGCAGCGTCAACCTGTATTTCACATCTTGAAACTTATAGCCATCTGCGATTTCAAAATACATATTTTCTCCACATGCATCCGGTTCCCAATCCACAACAGCAATTAGTGCATAATCTAATGATGTAGTCGTATAAAAAGAAAATTTATCCACTGTAACCATTGAATTCACTGGCATGCTTTGATTTTTATCTATATATCCAGCCACCATATATTCAAAATCATCTGAATCCGGCAAAACATCCCCAATCTTCAGGTCTTTTTGATATTTATATCCCACATATAGCGGAACATATCCTTTCTTCATCACCGTATTCACATCTTCAGATCCTTTTTTCAGTCTGATATCGAACAACGAAAACACATCTTTCTGAACAAACAATACTTCCGTATATGAATCTGCATCTCTAAGTTCGTCAAATATTCGTTTGTTCACGGATTGTCTGGTGCTGACAGCATCCCAGTTTTCTTGTGAAATTTCATATTCAGAAATAGAACCTGCCATTGCAATATAAGCCTGTGTGCGCATTCTGTTTATAAAGTCCATTGCCTTTTTTTCATCATCCGAACTGATTTCGATACATCCAACACCAGAGATATCCTCTGCAAAAGCCTTTTGCGTATCCTTTCGAAACTGACCAGTCGTTTTAAAAATAAAGACTGTTACGCCTAGGACAAGAAATGCAAAAAAGCTCATAAAAATTCCAGCTCGCACCTGTTTCCCATGCAGGGAAATATTATCAATTGTAAATTTTATTCTATGACGAAATTTCATTTTCTCCCCCTTATATTTTTGTCACCTGTATGGACTTCATCTTATTTATAAATAAGCAGACAGACAAGATACAAACTGCCAATGTCAGAACAAATCCGCATACCAGAATCAAAATCAGCCATGCTACCATATGCTCCGATGCCCGCCATCCATCTATTATGCTGATATAGGAAGTGGAAATTACTGCTGCCAGAAGCAATCCAATACCAGCTACCATAGATAATTCCTGAAAAACAAGCCAAATAATTTTACAATTACTGATGCCATACAGACGCATCACTAAAAAATCTTTTTGGCGACGCATCGTCCATACGCGTGCCAACATAACGCAATTAATAATTCCAAACAGTCCCATTATGCATACAACCATTGATTTTATGTTATATAAATAATCCCAGAAATTTCTAGACAAACCACCCTCTTGTCTTGCTAACTGACGTTTCAATAAATATCCCGGTTCACCCAGATACAAATTATCATTCTGTTTTAACATATCCTCGAATGTCTCACTGGATACCGGCTTCACATTGGAACCTATTGCTATCTGAACCTCGTCATCATTCATGATATTTCCTAATTCTTTCTGGAAAAATTTTGAATTCTGGTAGACTGTCCGTCCCCCGAATAACACGATAGAATCATCTTCTTCTGAAGCATTATAATTTTCAAAAACGCCGACAACCGGAATGTACATATCTCCAATCCAAATATATGACGTTCCATTCATTGTAACTGTTTCTGATTTCAAGCTTTCACCAAGCACAGCACATAATGTACTGTTGTCACCTGTCAAAGGATACTGTCCCTCTGCCAGATCACGATACCATGTTTCCTGATATGAAAAAATCACATCTAAGAAAACAATTTTTCTGCTCTCTCCAACCTTTAACCCCAAATCAGAAAGATACGTTGTAACCACTTGATTCGAAAGAATATCGACCATGCTGTCATTATCTTTTTTACATAACTTCAGACACTCAGCCTGCTGTTCAACATCCATTTCCACATATCCCTGTTCGTCCAACAGTTCCGTATCCATATATGCTGCGTTATAAGAATTTTTAGAATGTATGTACAAATTTTTTGTATACTCATAGGACACAGTCTGCTTTTTGTACTGCCATAACCAATTCGATACAGTGACATAACCTGTACATACCAATATAAATAGAAAAGTAAAGCCAATAATAAACAAGATAGATATCTCTTTATCCCTGATACGCATAATATCCCCTCTTATCCTAAGTACAATACAGCCTGCCCGCGGTTACAGACTGTGTTACATTGCAAAAACGATATTACTAGTTACCCAATAGTGTAAAAGATGCCTGCTTGGAACCTTCAATATAATAGCTCACTGTTGCACTTGTATTACTTGTACTAATGCTTTTGGAATTGCTTGCTGATCGTTTTCCATCATATACTTTTGAATCGCATGAAGTACCAGTAAAGTCAGATTTCATCTTCACGCCATTAAATGGACCACTCTTTGTGGTATGTCCATAATTTTCTCCTCCAATTGCGGCATAAGAACTTATCTTATCCTTGGAAACGCGATATAAATAACTTGCATTTCCTGTTACCTTTATACCACTCTTAGTATATGACAATGACGGAACATTACCCACATAAGACTTCGCAAATGACACTGTGCTGAACATCATACACGTAATGCACCCCATAACACAAAGAATTCGTTTTGTTTTTAATAAGCTTCTTTTTCTTAACATATAATATACCTCCATCTTTCTATTATCTGCAGACAACCATATTATAGCAATTTACGCGAAAAATAAAAGCAATTCAACAAAACTTGACATATAACAACTAAAACCCCCATTAAAAACTATAATTCGACAAAATGCGATTAAATAATTTCCCTATTTCTTTTATACTTCCTGATCTACGCCCGCTTCAGGCTTCCAACCCGAAGTTCGAATTCATCCAGTGCCTCCTGCTCCGGATGCTCACATTTCAAATGGACAAAGTCGATCAATCTGGTGTGCGGCTCATACTCGTATTTGTAATCAATGTCGGACAGATCAAGTCCCAGTCTGAGCCACAAGTGATTCATATGCTCCTTCGTGACAGCATTTTCATACAGAATCTTGATCGGCGTCATCAGACTGTAGCTGTACGCTGTCTTTGCATCCAGATAGACGGGCATGCTGCACACGATATTCCGGGAGCTGTTTCCAATCAGGATATTATAGATTCCTTCCTCTGCCACCCACTGATGCAGGTCACTGTCAAATGAAGCAAAGTCCTCTTTTTTCAGAGTAAAGCTGACCTTCTCCTGTTCGCCATATGCCAACCGGATCTTCTTAAACGCTTTCAATTCCTTTACAGGCTTTGAGATGGATGCATACGGATCACTGATATAGAGCTGAACGACTTCCATACCCTCAGAGAATTCTTCCGGTCCCTGATTGATCACATCCACAGCGATCTTAATCGAATCCGTAAATACCGGCATTTTCTTATTATCTACTTTGCCATCCGGGTAAATGATCTCTACCGGAGACTGCTCTCCGATCGCACGCTCATTTGCGATCTCAAATCTGCTGTAAGAAAGTCCATGTCCAAATGGATATAACGGCTCGACCATCTTCTTATCATAATAACGGTATCCGACATAGATACCTTCCCCATAATTTACCTGATATCCGTCACCCGGGAAATTCAGATAGGTCGGCGTATCCTGATATTTCTTTGGGAATGTCAGCGGCAGTTTTCCGGATGGATTCACCCTGCCGGTTAAGATATCTGCCATTGCATGTCCACCTTCCATACCCGGTAAGAACATACAGAAGATACCATCTAACTCATGCTCCCAAAGTGCCAGATCGACCGGCCCACTTACATTTAAGATAAGTCCCAGCTTCACAAGCGGATTTTCCCGTTTCAGATCTAACATCTGATTCAATATCTGTGCATCCTCGGCGGACAGCTTCATATCCTTCCGGTCATTTCCTTCCATGCCCGGTATTCTGGCAACGCAGATATAGGTGGAAATGCCTGCACGCTTCCCTGCTGCCGGTATTCCGATACTCACCTCGACACCATTCTGGATCAGCCCCTCGTAGATGCTACTGTCCTTATCTGTCGTAATACCTGCACTTCCGGTACCACAGTCATATAAACGGATAGCTCCGCTTCCGCAAAGAACGACACCCGATAAAAGATCATCTTCTACAGCTGTCTCAAATACCGAATCACTTCCTGCCTTGCTCTTTGCCTGAATCGGAAAGATGTCATTCTCATTTTTCAACATAACAATGCCCTCGCAAGCCGTCTTATAGGCTGCCTGCTTCGACATATCCATGATATACTGCGCTGACATATCATAGCACTCCGGTGCAGCGTAAGTCTCTGCCAGTTCCAGTATTCTCGCCACATTCTGATCCAGTTCTTCTTCGGTCAGTTCCCCATTTGCAACTGCTTCCATAACTACTGTAGGATCAGCTGTAACTCCCGGCATATTCAGGTCATTTCCTGCTTTTAATGCTGCGATCGGATCGTAGACTGCGCCCCAATCTGACACAACCATTCCGTCAAAGCCCCAGTACTTACGCAGGATATCATCTAACAGCCATTTATTCTGTGTACATGCCGTACCATTAATCTTATTATATGCTGACATTACAGTTGCCGGCTTTCCCTGCTCTACACAGGCACGGAAGCCCGGAAAATAAATCTCCTGCAACGCCCGTTCCGATATCGTCTCATTGATCCCCTGACGGTTCTTTTCCTGATTATTTGCAGCAAAATGCTTGATATTTGCTGCTACTCCTTCCTCCTGCACACCCTTTACATACTCCGGTGCAAGCTTCGACACCAGACACGGATCTTCTGAGAAACCTTCAAATAATCTTCCACTCAATGGATCTCTGTGGATATTGATATTCGGTGTTCCAAGAAGCATATGCACGCCATACGCCCGTGCTTCCCGTCCAAGTGCATGTCCTGTCATATTCACGATATCCGGGTTAAATGTAGCCCCAAGCATCATCCCACATGGAAAACATGCAGGCGACATAATGTCTGCCGCAGCATCCCCTGCCATCTCTACAAATGCCAGTGTTGTCTCATTATTTGTTGTATTCTTTACAAACTGATCCTTGAAATGATCCCGAACCTTCTTCCAGACCTTCATTTCCTTTTCTGTCAGCTTATCAGGACGGAAATAATCAAATATCACATGACGTTCTTCTGTAGCACTGAAGTCTTTCATCAGCCATGCTTCTTCCTCATCCCTCGGATTCTGTCTCCATGCAAGGATCAGATCACCGATCAGCTGTTCATAATTAATTCCCGTTCCACCATCCAGCATACGGATCGCCGGTACACCACACTCAGGAACTGCTGCAGTACTGAAGTTACTTGCACCGCATACCATAGTGGCTTTTTCTTCTATTGTCATTTGTTCCAGTATGTTTTTGATCTTATCTGTCATGTCTCAATCTCCTGCTATTTGAAGCTATTTTTATCTGAAAACAGCTTACAGATTCTATCTAATAAATTCCGCTTCTTATAAAAGTACCCGCTTTACCGCAGTCTCCCAACCGGAAAGCCGCATCCGGCGCATCTCCTCATCGATCTCCGATGTAAATGCCCGCTCTACGCTCCAATTGCTCTTTATCTCTTCTATATCATCATAATATCCAACTGCCAGTCCTGCCAGATAAGCCGCACCAAGCGCTGTCGTCTCTGTCACAACCGGACGGATGATCTCGCCGGACAACAGATCTGCCTGAAACTGCATCAGAAAGTTATTTGCACTTGCACCACCATCTACACGTAACTGCTTCAGGCTGATACCGGAATCACTCTCCATCGCTTTTAATACATCGTAAGTCTCATATGCCAGTGATTCTACAGTTGCCCGGACGATGTGCTCTCTTGTCGTTCCTCTGGTCAGCCCCAGGATCGCACCTCTGGCATAAGCATCCCAGTACGGTGCACCAAGTCCGGTAAATGCCGGAACTACATAGACACCATTGCTGTCCTTAACGGATAACGCTATTCTCTCGGTATCACCGGCTTTCTCGATCAGCTTCATCTCATCACGCAGCCATTTGATCGCGGCTCCTGCAACAAACACACTGCCCTCCAGCGCATACTGTACTTTGCCGTTTAGTCCGATCGCTATCGTGGTAAGCAGCCCATGTTCTGAATAAACAGCCCTGTCTCCCGTATTCATCAGCAGGAAACAGCCGGTTCCATAGGTATTCTTCGTATCTCCCGGTTCGAAACAGCACTGTCCGAATAATGCCGCCTGCTGATCTCCGGCAACGCCTGCAACCGGAATCGAACCACCGAATAACCGCTCGTCTGTATAGCCATAGATCTCACTGGAATTATGTACCTCCGGCAGCATACTCTCCGGTATACGGAATTTCTCAAGTAATTCCTTATCCCATTCCAGTGTGTGGATATTAAACAACATCGTTCTGGATGCATTTGTATAATCTGTTGCGTGAACCTTGCCTCCGGTCAGCTTATAGATCAGCCATGTATCAACCGTTCCAAAATATAACTTTCCATCCTCTGCAAGTTTTCTCGCTCCCTCTACATGATCGAGAATCCACTCAATCTTTGTAGCTGAAAAATAAGGATCAGCGATCAATCCTGTCTTCTCGCGGATCACTGTATCATAGCCCTCTGCTTTTAATGCCTCGATCCGGTCTGCCGTTCTTCTGCACTGCCACACGATTGCCGGATATATCGGTTCTCCTGTTTCTTTATTCCAGACGATCGTTGTCTCTCTCTGATTCGTAATTCCGATCGCAGCAATCTCCTCAACAGGAATTCCCAGTGTCTCTCTGGCTTCCATCATCACGCTCATCTGTGACGCCCAGATCTCCTTCGGATCCTGCTCTACCCAGCCATTTTCAGGAAAATACTGTGTAAACTCCTTCTGTGATACAGCCGCCATCTCTCCATTTTTTCCGAATAAAATCGCCCTTGAACTTGTCGTACCCTGATCAAGTGCCATAATGTATTTCTTCATACCCATTTCTCCATTATATATTTTCTGATTCGCCCATTCGTTACTTTATATCGTTCTCTTATCTACTTTGCCGCATAACACTTCAGCCTTTATTTCAAATAATCATCTCTCAGTATCCGGTTCACACGTTCTACTTCTTCCCGAAGCCCACGGGAGGACATTCGAAGTGCACCCTGCCCCATGATGATCAACTGTTCCAATCCATCTGAGGATGCAACCGTCACTTTATACTTTCTGCCAAGCTCATGTGTCGTCTTTTCTATATACATATCGGCAGTCTCTGCTTCTTTCGTATAGACCACATGGATATTTCCATGCTTTGTAATGCTGCCCGGATTCTGCTTCACCTTATAAGCATCAAATACGAGGATCAGCTCACAGCCGACATACCCCTGATAATTCGACATAATATCAATCAGCTTATCTCTGGCACTGTCGATGTTCACCGCTGCCAGCGCTTTCAGGTCATCCCATGCAAATATCACGTTATACCCATCAACTAACAGATATTCTTTCTCGCCCTTTTGCTTCCTGTATGCTCCGGGTCTGGCAATTCCGGTATCCGCCGTCTTTAATCCGACAGCCGGTGTCTGCGCACCGGTGGTCTTGCTCTTACCATGTTCTGCCGCCTTTTTCACATACCAGTCCGCTTCCGACACACTCTTATTATACCGATTAAAACCGGCTTTATTATAAGCTGCATTTTCCCGGCTGTTTGAACCATAGGTACGGACAAATATATCCTCTAACTCTTTCTCATCATACACCGGAGCACCTACGCCCTGCCGCTCACGCGCCATCCGTTTTCGGTTATCCTCGTCTGCCTCAGTAGGCTCTGACGTTATATTTCGCAGGACATCTTCCATTCCCGCAAGTGCAAATCCCGGATCTTCTTTTACATGCATCATATCATACACATCGTACCAGTCCACGATATATCCGGCTCCATGTGCACAGAATACCGATGATGCCGGATTTGCCATATCAAGCTCCGGATCATAGGTACTTGCCGCCAGCACTTCATCTTCATTGTGGCATGGCTCATATCCCTGCAGGGTACAGGATAACTTACCCTGTCCTCTGGTATATGCCGTCACATCCTGCTGGTACTCCTGCATCGTAGCAACCGGTGCAGTTCCTGTCAGGATACTCATTTCACCCTCGATCTCCGGCTGTGCAAATCGTCCATGCATCCGCGTGATATCGTTCATCGCCCGCCCGGTCATCTCTGTAGGGATCTCCAGCCGGAATGCATACACGGGTTCTAACAGTCTGCATTCCCCCATCATAAGCCCCTGCCTTACTGCACGATATGTTGCCTGACGGAAATCACCGCCCTCTGTGTGCTTCTGATGTGCCCGTCCTGCGGTCACTGTAATCTTCATATCTGTGATCGGTGCGCCTGTCAGCACGCCGCGGTATTCTTTTTCTTCCAGATGTGTCAGGATCAATCTCTGCCAGTTCTTATCGAGTACATCCTCGCTACATATCGTATCAAACTGCATTCCACTTCCCAGCTCCAATGGTTCCATCAGCAAATGCACTTCGGCATAATGGCGAAGCGGTTCAAAATGGCCGACCCCCATTACCGGTTCTGCAAGTGTCTCTTTATATATGATCCTTCCCATACCAAATGATATGAGATAGCCAAATCTGTCTTTTATGATCTGTGTCAGCACCTGAAGCTGCACCTGTCCCATAACCTTGACAAAGATCTCTCGGGTCTCCTGTGCAAACTCCACATGTAACTCCGGTTCTTCTTCCTCCAACTGCCTGATATTCCGGAGTACGACAACTGCATCCTTGTCCTCCGGATAGCTGACTTTATAGGATAACACAGGTTCCAGTCCTGCGAATACATTTTCCTGTTCACATCCAACGCCCTGACCTGCGGATGTCTCACCAAGCCCGGTGACCGCACATACCGTTCCGGCAGGAACCTCCTCTACCGTCTCATAACGCGCACCGGAATAAATCCGTATCTGGTTGACTTTTCCTTCGGTTCCCTCGATCTGCTCTCTGCACTTTAAGCTTCCTCCGGTCACCTTCATATAGGTAAGACGTTCCCCTTTTGCATCTCTCGATATCTTGAAGATCCGTCCGCCAAATTCTGCATTATATGCAGGCATCACCATATAGATATTCATCGCATCCAATAATTCCTGCACACCGGAGAGTTTGAGTGCCGATCCCCAGAAACACGGAAATATCTTTCTGTCAAGAATTGCTTCGATGATATCCTCTGTCTCAACCATACCACTATCCAGATAGGTATCTAACAGTCTCTCGTCTGCCATCGCGATCTGTTCATCTCTGTCCCCGGATGAGAAATCAACGCAATCCCCATCCAGCTTTTTTCGTATATTTTGGAAAACAGCATCTTTATCTGACCCATCCATATCCATCTTATTTACAAATATAAATGTCGGGATCTCGTACCGCTTCAACAGCTTCCATAATGTATCAGTATGACTCTGTACCCCATCCATGCCATTAATGACAAGAATCGCATAGTCAAGCACCTGTAAGGTTCGTTCCATTTCCGCTGAGAAATCAACATGCCCCGGCGTATCAAGCAGCGTAATCTCCATGTCATCATATGTAAATACCGCCTGCTTGGAAAATATCGTGATCCCACGCTCCCGCTCCTGTGCATCCGTATCCAGGTAAGCATCCTTATGATCCACCCGTCCAAGCTTACGGATCTTGCCTGCCGTATATAACATGGCTTCCGATAATGTAGTTTTTCCCGAATCAACATGGGCAAGAATACCCACCACCAACTTTTTCATATCTGTATTTACCCTGTTTCTGTCCATCATATATCATATCGAGCATATAGCTGACGGATATTTTTCCATCCGTCCCACATCTCATACGGGTCAGACTTCCCTCTTCTTATTCTTTCTCTGTTTTATAACTGCAAACTTCGCTGCATAGGCCGCGCCCAGTGCACACGGAAATACAAATGTTGCAAAACGGTATAGCAGTGCCATAGCTCCTGCTTTCGCACTTCCCACGATCGCACCAAACATTGCGATCATTACAAACTCACTGGAACCGATCCCGGCAGGCGTAGGAATAACTGCCGCCAGCATGACGGATACCGTCGTGATCGCCAGTGCCACATCCGGCGAAAATGCACCGCTCTTGTACAATACGATATACGGAATCATAAACCAGCAGGAAAACTTACAAAAGTTGATCAGCAGAACGCCAAGCAGCAGCTTCCAATGGCGCAGCAATTTCTTTGATTCCGTTTCCATGATATCACACTGTTCTTTGATTTTATCAAACTTTTCTGTAAATCGTCCTTTGTAATTCACCAGATCCATCAGCTTCTTTAAGATCTGATGAAACCATCCGGCACATACAAACAACAGTAAACATATCGTAATAATAACCGTAGCCACAAATCCAATTCCAATATATGCTTCATATTCCGCAAAGGTTTCATTTATATAATGGAAATGCAGCAGATACAGGATCACCGCCATAATTCCGATGCTTAATTTGTGCACTGCATATTCAATCATATACATACCAAATGCTTCTGATGTCTTCACTCCATACTCATTCAGGTAAACCAGAGCCGACACACCCGCTCCGCTTCCAAGTGTCGCCGTTCTGTAAAATGACACAAAATATGTCATTCCAAACGCCTGTCTGAATGTAAACGTCGGATTATACTGTCTGGCAAATAACATTGTGATCGTACTCTCAAACACACCATACAGCAATGTCGCCACAAGGATCAGCACGACGATCCAAGGGCTTGTCTTCACAAGCTGCTTTGCGATCGGTCCTGCCATATCCCGGAACACATATACGATCAGGCCAAGAAGCACCAGCACAAATGCCCATTTTATAATACTTTTCTGCGTTTCTGTTAATTTCTTCATACTCAACTTATTGCTCCGTATTTTTTATCTATTGTTACCCAACTTCCATATATGCAGCATCCTCAAAAAATCATTTTGCTCCATATTCATCCTCCAAATATTCATATACTCATATAATATACCATATCCACACGCTCACCGACAACATAAAAGGCTGTTTGTGATCAAAGCATTTGCATCTAAACTACTGTGCCATTTACGCCTGTGCCGCTGTGCCATATACCATGATAAAAACTCGTGTTAGTTTCTATTCCATGCATATGCCTGATTCGCTCATGCTCCTGTGCAAACTCGCCTTCGGCTCAAACATGCACCCGCATTCGCTGGCAATATGCATTTCATAACGAAACTGACACTAATGTTTTATACCATGGTACATGGCACAGCGACACAAACATAAACGACACAACAATATAGATGCAAATGCCTGTAACAACAAACACGCCCCACCACATTGCTGTATGGTGGAGCGTGTCTGCTTTGAGATAAATGATTTATTCTAAAAGGACTTATATATTCACATTCGTTTAAATTACATCTTAGCCAAAGAGCGGAGTTGAGTAATATCTGTCACCACTGTCCGGAAGGAGAACTACAATCGTCTTTCCTGCATTTTCAGGACGCTTTGCAAGTTCCTTTGCTGCTACGAAAGCTGCACCGGATGAGATACCAACGAGAATACCTTCTATACTTGCGATCTCTTTGCCGCCTTCAAATGCTGCATCATTGTCGATTGTGATGATCTCATCGTAGATTTTTGTATTTAATGTATCCGGTACAAATCCTGCACCGATACCCTGAATCTTATGAGCTCCTGCAGTTCCCTTTGAAAGAACCGGTGATGTAGCCGGCTCTACTGCTACAACCTTAACATCCGGATTCTGCTGCTTCAGATATTCACCGACACCTGTTACAGTTCCGCCTGTACCAACACCTGCTACAAAGATATCAACCTTTCCGTCTGTATCATTCCAGATCTCCGGTCCTGTTGTCTTTCTGTGTGCTTCCGGGTTTGCCGGATTTACGAACTGACCTGCAACGAAGCTGTCAGGGATCTCCTTAGAGAGCTCCTCAGCCTTTGCGATCGCGCCCTTCATACCCTTTGCACCTTCAGTCAGAACGATCTCTGCGCCGTATGCTTTGATGATATTTCTTCTTTCAACGCTCATGGTCTCCGGCATAACGATGATTGCCTTATAACCCTTTGCTGTAGCGATAGATGCAAGGCCGATACCTGTATTTCCGGATGTAGGCTCAATGATCGTAGCGCCCGGCTTTAATGTGCCCTTTCTCTCAGCATCTTCGATCATCTCTTTTGCGATTCTGTCTTTTACGCTTCCTGCCGGATTAAAATACTCTAACTTTGCAAGGATCTTTGCATTTAAGCCTTCCTTTTTCTCAATGTGATTGAACTCTACTAATGGTGTATTTCCGATTAACTCTGTTGCGTCTTTATAAATTTTACTCATAATTTTAATCTCCTATTCTGATTCTATTTTTTCGTTTTGCAGGTGACCGATGATCTTCGATCACCCATATTTTTTTATTGTTTTTATGTTCAATTATCTACTGTTTTTATTATTGATTATTCTGCGATTGCCTTAAATGCTTCATCCAGATCTTCGATAATATCGTCGATGTTCTCTGTTCCGATGGACAGACGAATTGTATTCGGCTTGATACCCTGATCTAATAGCTCAGCCTCGTTGCATTCTGAATGAGTGGTTGATGCCGGATGGATAGCAAGGGATTTTACATCTGCAACATTTGCAAGGAGCGAGAATAACTCAAGCTGATCGATAAATGCCTGTGCCTCTTTTGCTCCGCCCTTGATCTCAAATGTAAAGATTGATCCGCCGCCATTTGGGAAATATTTCTTATATAATGCCTGCTGTTCAGGATCCTCTGAGATGGATGGATGATTTACCTTCTCAACCAGTGGCTGATCTTTCAGATACTGTACAACCTTAAGTGCATTTTCAACATGACGTTCTACACGTAAGGATAATGTCTCAAGTCCCTGAAGGAAGATGAATGAATGTACCGGCGAGATAGTTGCGCCCATATCTCTTAACAGGATCGCTCTGATGTAAGTAACAAATGCAGCAGGTGCTGTATCCTTTGCAAAGCTTACTCCATGATAAGATACGTTCGGCTCTGTTAACCATGGGTATTTGTCACTGGATGTCCAGTCGAAATTACCACTGTCGATAATGACACCACCGATCGTTGTTCCGTGTCCACCGATGAACTTGGTAGCGGAATGTACAACGATATCTGCGCCGTACTCGATCGGGCGAACGAGATAAGGTGTTGCAAATGTATTATCTACGATCAATGGAATGTTATGTGCATGTGCGATCTTTGCGATTCTCTCGATATCTACAACCTCTGAGTTAGGATTTCCGAGTGTCTCAATCTCGATACCGGTTGTATTGTCCTGAATAGCAGCTTCGATTGCATCATAGTCAAATGGATCAACGAATGTTGTCTCGATTCCAAAATCCGGAAGTGTATGTGCAAGAAGGTTATATGTTCCACCGTAGATGTTCTTTGCTGCTACGATGTGGTCACCCTTATGTGCAACTGCCTGAAGTGCATATGTCAGAGCTGCTGCTCCCGAACCAACTGCAAGTGCTGCTACGCCACCCTCTAATGCTGCGATTCTCTTTTCGAAAATGTCTTCTGTAGGATTTGTAAGTCTTCCGTAAATGTTACCTGCATCTCTGAGGCCAAATCTGTCTGCCGCATGCTGGCTGTTATGGAATACATATGATGATGTAAGATAGATCGGAACTGCTCTTGCATCTGTTACAGGATCCGGTGTTTCCTGTCCTACGTGTAACTGTAATGTTTCAAATTTTAAATTTCTTTCGCTGTATGATTTCTTTGCCATAATTTTTAATCTCCTGTTCTTTTCTCCCGGCTGATGTACGTTTCCGTTTCCTCTATCATTATGTACTGCCGTTTTATTATCTGTCATTTTATTCTGTATTCGTTATTTGCTCCCTATGCCGGAGCTTATCATTTCGTCATTCATGGATATTCTTATCCGGGCTTACTCTAGCGACAACATCTGTAAATTCCGCCTGCTGATAACGCTTGTCTGGTAGTACACATTCGATTGTCTTCATTCAAATATTGTGGTTGATAATACTTGTTCAACATACCTTTTACCTCGTTTCCGCTTATTCCTATCAACAAACTATGATTTATCTTATGCATGTATATTACACCTCTATTCCTACTTTGTCAATAGGATAATGGAAATATTTTTATAGATTTTTCTTTTAAACTGGTGTATAATCAATTCATAGAAAATTAGTATGAATTATGATCGTGTAATTTGGAGGTGTATTACATTGAAAATATCAACAAAAGGAAGATATGCATTACGGCTTATGATCTATATAGCAGCCAACTCTAATGGTAAGCCGGTCAGCATAAAGGATGTAGCAAAAAACGAGGATATCTCTGATAAATATCTGGAACAGATCATTTCTATATTAAATTCCGGCGGACTTGTCCGAAGCGTCCGTGGTCCACAGGGTGGCTACCTGTTACGAAAAGCACCGGAAGACATTACAGTCGGTGCAGTTCTTCGTCTGACAGAAGGAACGCTTGCCCCTGTTGCCTGTGTCGAAGAGGATGCGCCTGAATGTGAGCGTGAATCCATATGCTCCACCTACAATCTGTGGAAGCAACTCTACAGTGCGATCTGCAGTGTTGTTGACACAACCACCATCGCAGACCTCTGCAACAGCCGACCGGAAGCTGGCGATGAATACTGCATTTAGCCTGATACTCCAAGCAGCTGAATTGCTTATGCTCTGACACTAACAAAACTAGCATAGATTTCTATTTAATGCATATGCCTTATCCGCTTATGCTCCTGTGCAAACTCGCCCTACGGGCTCACACATGCACCCGCATTCGCTGGCAATATGCATTATATAACGAAATCTATGCTATTGTTTTGTTAGTGCCAGAGTATAACCAATCCAGCCGTTTTGTAACATCATAGGAAACTCAGTCGACTGCACTATCGATTTTTAAACGATGGGCTGTCGTGCACTTAAAAGATATTCTTATCAATAAACGCGTGATCAGCCTTATCACTAGAATGAAACAAACTTAAAAAATCCCCCTTGGGGTACTAAACTGAATTGAGATTATCTGTTTGGAACAGATAATCTCAACACAATGTTATTTTATATTTGTGAATCTCATATTTGTATCTATAAAAAATCTACCCGGCTGTTCACTGTTGTTGAGCCGGTTCAGATCGATAATAGACAAAACATTCGTATAGGATTCGTCATGGCATGCATATTGCCAGCGAATGCGAGTGCATGTCTGAGCCCGTAGGGCGAGTTTGCACATAAGCATGAGCGAATCAGGCATATGCATGGAATAGAATACTATACGAGTTTTTCTATTGTCGATTCTGAGCCAGATTAACACGGTGAACAGCCGATTAGATTTTTATCCATAAATGTGAAATTCACACATTACTTCAACTTCATGTCAACCACAAGGTTATTTCCGGTGGCGGTGATGTTCGCATAGCTGCCAGAGATCAATGGCAGCATCGGTGCGATATGTCCAAGATCGGCATCCATAATAACCGGCACATTGTGGTGGGCGATAATATCCAGTACCGCATGATACTGGTCAAGCCCCATCATCTCCTGTCCATGCACCAGCGGGCGTCCGATCAGGAATCCCTTCACATATCGGAACCATCCCGCATGCTCCATCTGCCACATAGCGCGGCGGATCGCCATCACATTCAGATCACAGGCTTCTAAGAACCAGATGAAGCCATCCTCTTTATAGCGTTCCAGAAAATCCGTTGTTTTATCAAATTTCGTTCCAAGCAGATTCACCAGGCAGTCCATGCAGCCACCGATCAGTCTGCCTGCCATGAATACTTCATCGACAGCAATCGATCCATGCGTCGCATCTGTTTCATACAGATGAAGTTCTTTCTGTTCAGTGATATTATATGGTGCAAGCGGATGTTCTTCATCCTTCAGGGATTCCTTCTCATATCCACGATATCCCTGCAGGCTTTTCTTCTCACCACAAAGCAGTGCAAATGTATCTTCTATCGATGCATGCCACGGCTCCATGCCAAATGCTGCCGCACATGGACCATAAACAGAAGCTGTATCACAGATCGTTGTCAGCAGATAAGTCAGATTCGTATTATCCGAATATCCCACAAACCATTTCGGATCTGCTTTCTTTAAGCGTTCAAAATCAATATGATCAAGAGTCTCACACATCAACTCTCCACCGCCGCAGGATATCAGAACATCATTTTTCTTTGATGTGTACATTTCATTAATCTCCTGACCGCATTTCTCCGGCGTATTACTGATACCGATACCACAGCCTTCATAACAATTCGGACCAAGCTCCGTCTGATAGCCCTTAGCATGGAATGTATCAAGTGCATGACCAAATGCTGTCCGATATGGTTCTATATTACAACCAAAAGATGGCGCAACAAAGCCAATCGTTCCACCTTTTTCTAAAAATTTCGGATATCTCATTTTTCTCCTCCTTTTAGCCTCATAAACTGAAATTTATATAATTATTCCTCTAACTTTCCCCATTTTATAGGCTTTCCCGCCTGTCCATTAGTGAAATGATATGTAGTTTCCCTTATTTTTGCCCTTATGAGATAATCACAAGGGAAATAAGGGAAATTTTTTAGTCATTGCCTACCACTTTATCAAGAAGCCGAACCGATTTTCGTTTCGCATCTCTTGTGGAGTGAGCATAGACGTTCATTGTGGTACTGACATCTGAGTGTCCCAACAATTCCTGTACATCTTTTGGGGCTGCTCCATTTGCTAAAAGGTTGCTTGTATAGGTGTGACGTAACTGGTGGAAATGAAAGCCTTCAAATCCCTCTAATGTTTTTGCTACCTTTCTGCATACCGTTCCCAAAGTAGTCGGAAGTTCCAGACAGCCATCAGGTCTTAAGCAGACGAAAGAAATTTCTTTATAATCTGCCGGGACTTCCTCTGTTCTGTCTAAGCAATAATACTCGTAGTACACTCTGTTTTTCTCTTTGACCTCTTTGTAGTAGTTCGTGTGATAAAGTTCTCCGTACTGCATTCGATTCTTTAACTGCTCTTTCCGGGCATTACGGAAAATCTCTACCAGCGTATCTCCAAAATCAACAATCCTCACTTTTTTCCGCTTGGTTGGTCCGATGATATATTTGCGCTTTGAGCCATCATATCGGATGCTGCGTCTTATGGTAAGGCATTGTTCTTCCAGATTTACGTCCTGCCACGCCAAACCGCAGGCTTCTCCAATACGAAGCCCGGCATAATAGGCTATCTGGATTGGAAGTATTGCGGCTGGGTTCTTTTTTTGAAGATACGCAAGCAGTCTTTCATAATCTTTTCGTGAAATTGGTTGGATATTTCCGTCCATGTCCTCATCCGAAAACAAATCAACTTCGTCCGTCTGATACCGCAGTTTAATATACTGCATAGGATTGAACGTAATATACTGTTTTGGAAATACTGCAAAGCGGAATGATTGCTGCATGACTGCGGAAAAAGAATGGATGTAGTCTTTGCTGTAACCCTTTCTCTCTTTTCCATCGGGATGAACTCCCCCGAAGGAAAGCAAATCAAAGAAGGATTGCAAATGCTCAGAGGTTACATTTTTTAATTTCCGTTCTGCCAGCGGATGTTTCTTAATATTTCGGATTGTTCCGAGGTAATTCTCCACCGTACCATTGCTGAGCGTACCTGTTTTTAATTCCTCCTCTGCCCACACATCCAGAAGTTGTCCGACTGTGAGATTTTCCGCTTTGGCAACAAATTTCTTTTTCTCATAATCATCCATTGCCTGACGGAGCAGTTTTTCAGTTTCACTTTTGCTTTCTGTTCCAACGCATTCTTTCTGAACAAGATTGCCGCTTGCGTCCTCTACATAGAAGCGGTAGTACCATTTCTTTCCTTTTTTTCTTACAGATCCTTTTGCCATAATCGTATGTCTCCTTTCGATATTAGACAATCGGAACTGATGAAATGCTTCGTGCGTGTAAGTATATCATAACTCCGGTTGTCTTACTATACCGATTCGGAATCTTCGTATAAGACTTCTGATAAAAGATTTGCAAGCCTTTGTTCTGCTGTTTTTGGTTTCTTGGAATAGAGCCTTACAACGTCTGCCATCTCATTAAGAGCATTGATGGTAGGAGTGATTTCCCTTAAGAACATAATCTCATTATATTCCTCATTCGATTCAAACCCTATTGTTTTGGCAATATCCGTCTGACCATCATTCCCCTTGAAGTTTTTGCAGGCGAACTGGAAGGAATCCAAAAACAGACCATATTGTTTTAACATCAGCAGTAATAAATCTTTTGAAAAAGCATCTTCTTCTTTGGTAAGGGCAAGCGGTAACTGTTCCAGAATATCTCCCATCGCATCACGAATCTGTAATTCTCTCTTATCCGTAATATCGGTTTCATATTCGTCTGTTTCCCCTTTGAGCCATTCCACAGATACATGGAGTGCTTCCGAAAGACCTTCCAGCACCATTTTTTTCGTATTGTCAATCGAACCATTCTCATAACGCAGGATTGTAGAAGCGGTAACTCCCATCTTTTCTGCGACATAAGGCTGTGTCAGATTCAATTCCAGACGGCGCTGTTTTACTCTGCTGCCTATCAGCTTGCGTAGTTCTTTATCTTTCATGCTGACTTCCTCCTTTTTCGGTATGTATGAATTATAGCATTGTTTCTCCGTAATTGCAATACGCAATATAAAGTTTGTTTTTAACGTTTCGTAATGCTTGACAAGAAGATGCAGAAAGGATATACTTACATTACGAAAATTGCATAATGCAATTTATAAGGAGGTGATTATATGACGCAAAGAAAAATTGCATTATCCATCGAAGAAGCTGCCGACTATACGGGAATCGGCAGAAACACCTTAAGACAGCTTGTAGAATGGAAGAAACTTCCGGTATTAAAGGTTGGTCGCAAAGTCCTGATTAAAACCGATATTCTGGAAATGTTTATGGAAGCGAATGAAGGTCGTGATTTGAGGGATAGAGGAAATGTAAAAGCCGTAACAAGAACTGCGGCAAATTAAAAAGGCGGCTTCCAAAGAAACCGCCAAAGGTTCTATCAGACCGAAGCCATGATATACCTACACGCAAGAAGATTATACCATGTGCTTCTTCTGATACGCAACCAAGAACTTATGTTTGCAAGAGAAAGGAGAATGTAATAATGGCAAAATCAACAAAAAGTTATGAAGAACGAATGCTTGAAATGGAAAAGAAAGAGCAGGAAAGCCTTGAAAAGGCGAAAAGATATGCAGCACAGAAGAAAGAACTTCTGAAGCGAAAGAAAGCCGAAGAAAGTAAAAAACGAACCCATAGGCTCTGTCAGGTTGGCGGTGCGGTGGAATCCGTTCTCGGTGCGCCTATTGAGGAAGAAGACATCCCAAAGCTGATTGGTTTTCTGAAAAAGCAGGAAACCAACGGGAAATTTTTCTCAAAGGCAATGCAGAAAGAAACAAATACCGATATGGAGGAAGTGTAATGGCGGAGGGGATGAGGTTTTCATTCCCTTCATTGCTTTTTTATGAAGGGCGCACTTATGGACAACCAGAGGTCGTCCCAATAAGTTTGCCACAAGTGGCAACCGGTCTGCGCTCACGCTTGCCGGGCTCATTCCGTCGGCGGGGCTTTCAGCCAGACCTGCTCATGCCGCAGGAGGCACTCTTCGCCAGAGAGGCGCATTCCATGCAGGCTGCTATGCGCAGGGCACTCTTACGCAGAGGGCGTTCCGGCAATGCTGCTTTTTCTAAAACTGAAAGCAATGTTGCCGGAAATCTATGCCGGATACGTCAGAAAGGAGGAATCCAGACATGGCGATTTTTCATTACACAATCAAAATAGTCGGACGAAGTAAAGGGAAATCTGTTATCTCCGCTTCCGCATATCTCAATGGGGATGTGATGAAAAACGAGGAAACCGGGAGAATCAGTTATTACACTTCTAAAAAAGAAGTGGTCTACACCAGTCTTATGATGTGTGAAAACGTACCTCCTGAATGGCAGATAGTACCAGAAGAAAATATAAAACGCTTTCAAAAATCTGTCCGATACAAAAGATCAGAAGATAAAGAAGCTACTTTAGAAAAATTTAAAATCACATTTCAGAAACAAAGGTTATGGAATGAGGTATTGAAGATTGAAAAAAATGCAGATGCCCAACTTGGCAGGTCATTTGAATTTGCCCTTCCCAAAGAATGGAACAGACAGGAACAAATTCAATATACAACTGACTATATTCAAAAAACTTTTGTAGATAGAGGAATGTGTGCTGATTGGAGTATCCACGATAAAGGGGATGGCAACCCCCATGTTCATCTGCTTCTGACTATGCGTCCTTTTAACCCGGATCATTCTTGGGGAAAGAAAGAAGTCAAGGATTGGGATTTTGTCAGAGATAAAAACGGAAATATCGTGATTGATGAATCCCATCCGAACTGGTGGCAGGATAAGAAAAACCCTGACCGTCATGGAATCCGTATCCCTGTATTAGACGAAAACGGAATTCAGAAGATTGGTGCAAGAAACCGCCTGCAATGGAAACGGGTGCTGACCGATGCTACCGGATGGAACAATCCAAAAAATTGTGAACTGTGGCGGAGTGAGTGGGCAAAGGTGTGTAATGAACATCTTCCTTTGCATAATCAGGTCGATCACCGTTCTTATGAAAAACAGGGAAAACTCCAGATTCCTACCATCCATGAAGGCGCTGACGCAAGAAAGATTGAACAAAAGTTTCTTGCCGGGCAGGAAATAAAAGGTTCGTGGAAAGTAGCGGAAAATCAAATCATAAAACAACAAAACACGTTATTGCAAAAGATACTGGACACCTTTGGAAAAGTATCGGGTGCATTATCATTATGGAAGGAGCGATTAAATGACATTAGAAGAAAGCCGGGAAATTATACCCTTAATGGAATCCATGATTGGGCAAATCGAAGAACAGCAGACCTTAATGGCAGAAATGATTCTGGAAATGCAGAATCGAGACACCCAACTCTCTCTTATGCAGGAACAGAATCAGAAATTGCAAAAATTAAACAGCGAGTTATCCGAGCTGCTCAACATTTTGCCAAATACCGAGGAACTGCTTTCCAAGATGGAAGAACAGAAAACGAAGATAGAACTTTTGGAAAACGAAAATCAGCAATGGCAGAAATTGGTACAGAAGCTGAACAGCGAAAACAGTTTATTACTGAAACAGAACACCGAATTGCTGAACTGGAACAGCAGATAGAGAAAGGACGTGATATAGATGAACGAATCCAGAGAATCAAAGAACGCCGAACAGTTGGAAGAACTTCTCCTCTTGACCGAGGAGATACAAGAAGAACTGGAACAGAAAGACCAGCTTATCGTGGAACTAAAGACGCAGCTCAACGAATCTCTAACCTTGAACGAGAAATTAAACAAAGAGAACAGAGCCGGGAATATTCAAGCATTAAAGAACGACTTGAAGCTAGCAGACAGAGCATTGCGGAACGAGAAAGAGAAGCTGCGAAGCGCAAACGTCACGATAGGGGAATGTCAAGATAAAATACGATGCTTAACACAACAACGGGATTATGCCCGGACACATCAGAAAATCGTAGAGATACCGGTAGAAAAGCCGGTACTCTATAAAAAATGCGAAGCCTGTGACCGGACAGCCTATCAGAATGCAAAAGCAAGATACGAAACACAAAAAGAGCAACTTGCAGGACAATATAAAGCAAAAACGGTAATGTTCCAAACAACCTTGTTCCTTCTTGCATGGTATTCGCTGACAACCACTCTTTTTCAGGCAGTACAGTCAGATGTGTTCCTTTCCGATTGCAAATCATTCTTCCATGATGCAGCATCATTCATACAAACTTTTATCGGTTGGACGATTGATGCCGGGCAATCTGTGGCACAAATCAGCACAAAAATTCCAAATGAGATTATAGCCGGAATCATATATTGGTTATTGATGATATTGGTTGTTGGAATATGTGTGGCAGGGACAGGGATACTGGCAATACTGATAGAAATAAAGGTTATAGAATTATATAAGAAAAACTGTTGGGATGTTATTACCCTACTGATGATACTGACAAGTGCGGCTGTCATCATTTATTTTGGAGAAGTAATTAAAAAAGCATTATCAATAAATCTGTTGTTCTTTTGGTTAATTTTACAAGGAATATATCTTACAATTCGACGCTATATAAGTCAAGATACTGATTGACTAGATACAAAATATTTGATAAAATATAAATAGAAATACAGCAGATCAAAGGAGGTAAAACTTATGAGAGCAAAGAAAGTGATTGTAGGGGTAGCTATTAGTGCAATGTTAATTTCTTCATCAATTCCAGTAATGGCATTTTCTGTTACAAACGGGAATAAGACATTTGATAAAAAGTGGGAATTGAGCACTACATCTGATGGCGGAAAAGGTGTTTTGACTTATGGTTATAATACTCTTGCTATTAATGAAGATTATGCACACGCATATCATTCAACTAAAGATCATTACGCATATGTCAAGAATGGAAATGGTTCTTTTTCGGGTTCAAATGTTGGTAAAGGTAATTGGTCTAAAATTGAGGTTGCTCATAAAGGAAATAGTATTACCTACGGTAATAGCTACTAAACAAAGGTTCGGGATAATGGCTGAGTGGTTGGAATTCCAACCACTCTTTTTTGTGGAGTGTATATAAATGAAGAAAAAAATAAAATATATAGGAATTGTTTTGGTTATTTTGTTCTGTTGCTATAATTTATTTTGGTACTTCGGGAGTTATAAACCATATAACGAATTTCAGAAAGACTTCCCTGAAATAGAAGAATCTGGAGTAAAAATTTACACAGATAAAGATGGATTCCAGTATAGTGTGTCTGTCCCTGATTATTTGCTTTGGAATGGAAATCTTGCGATAGCTGAGTCAGATGTTCGATATGCACTAATTATTTGGATAAAACCATTTCACCAAGGAATAAGTCAAGGCGTGCTATTTAATGACTATAAGGATTTGAATACTCAAATTATGTTGTCAAGTAGCAAAAAAGCTGAAGATCAAGAAGATCAATGGATTGTTGATGAAAATAGCACAATATTGACTACGATATTTGAAAAAGCAAATAAAGTATGGAATCTGGGGTTGAAATAAATGAAAGCAATTAAAAACTTATGTTTGTTTTGTTTCCTGATTTTTGGAATACTTATGCAATCTGAAATATTTCAAGATCAGCTTTGGAACTTTTCTACAGCATATTTTACGTCATCACGCTATGAAGTTGCTAGTGAAGATATGTCGCAGTTTCTGAAAGATGTATCAGAAACTGCAACGGAGAATGATGTACATATTTTTTCTCAGTACAATGAAATCAATAATAAATACCTTTCAACACTTCATATTTATGGCGATGATAAAGTAATCAGACAAACATTAAAAAATACTGCAAACATAGAAGAATCAGAATATACCGCTTTAGTTTCCGGAATTACGAAAGTAAAATTTCATAATCTCTCAGAATTGCAAAGTACCTCTGTGGGTTATGAAAACTTTATCTCATACATAGGAAATGAGGACAATATTATCTCTGCATATCAGAAATTATCAGAAAAATATAGCTTAACTTATCCAGAATATTGGAATTCTACGGAAAAGGACATGATTTTTATTATATGGGGTATGATTATTGCATTGATGATTGTTCTAAATGTAATTGAAGTGGTTAGGCGAAAAAAAGAGGTTGTTGTACGAGTTTCCTTAGGAGAAAGTGCTGGTTTCATAGCATTTAAGGCTGCTTTATTCGATGTAACTTTTGACATTGCATTATTTATTGTTGCAAAAATATTGCTGTCAAATTATATATCGGGAGCATATGAGAATAGACTCGTCACAATTTTATATTCCATTGGAATTATTCTTTCCACTATTCCATATTGTTCTTTTTGCTTTTTTGATATTAGAAAGGCATTCGCAAATGCAACACACAAAAGAGGAGTGGATTTTTTAATTTATTCGTTAAAATTTATAGCAGGGGTAGCCGCTGTTTTTACAATTACCACTAATATTAGTAGTATTCATAATAACCTATTTACAAATGAACATTTGTTAGAAGAATATTATGATGCAAATTATTTTACCGTAAAGACTACTGATTTTAATGCTGAAAAAGAAGAAGCTTTTTGGAATAAACTATACAAGAATGAATATAACACATTAAAGCCTGTAATATGCTTGAATATTTTAAATGATAAAAATGATGTGATATATGTAAATAATCATGCAAAAGATATGTTACAAGGTTTTACGAAGCAGATAAATGCAGTAGAGAATGAATCTTCTGATTTGATTATTTTCATTCCAAAGAATAGATATTTTGCTAAAAACAAGCAATTAGCCTATGACTCCTTGAGCCATGTTTTAAATCATGATAATTTACAACAATTAAATATTCAGTACATAGAGTATAGCGAAACAGAATACTTTTCCTATTTAGATACAAGTAGAATAAATGGTATCGAAAAAAGCAAAAATCCGATAATTATTTATCAGGCAAACAAAGATTTAGCAGTCAATGGTGGGTATCTTGAAAGCTATAAAGCAGGAGCAGTTTTATTTCAATGTGATGAAAAACAGCTAAGAAATATCAGCAAAAAGTATGAAGATATGCTTGGAAATTATCAGCTAGTAATTACAAACGTACATGAACAGTATTTATATAATCACACATTTTTAATAAAACTCGTGGGATTTTTAAGTTCTCTTTGTACGATTGTATTGCTTTTAAATATTATGATTATTGTTACAGTAAGTAGACTAGAGTTCCGAGAAAATGCAATGAAAATTTCCTTGATGAAAATCTTTGGATA
The DNA here is from genome assembly GCF_009874105.1 of Clostridium sp. BIOML-A1. Classification (NCBI taxonomy): domain Bacteria; kingdom Bacillati; phylum Bacillota; class Clostridia; order Eubacteriales; family Clostridiaceae; genus Clostridium; species Clostridium sp. BIOML-A1. The sequence continues at coordinate 6,473 of NZ_WWTL01000012.1, read as the reverse complement.
TAGTTTATTTGAACGGCACAAAACACTTCTTAAAATGATTGTAGTGGAAAATTTTGTGATATTAGTAGGTATGCTTATCTATTCTTTATTATCGGTACAGACTGAAGTAGGAATTAGCATTCTTGTTAGTTCATTTATGGCACTAATAGAATTTACAATTATTTTCTTTAATATCACAATTGTTGAAAAAACAAACATACCGAAATCATTAAAAGGAGGTTGCTTATGATAACAATTGAAAATCTATGCAAAGCATATAATGATAAAATTTTGTTCAAAAATTTTCATTTGGAAATTCCAGATAGCCGTTTTTTGGTAATTAGTGGCGAAAGTGGATGCGGAAAAAGTACTTTACTTAATATGATTGGAGGTATTGAAACTCCTGACAAAGGTTCTATTATTGTGAATGGTTTTGATGTGGCAAAAAAAGGAAAAAAGCAGAAATATTTCAAAGAAGTTGTTGGATTTTTATTTCAAAATTTTGCCCTTTTGGAAAACAAAACAGTAAAAGAAAATCTAGAAATAATAAAAAAATCAGGTAGAACGGATATTTCAATAAATGAAGCTCTTGAAAAGGTTGGTTTACAGAAAGTAATTAACAAAAAAGTCTATCAATTATCTGGTGGCGAACAGCAGAGAGTTGCGTTAGCTCGTTTAATGCTAAAGAAATGTTCGATTGTATTAGCAGACGAACCAACTGGTTCCTTAGACAAAAAAAATAGTGAGATTGTTATGAATATATTGCATGAGTTAAGTGAACAGGGAAAAACAGTTATTGTTGTAACTCATAGTGAAGAAATTGTAGCACAAGAAAAGCATGTTCTATATTTATAATTACCCATAATAGAAGAATATGTTCTTTCGGGAGACACCTCCTCTAAGAACATATTCTTTTGGTTAAAATTGATTATAAAGATACTTTTATTTCAGTATATTCGCTATATTGATGGGATATATATTTGCATATTATTTATATGGATAAGGATTATAACTCTAGTGAGTCTTCTGCATCTACCCACATCTGTAAATTACCCTCAAGATATAATCTTGCATATTCCAAAGGCTCATCCACAGCCAATGAAGTAAGCGCACATTCTGATCCGTATGTGGTTTTTAGATTTTTTTCAGCTTTCCAGCAATCAATGCGAAGCATATATCCGGCACTTGTGTAAACATCAATACTATCGTGATTTATGTTGTATTCTGCATAAATTGTTCTCATCGTATCTTATCTCCATTTTCTTTTAATAATCAGTTATAGAGTTAAATATCGAAAACATTTCAATCAGTTCACCATGTCGTTATTGTTATACTGTGTTATGAAATTTTCTTTCCCTTATTTTTTCCCATATTAAGGTTCATGAAAACCAATGTGAGAATATAACACAAGGGAAAGAGTAAGGGAAAGCTCACTTGCTACAAACTTAGTATTTTCAAGGGTTTGCGAAGAATTTGATAATTAAATATAACAGTTATTAAATTTCCTAAAATATGTGAAATATCAACTGGAATTTAGCGATTTCTTTTTCCGGTATTCTCTGTCCCACGGATTTCCTCATGATAGAAATAATCTACGATCACCGGATGCCCCTGCGGGACTCTGCCATAAGGCATTTCATTATCCACAAAGGCACAATCATACTTCTTAGCCATTTTCTCAGCTTTTACTTCAAGTGCTTCAAAGTAGCTGCGGTTATGCTTGTTATAGATCTCGTCGTAAAGTGGTACAAGATCAGGATATTTTCCGGCGATATAATCCATAATTGTCTTTTTGAAACCGCCTCGAAGATTGAGATTTTCGAGCCAGAACAGATCGCACTGATTCTTTACCCGCTCAAAGATTGCTTCAAAATCCGTGATACCGGGGAATACCGGGGATACGAAACAGACTGTACGGATACCTGCCTCATATACCTGCTTCATAGCAGCAATACGGTGCTCAATGCTCGAAGCAGAATCCATATCGTTCTTGAAATTTTCATCTAGTGTGTTGATCGACCATGAAACGGTTACACGTCCAAGCTTCTTCAACAGATCAATATCCCGTACCACAAGATCCGACTTTGTGCAGATCAGAATATCTGCGTCACTGCGGATCAGCTGCTCCAGAAGTTTTCTGGTATTCCCGAATTGCTCCTCCTGTGGATTGTAGCCATCTGTCACAGAACCGATGACCACCCGCTGTCCGGCATATTTCTTCGGATTTTTAATTTCCGGCCAATGCTTCACATCAAGGAAAGTGCCCCATTCCTCCTTGTGCCCGGTAAAGCGCTTCATAAAAGAAGCATAGCAATACTTGCAGGCATGTGTACAGCCCACATAGGGATTGACCGAGTAACCGCCTACCGGCAGACTAGACTTAGTCATGATGTTTTTTGTTTCCACCTCATGAATGAGGATTCCATTCATTACTTCTTCCATGATTTCTGTACCTCTAACACTTTATTAAATTCTTCCGGCATTTCCTGAATCATATTTTCATCCCCTATGATAGGGACAAGGTCTTCCTTCATAAACACCGGAATGCCGAGCTTATGTGCCTGGTCCGTCAGAGACCATGCCCATTCCGGCTCCGTATGAATCTTCCTGCTCTGAGCTCCGGTCATGGTGCCGACAACGATCCAATTGATTCCGGAAAGGTCAACTGTGCCGGGATCATCGAATAACGGCTCAAAGGTAACATGGTAATGTTTTGCTCTGACGTTTTTCCGAAGGGCGTCGATACGCCACAGTTCTGCTTTCCTCGTCACCGTAACGCCAAACCATGCGTTTTCCAGATCGGTATCAAAATCCAGCGAATCAGGTCGCTTGGTAAGGAACAGGAACTGATGCTGCGGATTTTCACGGATCTTTACAAATACCTCGTCTCTCCATTCCGGCTTCCATCCGGAGAGATCGCTCATGCCGGTAAGAAGAAAGTTCTGCGGACGTTTCTTTTCCATCATCTTAAGCTTACCCGGAAAGAATTCAGGGTCAGCGAAGTCATCAATCATATGCCAGCGTTTCACGTTGTTGCGGGCATAGCAATATGCACACCCCACTGTGCAGCCAATGACGATATTCATGTTCTGAATCTGATCTTTGATACAAATACTCATGACTTCTGCCACTCCTCAAGATTCTTTCTGATGCGGTCGAGGCATTCCTCAAACCAGGTAATTTCTTCCTCTGAAAAATCTTTGTAGTAAATACTGCCCATCTCATCAGATACAGAATCGTACTCACCCTTTAAGGCATGCGCTTTCTCAGTCAGAAACAGGAGTGTTTTCCTTTTGTCCGTTTCAGACTGAACACGGCTTATCAGCCCTTGATTTTCCATTCTTTCCAGCATCGTAGTAAGAGATGTTATCGCTAATCCGCATTTAGTCGAGAGTGACCTGATTGAGATACCATCCTCCTGCCACAGTACATAAAGAATACGCCCCTGGGCTCCATTAAACGCATCAATATTCTTTTCACTGAGAATCTTCTCGAAAATCCGGTCTCCAAGCTGTTTTATTTTGGTGACAAGAAATCCTCCATTCATTTCCATACAAAAGCTCCTATATAGTAGTTTACCAAAAACATACTATATAGGAGCTTTATTGTCAACAGTTTATATGTCCTAATAGGTAAATTCCGTTTTTTCAATTCTCCAAACTGGAATTGTTCAAGCTTTTCAAATACTAACGTCCTTAATTCTGTTCAATAATTGATTTATAGTAGTTACCAAAGTCAGCAAGTGAATTAACAATTGGAAGCATTTTTGTTCCGAGTTCCGTTAAGCCGTATTCAACTCTCGGTGGCTGCTCATGGTAATCGTGGCGATATGCCAGCCCATCACTCATCATTTGTCTTAAACTATCTGTCAAAACCTTTTGTGAAATACCATCTATCCCCAAAAATTATTTGTTGTCACAGCAATTCCTAAAGGTATTATTGCAATCCCCAATAACTCAATCTTAATTCCTTTCATCGCAAATACCTTCGTTACAAACTTGAATTTACCTTCCGCTCATATAAAATATATCAATAGCTTTACTTGCAAACTCTGCTGTGCCAACTCCTCCAACATCATCAATATTTTCCGTAAGTTCTCCTCCACCGGCATACATTCTTCCAAGACCGCATAAAATCTTATCAGAACATGTATAAAAATGATCTGTAATGTAATCCTGAAGTTTCCTTACCTGCAACTGCACCTGTTCATCTTCTGGGTCCATTTCTTTCATTTGTCCGAATTCAACAAATAATTGCATAAACTCATTTGCAACAGTAGCTTCATCGTCTTTCGTCCAGTTCTTTGTTTTCTCTTCAAACTCCTTATACTCAGAGGTTTGTCTTATACCGAAACATCATTACCCCATCTGCTCCTATACCCATCCTTTCTCCTTCTGAATTATTGATGCTCCGTTTACAATTTACTGATTTTCATTATATATCGGCATGATTACTTTAATTCTGAACCTTGGTTGGATGATTTGACGTTTACCATAAGTATAGGTAAATCTTTTTTACTAATAAAACAAGGTGGATCATCGAAATCCGACATGCTTTTTTCAAGCATCCTTCTCTGATCCACCTAGCATTTGTGTTTTATATAAAAAATATTAATACTTGAAATCTTCAAAGAAAAAGCGATATGCCACTTTTTTTGTACCATCAAAATTAATCAGTTCAATTTTTATATATTCGTCAGTACATTCAATATCATAATTTTTAGCTGACAGCTTCTCCCCTTGATTGCTAATTCTTGTTTTAAAGGAGATCATATGGACCTTATTAATGTGGTCAAAAATAGAGATTTCAACCTGAGTGTCACCATCAAATATTGTATCACCTATTTCTTCACCAACAATCACGTAATCTCCGGCATTAATACTCTCTCTAAACCATTCTTTTGTTGAATAATTAAAAAAATAATGAATTGCAGTATATGAGCCAGTAATCAATACCAAAACTATTAAAACAATAATAATACTTACATAAGCCTTTTTATTCACTTTTTCTCCTCTCTAATACAAATTCAGCAAATGCATCTCGTGCTGCCTTGGATTCTTGTATTTCTTTATGTCTTTGTCTTTTCGCCACCCCTTCCGGCACAATTTCATTATACACAAATAACAATGTTACAAAATCATATACGACTCTATATTTCAAATTCTTAGCTCTAGTCGATGAAGGAATATTTTTTATCCGTTTCACATATTCCGTTATCTCCGCATCTGGTTGTTGTGTAGCTGGTAATTCTTCAAACAACTTATTGATTAAACAATTACTATGCACCGAAGCATTTCTTATATCACGCACGCTACCCATTCAGCGTATATATCCCGTTTCGATTTTCTAAAGACCGCTTCATAATCCCCGCTCTGTATAATGTTCAAAACAGCATTCCAACCATAGGTTGTTTCTATGTACTCAATATAGGTATGTGCATATGTATACCCACGGCAATTTTAAAATGTCAACGGATTATTAGAACATGTTTCTTTATAGCTTTCTTTGCAAATATACCATATCCACCAATTGTATTCCATCTTCGTATATTGGATAATCGTAATTTTCTGTAAAAAAATGGGGAATGATACGCGAACGGACAAAACCACATTTTTCATAAAATGGTATTGTAAGTGGGCTATCTCCTGTTCCTACTTGCAGAATAGCATATTGTTCTCCGTATTTCTCAACAATAAAATCAATCAGGGCTTTTGCATATCCTTTCCCTTGATATTCCGGAGCAGTCGCAATATTTTTTATTTCAAGCACTCCATTTCCTTCATTGGTAACGACGCACTCGCATTTAATCCCATTATCATCTAACACATACATTCTGCCTTTATTAAGATAGCGATCTATCATATTTTCCTGCTCATCTGCCAATAAGAGCAACTCAAGATATTGTTTTTTACTTTCTGTGATTTCTATAATTTTCATCTTTTATCCTCATAAACGGGAAGTTATCAATCTGTTTCATCTTTTTTATATATTACGCCGTCCCATGCATAATATCCCGCGATATATTCATAATCAGGATATTCTTCTATCTCATATAATTTTCTCCCACTGTCAGATGTACAAATTACCACATTTGATATTTTATAATTTTCCAGTTTCGATGTTTGAGAATATCTTACTCCATTAAGATATATATAATCTCCTTTTTCAATTGCCTCATTTTTATAACTTTTATTGTGTGCAAAATAATATCGACCACAAATAAAAATAACAACAATTGTAAGTAAAATAATAATTAATGCTATTGATTTCTTTTTTTCTACCATCATTCTCATTAGCTTTCTCTTAACATTTCATAAAATTCCGATTTTCTCAATTCTCCAAACTGGAATTTGACGCTCTATTAATGCTATTAAACCCAATCAATAGCATTCTTTACAAGTTTGACAAATGGTTCACAGGTCAGATTTTGGGTAGTGTGTGCAGGAACGATACAGCAGATTTTTCCCTTGCCATAGGTGTGAATCCATACAGCA
>NZ_WWTL01000011.1:0-101805 GCF_009874105.1 Clostridium sp. BIOML-A1 | reverse complement strand
GTGACTAAAATATAACACAAAAGAAGTATCTCTGCTTTTTTTATATTCAGTTGTAACACATGTATTGTAATCCTACACTATTCTTTTTAAAAAAATTAAAAATATGCTTGCATATAACAAAATTATCTGATATAGTAACATTTGTTGTGAACTTATGAGAGGATAAGTTTAATAAAAATAAGGAGGTGCTATCATGGCAAAATGTTCAGTTTGTAATAAAGGTGCTCATTTCGGTATCAAAGTGAGCCATTCACATAGAAGAGCAAATAAGATGTGGAAATCAAATGTTAAGTCTGTTAAGGCTATCGTAGATGGTTCTCCAAAGAAGATTTATGTTTGTACTTCATGTTTAAAATCTGGAAAGGTTGAGCGTGCATAGTTCACCTCGTATTCTTTCTAAAAAAGACTGCCATAAAACAATGGCAGTCTTTTTTATTTTCTTTTTTCAGACTGCCGGCCAAGCTTCTATCATAAATTCTCAAAATCTCTCCTGCCGTAACCCGGTCAGGTCATTGACTTTTAGCATCTGCAAAATAATATATATGCCATTAAAAAAAAGATTACAATAATCAAAAATTCCAGAAACCCTTCTACCAGATAGCTGAATATCATTCCGATTGCAACGAAAAAGAGGGCAAATCCAACTACACGCTTCAAACAACATCACCGCCAAAAAAAGACTTCACATACCATTATAAGATATGCAAAGTCTTTTTCTTTTATGTCTGTTTTATTCCTCTGCCGGTTTCGATGCTTCTTCTACCGCCTGTTCAATCTGCTCTTCTTCCTCTGTCTTTTCCTTCTTAAAGAAGCCGGTGATCCGGTCAACGATCTCAGGTGCCATATCAATGATCTTGCTGATGGCATCCTGATTCTTAATATTAACAAGTCTTGTCTTACCGTTTGAGATAACCAGAACCGCAGCCGGACTGAGCTTTGCTCCGATACCACCGGCCGCATTATTGCCGGTCTGTTTATTGAACGCACCGGCCGCCATACCGAAATTCACATCAAGAAGTGGAATAATGATCGTATCTCCTACCTTGATAGGATCTCCCACTACAGATTTGGATGAAACAAATCCATCCATTCCATGAAACAAAGTGCTGATCGTTCCGTCAATATTTGTATTTGCCATTACTTATTTCCTCCCGAAATCTTTTTTAAATATGCCATAGATCTTTTCACGTATTTATTAAAGTATACATTGCAGCAATAATATAATATATTATAAACCCTGATTCTTCCTTTTATGAAAATATCCCCTTCCAATATCTTCTTGGAAAAATCCGGAGTTATATCTATTTTATTATAATATAACGGTAAAATCAAACTCAGATATCCAAGTTGTTTTCCGGTAGATGCCGGATCTCCTGAACCATATGTCACCTGCCCTTTGATCTTTGTCGGATTCAGATGCTTTAATAACAGGATCACGTTTCGCTTTAACACCTGAAATGCCTGCTTCGTTGTACCCGCCCGGACGAATTTCTTATACTGCTCCGCCTTATCTTTCATATGGCGCAGTTTTCTTACAACTGCTTCGATCTTATCCTTTACCGCAATAACAAATCGGTCAAACTTCTTACCGATACGGGTAAATATCGTCTCCGGACTTTTTTGAAATTCCGAATGATCTTCTGCAAATTCCCGATTAGCATCTCTATCTTCTCTGTCGGGATCTGCATCCTGTATCATCTGATCTGACAAACCATCCTGCTGATCGGATTCAGCATCTTCTGCTTCCTGCTTTTCCGTTTTTTTCGCTTTTCCGGCTTCCGCCTGTTCGCGTTTTTCCTGTTTCTTTGCTTTTCGTGTCTCTGCCTTTTCCTGTTTTTTCAGTTTTTTTGCTTCTCTGACTTCAGCTTTTTTCCGCATACGAGTTTCTTTTTCACTTTCTGCGGCTTCTGTCTCCGTATCTGTTTCTTCCTGGCTTTCTTCCGAAAATCCATCTTCATTGGATACCAGCGTTCCGCCGAATGACCGCAGCCAATATACAAAGCCGTTTTCATCATAATTTGCTTTGAAGCAGAATACAAAACCCAACCATGAGGCTTTTAATTTGCATATAAAATTGTCATGTTTTTCTGCATAAAACCGATACCGGACAGGAACGAATAATAATAAAAGCAACAGTACAAGTACAAGCCCTATCAGGATCAATACTGTAATCAACAGAATCTTTAATATCAATAAGAAAATATGTAACATATGCTCCCCTTATATCAGCACACTGTCATGTCATATAGAAAATAGTCCTTACAATCAAACTTTCCGGTCGTACCGTATACATCCCGGATAATATCCCGTATAAGAAAAAACGCTCCGGCCTTTGTCATCGACATTCCAACGATAACGATATCATCCGTTCGTTTCTTATAGTACGGCTGCAGGAATTCATTTGCCTCATAAACCTCTAACAGCCCGTCCTCAAACAATGGAAGTGTTATGACATAAACATCCGCACAGGGCTTCCGCTTTTTTATTCTTTTTATCAGTCGGGATGCCGTCCTATCCGGCATAACTCCGGTATAAAGCCGCTTTACTATTGTCATTTTTTCACTCCCCTGCTCTGTCAGACCTCTCTCTAATCTTCCATAATTCCCTGAATGATCACATAACATGCAAGAACCTCGCTGCGATTTGAACAGCGCACCAGTGCATTATCAATATAATCTTTGATCTCCTGCTGTGTATTAAAGAACACAGGAATTGTAGAAAGTATCTTCGCCATGACCGCACGATTAACTACCTGTGAGTTTCCGGTAAATACCTCTCCGAATTCTTCTATGAGTTTATCCTTTTTCGAAATAATATATTCAGAATCCGCAAGTGCGCCTGTCTCAATCTTCACATGATCGATATCTACAAACATACTGCCGGATAACAGCTTTTCCAGTGTATCAATACGATGATAAGCATCCTCCAGACCAAGGCGGATAATATCCGGCTGATTGGAAGATATGATATCATAGATCGGAGCTTCAAGCACCATCCGGTGTTCTCCCGCTTCCTCCTGTGCGCCTTCATTTGCAACCAGCATGTCATATGCATCCGTCGGGAATTCATCTTCATTTTCCATGGATTCATAGATACGTCTGATAATAGATAATGCCCGCATACAGGATTCCGATACTCCTGACTTGCATTCAGCCGCAAGCATCATGCTGTACAGATCATTTACCAGCTCGATCAGCATCATATAATCAGATACGACATCATTGATAAAGCCTGCACTTTTATCCAGAACCGTTGACAGATTCCTGTATCCGTCAAAATCAAGATGTGCATAATCTCCCTCTTTAATAATCTCGTACGCTTCATGCAGAGAAGAATATTCTGTCTCGAATTTCTCCGGAAGCTGTAATAAGGCAGTTTCTTCTACTGTCTCTATAAAATCATCCAATGAACTGATCTCACAACCATTATAAATTGATAAAGTCTGTCCGATAATATCGTAAAATCTTGCCTTTGTCATACGAAGCGGAAGCTGACCTACGATCTGCTGGATCTTCGCATTTACCGCTACCTTATCCTTGTCTGCAAAGATGAAGTTAAAGACCTCCGCACTGAACTGCTCTGCATCAAATTCCTCAAACATCTTCTCAAGTTCTTCGTCCACATTTTCCTCGAATCCATATTCTTTTCGGTTCAGGATATATTCGTACAACTCAAACGCATCAGTATATGCAGTAAGTACCTTCATCTTCTCCGTGATCTTATTTCTCATTCCGGAGATAAACGCCAGATCCTTGTCATCCAATTGATCCGCATCTCCTGCCAGATAAGTTCCGACCAGCTTATTGATTCCCATAACACATTCATAAATATATGGATCCTCTGCAAAATCTTTGTCTGCCATCAGTTCACGGACCACGACATAGTTTAACGCAAATTTCTGACAGGCATATTCGAAATCTGCCGTCATTACTGCATCTGCAAATTTTGCAAGATTCTCATCCATATTGTTCTTACGGGTTATCTCTGTGATCAGTTTTTTATCTTCATTATACATAACTATCTATTATCCTCTCATCCTTAATTAAATCCATCTCTTATTTATGCTCGTGCGTGAACAAATGATCCTGGCAATATTCCTTGTTGCCTGTACATCTGGAGCAATAACGGAACTGCATGTCCGGTGCTTCCTTATCTGTGATGCCGCATACATAACATTTATGTGTCACATTCTCTGAATTGTTGACACGCACCTGCTTCGCATAATTCCTCCTTCGCTTGATCTGCTTTGGAGAAAGCCGTCTGAAATCCTTTGTGCTGAAATAGAAAATTACAAAGTTTAAAAGTGACATTACGATATTTACACGTCCCATCAGGTTTGCGTTCATAAAATAATATCCTATAAACACCAGATACAAAACAGATAACCACTTCATCTTAACCGGAATGATCATTGCATACAGTACCTGCATATCCGGATAACAAACTGCAACTGCCAAAAATAAAGACAGGCAGATATAATAACTGGATACGATATAGATATGAGAATCCCATGACATCGGAATATGAAATACATACTGACAAAGTATATATGCGATCATCGTTCCTGCCATCGTGAGAAACATACCACCAAATATATACAGGTTGTACAAAAACGTACCGATTGAACGTTCTAATAGATTACCGATACTATAATAAAAAAACAACATAATGATAGTAAAAATACTGACACTTAATTCCGGAGGAGTGATTACCCATGTAAGCAATCTCCAAACTTCTCCCTGCATAACAAATGCAGGAATAAGAATCAGCTTTGATAAAACCTGTGGTGCAAACATCAGAAGCAGATAGCCAATGACATATCCAAGGATCAGATACAGGGACAGATTCTTGATCGCATACCGACCAAACTTCCTTTCAAGCTTGTTTATCATCTTCATGAATGGATCTCCTTTTAATTTCATTCAAACTATTTGTTTTCGGTATATAAACAGATTTTCCAACATCTGTTATATCCACAAATCAGGGAACTGCCATATTCCCATCCAATGAGAATATGGCTGATAGTATCCCGACATTATCAAATTATATAATAGAACGAAAAACTTTACAACAGCACAATCATGAAGAATTTCTAACTTTTATATATCTTAATCCACAACCAGCTCCAATCCTTCCGGCAAAACGACCTGATACAAGTTCTTATTGTTCTCAAATAATTCCTGTGGACCGACACCAAAATACATGAATACAGATTCAAAGGTATCTCCTTTTTTCACTGTATAATGCATCTTTCCATCTCCGGAGCCTTCCTGTTCTATCGGAATACAGATTTCTTCCCCTTCCTGCATATTATAGACATTTACATACGGATTTGCAGTTATGATGTCACAGAGATTACATTTGTAGTGTTTTGAAAGCTTATATAATGTATCCCCTTTTTCTACTACATGGATCACTCCATTGCAATGATCATAATTTTCCATTTCATACCATCCGGCTTTTTTTATTATTATATTCGGAATCTGAAAAATGTTCCCTTTTCTTCTTATTAAAATATAAATCTTTCTCTGCCTTTTTCTAAAATAAAAATTAAATAATAAAAAATCAAGGAAAATCAATCCTAAAATAAATATTAAGTTCGTCAGAAAAGGGAAAAAATCATTGTTTTTTGTAAAACGTTCCACTATAATAGATTCGGTTCAATAAAGAGAAAATTTTGCAAAAAGATTAGGATGGTTTTTATGTACAAATTAGGAATTGACATTGGCTCAACAACCGTTAAAGTTGTTGTTCTTGATGATTCACACAAGATTTTATTTTCTGATTACAGAAGACACTACGCAAACATAAAGGAGACATTACAGTCTCTTATAAATGATGCAAAAGCCAGGCTTGGTGATGTAGAAGTTACTCCGGCGATCACCGGCTCCGGCGGTCTTGCGCTGGCAGAGGTTATCGGTGTACCTTTTACGCAGGAGGTAGTCTGTGTTTCCGAAGCATTACAGGACTATGCTCCACAGACGGATGTTGCGATCGAGCTTGGTGGCGAAGATGCTAAGATCATATATTTTACAAATGGAATCGAACAGCGTATGAATGGTGTCTGTGCCGGTGGTACAGGTTCCTTCATCGACCAGATGGCTACTCTTCTTCAGACAGATGCCAGTGGTCTGAACGAATATGCAAAGGACTATGATACGATCTATCCGATCGCTGCCCGCTGTGGTGTATTTGCCAAGACAGATATCCAGCCTCTGATCAATGAAGGTGCAACCAAGCCGAATCTGGCTGCGTCTATCTTTCAGGCTGTTGTCAACCAGACAATTTCCGGTCTTGCATGTGGTAAGCCGATCAAAGGAAATGTTGCGTTCTTAGGCGGCCCGCTTCATTTCCTCCCGGAACTGAAAAATGCATTTATCCGTACTCTGAATCTGACCGGGGATGCGATCATCGATCCGGGTCATTCTCATCTTTTTGCTGCAACAGGTGCTGCCCTGAATTCCAAGCCGGAGGTATCCAGAACGCTCGGCGAACTCAGCCATTCCTTAGACGGCGAGTTACATATGGCTGAAAATGTACTCCGTCTCCCTCCATTATTCGAAGACGAAGCAGCCTATGAAGCATTCAAGGAGGAGCACAATAAATATAAAGTAAAACGCGGTGACCTTGCTACATATAAAGGAAACTGCTTCATCGGTGTTGATGCCGGTTCTACAACCACCAAGGTAGCTCTTGTCGGTTCAAATGGTGAATTATTATACGACTTCTATAGCAGCAACAACGGAAGTCCGTTAAATACGACGATCAAAGCGATCAAGGATATCTATTCCAAGCTGCCGGAGGGTGCTGTCATCGCCGGTTCATGCTCTACCGGTTACGGCGAAGCCCTGATCAAGCAGGCACTTTCTCTTGATTTTGGCGAAGTAGAAACGATTGCCCACTATACGGCAGCAGCATTCTTTGATCCTGAAGTTGACTGTATCCTCGATATCGGCGGTCAGGATATGAAATGTATCAAGATCAAGAACAAAGTCGTAGATAATGTCATGTTAAATGAAGCATGTTCCTCCGGCTGTGGTTCTTTCATTGAAACATTTGCCAAATCCTTAAATTATGATATTGCGGATTTTGCAAAGATCGCTACAACTGCCAAGACTCCTATCGACCTTGGTTCCAGATGTACGGTATTCATGAATTCAAAAGTAAAACAGGCACAGAAGGAAGGTGCGTCTGTAGCTGATATCTCAGCCGGTCTGGCATATTCCGTTATTAAGAATGCACTTTTAAAGGTTATCAAACTGACGGATCCAAAGGATCTCGGTAAGAACATCGTCGTACAGGGTGGTACCTTCTACAACGATGCTGTCTTAAAGAGCTTCGAGGTGATCTCCGGCAGAACCGCTATCCGACCGGATATCTCCGGTATCATGGGTGCTTTCGGTGCTGCCCTTATTGCCATGAATAAATATAAAGAGGGCTTTAAGACTTCTATGCTGTCGATCGATGAGATCAGCAAGCTGACTTATACCACAAATATGACCAGATGTAAGGGCTGTACCAACAACTGTCTGCTGACGATCAACCGTTTCTCAAACGGTAAGAACTTCATTACCGGAAATCGTTGTGAAAAGGGTGTCGGTCTTAAGAAGAATGCTGATAACATCCCGAATCTGTTCGAATATAAATTAAACAGGATCTTCGACTATACCCCGCTTACACCTGATATGGCAAAACGTGGTGTGATCGGTATCCCTCGTGTTCTGAATATGTATGAAAATTATCCATTCTGGTTCACTTTCCTGACAAAGCTCGGATTCTCGGTAGTACTTTCTCCAAAGTCATCCAGAGATATCTACAGTCTTGGTATTGAATCGATTCCAAGTGAATCCGAATGTTATCCGGCTAAGATCTCACACGGACATGTTATGTGGCTGTTAAAGAATGGTATCACATCCATTTTCTATCCTTGTGTTCCATATGAAATGAACGAAACACCGGAAGCAAATAACCACTACAACTGCCCGATTGTTACATCCTATGCCGAAAATATCAAAAACAACATGGAAGAATTAAAGGATGACAAGATCACCTTTATCCGTCCGTTCGTCGCACTGGATAATGAACAGGCTCTTGTCGATCGTATGTATCGTGAAATGAAAAAATACTACGATGTTACAACCGATGAGATCGCATCTGCTGTCCGTGCTGCATATGAAGAAGCAGAAAAAGTAAAGACCGATATCCGTGAAAAAGGCGAAGAAACTCTTCGATATATCGATGAACACGACATCCTTGGAATCGTCCTTGCCGGTCGTCCATACCATATCGACCCTGAGATCAACCACGGTCTTCCGGAACTGATCAACTCATATAAGATCGCTGTTCTGACAGAGGATTCCGTTGCTCATCTGGGACAGGTAGATCGTCCGCTTATCGTATCTGACCAGTGGATGTACCACTCCAGATTATATAAGGCAGCAAACTATGTTAAGACCTGTGACAATCTGGAACTGATCCAGTTGAACTCCTTCGGCTGTGGTCTGGATGCCGTAACAACCGACTGTGTAAATGATATCCTGACAAAATCAGGAAAGATCTATACCGTTTTGAAGATTGATGAAGTAAGTAACCTTGGTGCTGCCAGAATCCGTATCCGTTCACTGATCAGTGCAGTTAATTCCAGAAAGGAACAGAACTACAAGACCTGCCCGTCAAGCAGTGCGATCAACCGAATCGAATTTACCAAGGATATGATGAAGGACTACACCGTTCTTGCTCCACAGATGTCACCGATCCATTTCAATCTGCTGGAATCTGCATTCAAAGTTATGGGACTTAATATCGAGATCCTGCCGGATGCAACCAAGGAAACGATCGATGTCGGATTAAAATATGTAAATAACGATGCCTGTTATCCATCTCTGATCGTCGTTGGTCAGTTGATGAGTGCCATCACATCCGGTAAATATGATGTAAATAAACTTGCAGTTATCATGAGCCAGACCGGTGGTGGCTGCCGTGCAACCAACTATGTCGGATTTATCAGACGTGCGCTTGCAAAAGCAGGTTACGGCCAGATCCCTGTAATTGCATTATCGGCTCAGGGATTTGAGAAGAACTCCGGTTTCCCTATCACCTTAAAGCTTGCAAAGCGGGCAATTCAGGCACTTGTCTATGGTGATGTCTTCATGCGTTGTCTTTACCATACAAGACCATACGAGAAAGAACCGGGATCTGCAAATGCGATCCATGAGAAATGGGAAAAGATCTGTAAGAAGACACTGGAAGAAACAGGAAGCACAGCAAGATTTAAAAAGAATATCAATGGAATCGTACATGACTTCGATACTCTCCCGCTTCTTGACATCAAGAAGCCAAGAGTCGGTATCGTTGGAGAGATCCTTGTAAAGTTCCTTCCATCTGCAAACAACCATCTGGTTGATCTGCTGGAATCGGAAGGTGCTGAAGCTGTTATGCCGGATCTACTTGATTTCTTCATGTACTGCTTCTACAACAGTAATTACAAATATGAATATCTGGGCAAGACACACAAAGGCGCAATCATCGGAAATGCAGCCATCTCGCTCCTTGAGCATATGAGAAAGCCTGCAACTGATGCTTTAAAGGCAAGCAAACGTTTTGATCCACCTACACCGATCACGCATCTTGCAGAATATGCCAGACCTTTTGTATCCATCGGTAACCAAACCGGTGAAGGCTGGTTCTTAACAGGTGAAATGATCGAGCTGATCAACAGCGGTGCCGCAAATATTGTCTGTGCACAGCCATTTGCCTGTCTGCCAAACCACATTGTCGGCAAGGGTGTTATCAAGCATCTTCGTGAGGCTTATCCGGATGCTAACATTGTGGCAGTCGACTACGATCCTGGGGCATCCGAGGTTAACCAGATCAACCGTATTAAGCTGATGCTGGCAGCGGCCAACAAGAAGCTGAAATAGCCCGCCTGTTTGGACATTGCGGCAAACTGCATATAGACAAATATACTTAACAATTACAAAAACAGACACATATAACTTCTATTCCGCAGATCACTTTCGTTCTGTTTTTCACGTAGCGGTACTAAATTCACCGCTTATCGCGGTTCATTAAGAACCGACGTGAAAAAAGGTCTGCTTCATAGAAATATATGTGTCTGTTTTTTCTTTTATATACGAATGCCTATATGCAGTTTTTATATTTATCGAAGCATTATCATTCTCTACACAAGGCAAGTATTTCATAATAAAAACAGCTACATATATCTTCTATTCCGCAGATCACTTGCGTTCTGTTTTTCACGTAACGGTACTAAATTCACCGCTCTTGCGGTTCATTAAGGACCGACGTGAAAAAAGGTCTGCTTCATAGAGATATTTTGTAGCTGTTTTTATTTACCCTTTTTTTGCATGTATTTTGTTCTTATAGTAAGATAATATCTTATATCATCCGCATAGGGATGCCACGTTCACTTAAATACTTCTTCAGATCTGAGATCTCAAGCTCTTTGTAATGGAATAATGATGCCGCGAGTGCAGCTTCTGCTTTTCCTTCTGTTAGTGCGTCGTAGAAGTGTTCTTTGGTTCCTGCTCCACCGGAAGCAATAACCGGTACATTTACATTCTCTGCAATCGTTCTGGTAAGGTCGATATCGTATCCGGCTTTCGTACCATCACAGTCCATACTGGTAAGAAGAATTTCCCCTGCACCGAGTTCAACTGCTTTCATTGCCCATTCCACTGCATCGATACCGCAGTCGATCCTTCCGCCATGCTTGAAGATATTCCAACCGCCATCCGGTCGTTTCTTTGCATCAATGGCAAGAACTACGCATTGACTTCCGAACTTATCGGCTGCTTCTGCGATCAGATTCGGATTGTCGATTGCTGCTGAATTAACCGATACCTTATCTGCACCTTCGCGGAGAATGGCTTTGAAATCATCAACGGTACGGATACCACCGCCAACCGTAAATGGAATAAAGATCGTCTCAGCCACACGTCTGACCATATCTACTACGATATTTCTCTGATCGGAGGATGCAGTGATATCTAAGAATACAAGCTCATCCGCACCGGCTTTATCATAAGCTGAAGCAACCTGAACCGGATCTCCGGCATCTACCAGATTTACAAAATTAATACCCTTTACAACTCGTCCGTTTTTCACATCCAGACATGGAATAATTCTCTTTGTATGCATGATTACGCCTCCAATTCTATAAAATTCTTCAGGATCTGAAGTCCAACGGTTGAACTTTTCTCCGGATGGAACTGGCAGGCAAATACATTACCATGTTCGATCGAAGCATGGATATTCGTTGAGTAAAATGTGGATGCAGCTACATCTTCCTCATGATCTGCCTTCAGATAATACGAATGAACGAAATATACATATGGATGTTCCGGAAGTCCTTTAAATAACCTTGCTTTCGGATTGATATCAAGTGAGTTCCATCCGATCTGTGGAATCTTAAGTCCCGGTGCATCCGGAATCCGAAGGATCTGTCCATCTACGATTCCCAATCCTGTTACTCCCGGTGTCTCCTCACTTGTCTTAAATAATAACTGAAGTCCAAGACAGATACCCAGAAATGGTTTTCCCGAATCAACGACATCATAAATAACATTTTTCAATCCATATTCATTGATTTTTCCCATTGCATCGCCAAAACTTCCAACACCCGGAAGAATAACTCCAGAGCTGTCCATAATGACATCCCTGTCTCTCGTAATTATGGCTTCTTCGCCAAGAAATTGTACGGCTTTTTCGACGCTTTTGATGTTACCTGCATCGTAATCAATAATCGCTATCATTTGTCTATTTCCTTTCAAATCAGGTATAAATCATCCTTTATCAGCAATGACCTTCATCATTATATCACACCAAAGGTACAGTGTCTAATTACTCTATATAGTAACTTTTTCTTTTTAATTAAACATTTGTTCTGTTTATGTTATGCTATTGTTGTATAATTGAAAAGAAAGCAGGATGTGATGTTCCGATTATTCGATGCCCTCTAGTTTACAAAGGAGGGTGATGCCCTATGAACACGCTTGAAGTTTTAACTTTAGTGCTAGTAATTTTTGCGGCTCTGTCTTACATAGACAATCATAATAATAAAAAGAAATAGCATCCTCCGACCAAAGTGAATGCTATTTCTTAATAAATACCATATTACTGAGGGCAAATCGGATATTACATCCGATTACCTTTCTAAGTAGATTATATACTAGGGCATTTGTTTTTTCAAGTGCCCTTTTTGGTCCTATGTCAAGATTTAGTACAAGTTAATATGAGAAACTTTTGCCATTTTATATACACTTTCCATCACAGAGTATAATGGCATAAAGTGCAGAGATTAATTAGACACAAGTGGTTTATCATTTATGGGTAAAACAAGAAATTTTATGAAAGGCAGAGAAGCCTCAACTCAAAAATAGAACCTTGATTGGCTCTATTTTTCTACCTAAAAACAGAGCAACCTTTTACAATTGCTCTGCCTAATTTACTAAAGTGTTATCTTTTCATAACGACCATTTCTGGCAACATACACCGGTAACTCTGCATACTCGCTGTAAGCCTTAACACCACATCTATCACTTAGATCCATAGTACTGTAATAACGTTCAGACACTACAATACCAATCTGTCTAGCTTTCTGTGATAGCAGAACTTCATTCTCCCTTTTTAGAACATCCAGTGTAATTGCAGGGTATGCACCACACAGATTCATAACAATCTCCATATCTGTTGGTATTGGAATACCAAATAGTAAATGACTCTCAACAAAAGAATCTGAAAAGCATAGACCTTTTCCTGTTACATAAGTTGCACAGGTACTTCCATTATCTGTACATAAATCCGAGGCACTCATATAAATTAAATGCTCGTAATCAAGATCATATATTAATGCGATCTCGCGCATATTATTCTGATACCAATCTGTTGTACCATCAAGAGTGTTTACAACTCTCGTGGAAATTGTATAAGGTTTGCACATTTCTTCTAAGTAAGATTTCTTCAGACTTAACACAGTTTTTATCAACACAGGGCCTATCAAATTATCATCCACTGCTTTATTTATTGTAATAATATTACAATAAAACTTTTTTAACACTTTTTGCAATGCCTGTAATGACTCAAGCAGACTGAATAGAAGGCTTTTAAATTTACAATATTCCCTTTCTTCCACAGTCTGAATCTTATCCTGGAAAAAGGTCTTTAAAGCTGCTAAAAAGGCTGCTTTCGTCTTACCATCTAAAAGAAAATCCTCTTCTGTTAATTCATAATTTTCCTCAGAATCTGTTAAAAAGCTATACAGGTTTCGCATATCGCTTATAAAATTCGTCATGAAAATATCAACATCGTCTGAAATATCATGAGATTTAGCTAACTTGTAGCTACTTAGAAGCGATTTCAAATAAATAGAATAATTAACAAAATTACATAAATACTGAGCATCTAAACTGTTCTTTCTGATTGAATCCATAATAACACTTAGCGTTATAACTACCTTCTTTAGATAGTCATAATGCATTTTCCTTTCTTTGTAAATAATTAAAGAGACAACTACTAGTATCTGAGCAGGCATTGAGTAAGAGATTACAAAATCAAAAGAAAATGTCTATTGAGCTATAAAAGCTTTGGTAGACATTTTTTATTGTGCGCTGACCGCACACGCTTTTAAAGTCCAAATTCACCCAATAGTGAAAAGCTGAATCTGGGAACAGAAATTCTTCTTCTTTTGTAAGTAATTATTCAACAAAACTACTTATATGATAGGCCGTAACACCTTTTTCTTCTGCGTATTTTAAATAAGGTAACACATCATCAATAAATACAGTTTTTTCTAGCTCAGTAAAATTATGACTTACAATCCAGTCCCATATGCGAGTTTTAGAACCTTTCATAATTGCGCCATATTCAGTTTCAATACAAGTATCATCCTTAGATACCTTGTAAATTAAACTATTATAGTGATCAAAATAATTAAGAAACGAATCCCAATATTCTTCTGGCACAAACCAAAACTTACCGTTGAACTCAATGTCCTTGCAGTTTTCTTTAAGCCATACAATTTTGTCTTGTAATTCCACAGTTGATATGATAGCACCACATATCCAAATCCCATCATGTTTTGCTCTTTTAAGTGTTTTAATTATAGATTTTAATGGTCTACTATGCAAAAAAATATGATTCTCTATCTCTTCTCTAGTTTGCCCGTTAGTAGTCCCATCTTTTGCACTTACATGATTATTAAAGCGGTATTCAGCTAAAGTGCCGTCTATATCTACATAAACATATTTATTTCTCAAAGCTTTTATCATTCTTTTACTCATACGTTTCCTTCCCTAAAAACACCTCCCTTTCTTTTTCAAAAAAGAGAAGAATGTAATTTTTAGCTTAACTTAACAACACCTAGCATTATAGCTACCTCCTTTAGATAGCCATAATGCATTTTCCTTTCCTTGTAAATGATTAAAAAGACAAATTAAACATAAAATAATGAGGTAACCTTTTACAGTTACCTCACCAAAATTAAAATAAACTTAGATTTTCGCACAAACTGAAAATCTCGAAGACTCTAAATCTCCAAAAAGATTTTCAGTTTGCAGGAATAATCTAAGTTTATTTAAGAACAATATCATTCTCAACAACAATTACTGAACTCTGTCCAACTTTCCAGTCAGAAGCAGAGTAGACAACGTAATAAGTCTTTTTTGAAGCCTCTTTGCTCAAGTACAGATCAGAAGCACCTGCATCAACACAGACTCTACCATTTTGCTCTGCATTATCTACAAAATGCTTCACATACTGCTGAATAGAAGTATCCCAACGATAGTAATTAAAATATGAAGCAGTTACCCAGTATGTCTTGCCATTATTAGTGTACTTGTCCGGCAGAGCTGTATTATCTGTGGCGCCATCCCAATAAAGTTCTGGCATAATAGTGCCTTTGTGACACTCTTCTGCATGCCTTGAAAGAGACAAATCTACATTTTCTAATGTAATATCCGCTCCGCACTCATTACAGTACCTATGAATTTTTTCATTTTTCTCATATACATAGTACTGTTTTACAACACCACTCTCTACATATAACAGATTAGAATACTGCTTCTCGTTGATTGCATGAATCCACTTTGCGTATTCCCAATTGCTTGGATTGTAAAGTCTGCACCAACCAGTGTATAACTTACCATCTGCACCATACAACTTATAGTCTACATGCTTACCAGCTTCATAGAACTTGCTCTCATACTCACCAGTGTAATCTCTCCACGCTAATGTGTAGTATTTGCCATTCTCCTTTTTCATATTAGGATGCTCTGAAAGTTTGAATGTTGATTCATCACTGTAAATCATATCACCGTCATCAAAGTTCCAAAGTTTAGGAAATTCTCCAACACTGCCATTGGCTAGCTCATACTGGCACTTCTGCAATTTACCGCCAGAAGTTCTGAATTCTCCTTCAGTAAGCTTTTCTTCAGGTTCACTTGGATCCTCTGAGTCACTCTGGGCTACACCATCTACATATTTCACGCCGTCATAAGTACCATTTGCAAGCACGCCATCTACATAGTACTTGCCATTAGACTTACGCATACCGGTGTAAAGTTCACCATCTTTGTAGAACTTGCCATTACAAGTGCCAGTGCCTAAGACGCCATCCTTGTAGTATTTACTCTTGTAAATACCAGTGTAAAGTTCGCCATCCTTGTAGTATTTATTCTTGTAGCTTCCAGTAGCAAGTTCACCATTTACATAGTATTTACCATTTGATTTACGCATACCAGTATAAAGTTCACCATTCTTGTAGAAATTGTTCTTGTAATCACCAGTAAGTAAACTGCCCTCGAAGTATCGCTTGCCATTGTAGCTTCCAGTGCCTAAAACGCCATCCTTGTAATATTTATTCTCGCAGATACCGGTAGCAAGCTTGCCATTTCTGTAGTATTTGCCATCAACAATGCCACTGGCATAATCGCCATTTACATAGTATAGTTTTTTGTAAGTTCCAGTAAATTTCTTCCACTTCTTACCATCCCACTTTACACGCAAGCCAGACTGGTCAGTAGTAATAGTGTCCTTTTCAGCAGGTTTAACCTTTCCCTTAACATAGTACTCATTATCAAAAACACCACTATACTTCTTCCAAGTACCATTTATATCCAGATTATCTGTAGACTGCTCGTCAATTCCAGCTACGAAAACATAGCACACATCTTTTTCAATCTTAAAAGATGCTGTTGCAGCTTTATTAAAATAGTACCGCACATCCTTGACCTGTTTCCAACCAGTTACATTTTCAGGGTTACCCTTTGCATTTTTGTAAACAGCCGTTGTTTTATCAGTCCCAGCAGTAATTGATGACTTAATCGTTCCTCTCTTACCGATACTAAATCGGTAAGTTTTACCATCACTTAAAGTAAATACTCCAGTATACTTTTGGTAAGACTTCTTGGTCTTATTCCATTTTTTAAGTGTCTTTTTATCTGAATAGTACACATATGTTGCAGATTTATTACCCTTTCCGAAGTAATACTGTGTTTTACCAGTTTTCCATTTATCACAGCTTTTTGAATAAACAGTTTGCTTACCACCTTTGTAATAATAGTATTTTCCACTCACTTTTGCTACTCCGGAAGCTTTCTTGCCCTTATTAAAGTAGTAAGACTTGTCATTGCTTAATCGTTTGGTACCAGTATACTTCTTATAAACTTTCTTGGATTTATTCCATTTCTTAAGATACCACTTACCAGAGTTCTTGTACCACACATAAGTAGCATAGTTCTCTTTGCCATCAAAGTAATACTGGGTACTTCCTTTCTTGTACCAACCCTTTTCAGGTTTAACTGCCTGCTTCCCCCGATACGCAACATATTTTTTACCACTTCTCTCTACCTTTGTTACATCCGCACCAGATTTCACCTTAATAGTTGCAGCATCTACAACGCTTCCACTTACTGGGATACTTGCTGTAATCACACAGGCTACAATTAATGCAATAATGATTCTTTTGAAATTTTTCATAGAAATTCCTCCTTCAACATACACATTTATTTGGTTATCTGCTGTACTGGAAATCTTCTTCCTTCATTACAACATTAATTATTAATAAAGATTTAAAATTATCTTTAAGGTCTGTAAATTCAATAATCGTAAAAGAATTTATCTTATTACACTAACTTTTATCAACAATTCTTAAAACTTATCACTATATTTATACGTTCCTGATTAATGTCCTGTGCTATTATAACACACAAACGGTATAGTGTCTAATTACTCTTTGTAGTAACTAATTCTTTTTTAATTGAACATTTGTTCTATTTGTGTTATACTATTGTTGTATAATTGAAAAGAAAGCAGGATGTGATGTTCCGATTATTAGATGCCCTCTAGTTTACAAAGGAGGGTGATGCCCTATGAACACGCTTGAAGTTTTAACTTTAGTGCTAGTAATTTTTGCGGCTCTGTCTTACATAGACAATCATAATAATAAAAAGAAATAGCATCCCCAACCCTCGCTAAAGTTTAGGATGCTATTCTTATTAGTTTTTCTCAACTGAGGGCAAATCGGATAACACATCCGATAACCTTTCTAAGTAGATTATATACTAGGGCATTTGTTTTTTCAAGTGCCCTTTTTAATTGTCTTATAACTGCTTCTTTCCGGTACGAATCCTACCTTTCTTCCCTACAACCGCAGCTTTGTTCCTTTACTGCCGCGTTTACATGCTTTGATTCGTGTAAACAGGATCTCTGTGTTATCTACAAAGAAGCTGTCCTTTGTGCTGCCGACTGCTACTTCTTCGATCTCATCATCGTCGGTGATGTTTACCAGGCGGATGCAGCCTGCGCCTTTTCCCTTGACCGGGATCTCGCTGATCTGGATTCTTGCATAGTAGCCAAGCATACTCTTTACAACGATGAAATCTTCCATCTCTGCATCATGGATAAAGATGATATCTTCTTCCTGCTTGGACGCTGCGATCATCTTACGAAGTACATCGTAGTTATTTCCCGGAACCAGCTTTGCCTGACCATGCTTGGTCACAAATAACAGGTTCTTATCTATGATCTGCTCGAGGCAGCACATATATAATATGTTTTCATTTCCATTCATATTGCAGAATTCAAAGATCTGAATACCCTTATCCGACAATCTGCCGATCAGACCGGAACCATTTCCCTTTTTACCGGTATTCTTCTTTGCCTGAAGCTTGATGATATCAGCAACCTTGATCATATACATCTGATTATTATCTGCAAATACACCGACACGTTCTGTGTTCTTACATTTGAATGAGAACCGGTAGTCTTTGTCGATCTGCGCTTTGTTTTTATCATAAAGATTGGCATCAACGACCTTGATATAATAGAAACGATCGAGAAGTACAGCAACCTCTGTCTCGACTGCCTGTGCCTTCTTAACGACAACTTCGCCACAATCTGCGATCACAGTCTTTCTTGGAATCGCATATTTCTCCTTAATCTCTAACATATCTGCGATCATCTGCTTCTTCATATTGCTCTTGCTTTCAAGCAGCTTTGAATACTTCTTGATCAGCTTCTCTGCATCTTCCAGTTCTTTCTTAAGGGCATTTACTTCCAGACCGATGAGCTTCTGTAAACGCATGGCAAGGATCGCATCTGCCTGTTTCTCGGTAAAGCATAAGAACTTTGCATCTGCCTCTGAACCTTTGAACCGGAATGTAATGTTGGAGGTATCTCCATGCATCAGACATGCCTTTGCATCCGCTACCTTCTTACTTCCACGCAGAATCTCTATGATCAGGTCGATACAGTCAACCGCTGTAAGAAGACCGGTCTTGATCTCCCGTACTTCCATCTGATTTTCTAACAACTTCGTGTATTTAGTATTGTATAGTCCGTATTTGAAATCTGTATAGATTGACAGGATCCGCTTCAGTCCCATGACCTCCGGCTTGCCGTCATAAATACAGTTGATATTTACACCAAAGGTATCCTCAAGTCCTGCCTTTTTATATAAAATATTAATGATATTCCGGATTTCTTCATCTGTTGTACCCTTCTTTACATCGATACACAAACATTCTCCGTTCTTATCTCCACGGTCAGCGATATCTACAACGGCCGGTAATTCACGGTTTCTGGTAAGCTCTGCAACCGTATCCAAGAACTTCGCTGTTCCACCGATCATCGTAAACGGGATCTCGGTTACACAGATACTTTTTCTTCCATGACCGATATCACGGATCTCCACCTTACCTCTGACCTTGATCCTGCCAAGCCCTGTTTCATAGACCTGCATCAGATCTTCCTTGGATGCATTGATGATGCCGCCGGTTGCGAAATCCGGTCCTTTCATCACATCTAATAGATCCTCAAGCGGTACTTCCGGATCATTCAGATACATCACGGTTGCATCAATCACTTCTCCGAGATTATGTGTCGGAATATTGGTCGCCATACCAACTGCAATTCCGGTCGAACCACTGACTAGGATATTCGGAACCTGAAACGGAAGAAATGTAGGCTCTGTCTCTGTTCCGTCGAAGTTTGGAATAAACTGATCCTTAAAGAAAGACAGATCCTTCATGCAGACATCCTCGGTATATTTGGATATTCTTGCCTCGGTATATCGCATTGCCGCTGCACCGGAGCCATCTACCGAACCAAAGTTACCATGCGGATCTACAAGCGGGATCGGAAGCTTCCAGTTCTGCGCCATATTTACAAGACCTTCATAGATTGAACTGTCTCCATGTGGGTGATATTTACCCATCGTATCACCGACGATTCTCGCACATTTACGATGTGGCTTATCTGAACCTGCCAGACCATTTAATGAATACAGGATACGACGCTGTACCGGCTTTAAACCGTCCCTGACATCAGGGAGCGCACGTTCTGTTATAACGCTCATGGAATAATCTACATAGGATTGTCCCATTTCACTTTCATAATCAACATTTAAGATTTTTTCAGACATAGATTTCCTCTTTCCTCTTAGATATCAAGCACTGCATCTGTACTGTGTGTCTCAATATATTCTCGTCTCGGTGCTACTTCTGTTCCCATCAACGTCTGTGTCAGCTTATTTGCTTCCACGATACTGTTGATCGATACCTGCTTTAACACACGGCTCTCCGGGTTCATCGTTGTCTCATAGAGCTGGTCTGCATCCATTTCTCCAAGACCTTTGTAACGCTGGATCGTGAATTTACCGGTATGCTTCTTTCGATAACGGTTCAGTTCTTCATCTGAATACAGATACTGCATATGCTTGCCCTCGCCCACTCTGTAAAGCGGCGGGATTGCGATATAGATGTGACCCTCATTGATCAGATCCGGATAAAACCGATAGAAAAATGTCAGAAGCAATGTAGCGATATGCGCGCCATCGACATCGGCATCAGTCATAATGATGATCTTGTCATAGTTTAATTTATTAATATCAAAATCGTTGCCATAGCCCTGCATAAAGCCGCATCCAAATGCATTAATAAGTGCTTTGATCTCGGCATTCTCAAGAACCTTGGCTACTGTTTTCTTCTCTACGTTTAAGATCTTACCACGAAGTGGCAGGATCGCCTGATATTTACGGTTTCTGGCTGTTTTAGCAGAGCCACCGGCAGAATCACCCTCGACTATGAAAATCTCGCATTTGGACGAATCATTGGATTCCTGCTTGGCAAGCTTTCCATTTCCTTCAAAGGAGAATTTATTCAGATTGATCTTGGATTTTTCCAGAGCCTTCTTCTTAGACAGGCTGACTGCACGATCACAGATATCCTTTAAGACATCGTAGTTACGGTCAAAATAAACAGTAAGCTGTTCTTTTACAATATCATCGACTGCCTTTGTAACGTCTGTATTCGACAGCTTCGTCTTCGTCTGCCCTTCAAACTGCGGATCCGGATGCTTTACAGATATGATCGCCTGCATACCGGAACGAATATCCGCACCACTTAAGTTTGCATCCTTTTCCTTTAATAACCCAAGCTCATTTCTTGCATACGAGTTGATCAGCTTTGCAAATCCTGACTTGAAACCTGTTACATGTGTTCCGCCTTCCGGATTCGTGATATTATTTGTAAAACCGATGATGTTTTCTTCCCCATCCTCTGTCATAACGAATACGATATCAGCAGTTATATTCTCTTTCTCTCCGCTGATCGCAATGATCGGTGAAGTATGTGTAAGTCCTTCCGATATATCCTCTACAAATGCGGACAGACCGCCCGGCTGATGGAATACGACCGGTTCCTTGCCGTCTCTCTTATTATGAAATGTGATCGTAAGCTCCGGATTCAGATATGCCGTTTCCTTGATTCTCTGCATGATCGCATCGGCTTTGAATTTTACTGTTTCAAAGATCGTATCATCCGGATATAGGGTTACCTTTGTTCCGGTTCGTTTCTCTTTTAACCGGGTACGCGGCAGATTTCCTTCCGGAGTCAGCTCCGTTACCGGAACGCCATACTCATAGCTGTCCGTGTAGAGATATCCGTCTCTTGCGACCTCAACCAATAGCTTCTTTGATAACGCATTTACAACAGCAGAACCTACACCATGAAGACCACCACTGATCTTATATGTGGAGCTGTTGAACTTACCACCGGCATGCAGTACGGTATATACGACACGTTCCGCAGGTATTCCCTCTGTCTCATGTATATCAACAGGAACACCCCGTCCATCATCTGACACGGTCGCTGAACCGTCTTCATTGATACTGACATATATATTTTTACAATAACCTGCAAGGTGCTCGTCCACGGAGTTATCGATCAGCTCCTGAATCAGATGGTTCAGACCGCTTCTTCCGGTGTTACCGATATACATACCCGGTCTGAGTCTTACAGGCTCTAGTCCCTTCAGCACCTCTATATTTTTTGCACTATACGACATAACATTTCCTCTCTATCCACATAATCATTGATTAGTATATTCTGTATTCCATTTTTTTGCAAAGAAATTATTCTGTTTCTTTCTTTTCAATACCGATTTTTTCTTCGATATCGTCTGTCTCCCCGATGATATCCAGATCAAAATAGAATACAACTCCATCTTTTACATTATACACACCATAACACTTCTTATGTGCCTGCATGGTAGCCGCGACAATGGACAGACCGATGCCGCTTCCGCCATATTCTCTGGTTCTTGCCTTATCTACCTTGTAGAACTTGATGAACAGCTTCTCCAGTTCGCCCTCCGGTACATTTGGTCCCTGATCATATACATAGACACGGAGATTTCCAAGGATCGATCCTTCTTCATATGTGTCTCCCGGTTTTTCATACATATATTTTTCTGTCCAGACACGGACTTCTTTCTCTTTATAGCAGTAATGGATCGCATTTGTCAGATAATTACGGAAGACTTCTTCGATCATGAATTCGTCCGCATAGACATTGATCGGATCTACATCATCATAAACGATCGTAACCTGACTCTGCTCTGCAAGGATTGCAGACGAATCGATGGAATTATGGATCAGATCAACGATATTGAACATTTCCTTATTCACTCGGTTCTGCCCGAATTCTATCTCATTCAGATCAAGTAACTGCTTTACCAGCTTATTCATCTTGTTTGCTTCATCAACAATGACATCACAGTAAAAATTCTTACTTTCTTCATCATCATTGATATTATCCCGCAAGCCTTCTGCATAACCCTGTACCAGTGCGATTGGTGTCTTTAATTCATGTGATACATGTGACAGGAATTCCTTACGCATCTCGTCAATCTTGATCTTCTCATCAATTTCCACCTGAAGCTTCTGGTTTGTCTCCTTAAGCTCCGTCAGCGTCTTATTCAGCTTATACGACAGATCATTCATATAACAGGACAGCTCACCGATCTCATCATTGGACGGATGCTCGATCCTTGCATCAAAATCAAGAGTTGCCATTCGTTTTGCAACCCTGGTAAGCCGTTTGATCGGTCCGGCAAATATCTCACTGACAAAATACATCAGAATACAACTGATGATTGCTGTTGTAATCAGTACAGCCATAAAATATTTGATCGTTGTCTGGATCGTGGAATCCACTCTGGCAATTGTGGTACGCACGATAATAACAAATCCATTATCCAGAAATCCGAGCAGATCAAAATAACTCTGAGCTGTATCCTTATCCTTTGTGATCTGTATCTTATAATCCTTATGCTTCTCGACCTCTTCCCGTTCGATCTGGGAATTATTCGCATCTATACTGTCTGAGAACATCAGGAACTCACCGATACTTTTCAGATTGTTAAATACAGCCGTATCCTCATTTACCGTTGTATAGATCTTCATATGAACATCATCCACAATATAGATCATCGCATCGGATTTATTCTCGAGCAGGCTCTCCATGCTGTCAAGGTCATAGCTGCCATCTCTGTTCTTATTTGATGAATCTTTGAAAAAAGCATCACATTCCTGATAGGTCTGGATCAGATTATTTTTCAGTTCATTGTAATAATATTTTTTAATGAAGATAACGGACAAAATGCCTGACAGCAGGATCATCACAGTAATGATCGCCATCAGACAAAGTGTTATCTTACTCCTTATCGACCTTTTTCTCATCATCCACCTCGAACTTATATCCCATGCCCCAGATCGTCTTGATATAGTCACCTTTATCCTTCAACTTGCTTCTGAGCTTCTTTACATGGGTATCGATCGTTCTGGCATCTCCAAAATAATCATAATTCCATACATTATTCAGTATCTTCTCTCTGGATAATGCAACTCCTTTATTCACCATAAAATAATTCAACAGTTCAAATTCTTTATAACTGAGCTCGATTGGTTCTCCATCGATCGTTACGATATGGGCTGCAAGATCCATCGTGATACCGCCTGCTGAGATCACACTGTCAGCCGGTACATCACTGGTTCTTCTTAAGATTGCTTCTACTCTGGCAACCAGGATCTTCGGACTGAACGGCTTCGTGATATATTCATCAATACCAAGTTCAAATCCCAGAAGTTCATCTCTTTCATCTGACTTTGCAGTCAGCATGATGATCGGAACCTGTGAGAACTTCCGTATCTCCTTACAGGTCTCCCAGCCATCCATCTTCGGCATCATAACATCTAAAATGATCAGTCCGATGTCTTTATTATTCATAAAGATATCAACCGCTTCTTCACCGTCTCCTGCTTCCAGAACGATATATCCTTTCTTACTCAGGAAATCCTTGACCAGCTTACGCATTCTGCTCTCATCGTCAACTACCAATACCTTTATACTATCCATATGCGACCTCCTGTTATTTCCATTTCTTGCTGTATTCTAACAAACATCTATGTCATAAATGTGAATTTCAATCGGGAAATTTACCTTTTTCTCTTTTTCTTCTCCACAACCGGGTGATTTGCTTCATATTTCGCATACAGATCCGGTCGCCGTTCTTTTGTCCGGCTGATCGACTGTTCCAGTCTCCATGCCTCTATATTCTTATGATGACCGGAAAGCAGCACATCCGGAACCTTCTTCCCCATGAATTCTACCGGTCTTGTATATTGTGGATATTCTAACAGATCGTCATGAAAGGATTCGATCTCCGCACTGTCATCATTGTTCAATACCCCAGGAACCAGTCTGGATACAGTATCAATGATTGCCATTGCCGGAAGCTCACCGCCGGTTAAGACAAAATCACCGATCGATACATAATCCGTTACGATCAGCTCCAGCACACGTTCATCGATACCCTCATAATGTCCGCATAAAAGCACCAGATCATCTTCAACAGCAAATTCTTCTGCCACCTTCTGTGTAAATGTCCGTCCCTGCGGTGTCATATATATAACCTTTAATTTCTTTCCTGTCTTTTCACACAAATACTGATAGGCATTATAAACCGGCTCCGCCTGCATCACCATTCCGGCTCCGCCGCCATACGGATAATCGTCTACATGCTTATGCTTATCCTTTGTAAAATCCCTGATATTCACTGCTTCAATATGGATCAGCCCTGCTTCCATCGCCCTGCCGGTAATACTGGTTCTAAGCCCGTCCATGATCATATCGGGGAATAATGTAAGAACATAAAAATTCATCATTCTCTCCATTCGTCCTAATCTTCTGCGATTTTCAGAAGATGTACCTTTACCGTTTTATTTACCGTATCAATATCTGTTACCCATTCCTTTACAACCGGAACATAGATATCGTCCTGTCCTTTTTTCTTTATAACAAAGATATGATTCGCCGGTGTCTCCAGTACATCATCGATCACACCGATCTCTGTGTCATTCTGATCGTATACCTTTGATCCAATCACATCACAGATAAAGAACTCACCATCCTCTAAGGCTACGGCATCCTCTCTGTTTACAAGAATATCATACTGTCTTAAAGCTTCTACATCATTTATACTATCATACCCTGCAAACTTCAAAACTACCATGTTTTTTAAAAATTTACAGGATGTACATTCAGTTTCAATCTCTTTGCTGCCTGATACCAGAAAACATTTTTTCAGGCTTTTAAATCGATTCAGGTCATCCGTTGTCGGATATACTTTTACCTCTCCCTTGATACCATGCGGTGCTGTGATCACACCCACTCTCAGTCTGTCTTCCAAAATTATATCTTTCCTCCACTATAACTAAAAATGGGGGAGTTATGATAACTCCCCCAAAAAGATCTTTGTACTACTTAATATCTACAATTACCTTTTTGTCACCCTTTGAAGCAGCTGCTTTTACAACTGTACGGATGGATTTGGCAATTCTGCCTTGTTTTCCGATAACCTTGCCCATATCCTCTGGTGCAACAGTCAGTTCAACTTTAATTATATCGTCTTTCTCTGTCTCAGTAACAGATATTTGCTCTGGATGATCTACTAGGGATTTTGCAATGATTTCAACTAAATCTTTCATTTAAACACCTCCCTGGTGATATTATTTTTCAATACCTGCCTGCTTGAATAACTTAGCAACAGTCTCAGTTGGCTGAGCACCTGTCTGAAGCCACTTCTTAGCTGCTTCTTCATCGATTTTTACTACGCTTGGCTCCTGGTTAGGATCATATGTTCCAATCTCCTCGATGAATCTACCATCTCTTGGGGATCTTGAATCTGCAACGATTACTCTGTAAAAAGGATGCTTCTTATAACCCATTCTTCTTAATCTGATTTTTACTGCCATTTTGTTTGTTCCTCCTGAAATAAAATATAAAATATAAAAATTTATTTAAATCCAAACGGAAGCTTGAATCCACCGTGGCGTTTTTTGCCACCCATCATACCGGACATCTGCTTCATCATTTTCTTGGATTGTTCAAACTGCTTTAAGAAACGGTTGACTTCCGCGATCTGAACGCCCGCGCCGTCTGCAATACGTTTCTTTCTGGATGGTGAGATCGGATCCTTCAAACATCTCTCATTCGGTGTCATGGACTGAATGATCGCCTTCGGCTTCTTGCCTGCATCTTCATCAATCTGTACATTCTTCATCTGACTGGACATTCCGGGCATCATGGAGAGCAGGTCTCCGATTCCACCCATCTTCTCAAGCTGATCCATCTGTTCCATAAAATCATTGAAATCAAAGGATGCTTTCCGGAACTTCTGTTCCATCTCTTTCGCTTTCTCATCATCGATCGCATTCTGTGCTTTCTCGATCAGCGATTCCACATCACCCATTCCAAGAATACGGCTCGCCATACGGCTCGGATAAAATGGTTCCAGATCTGTCAGCTTCTCACCCATTCCTGCATACAGGATCGGCTTTCCGGTAACAGCCTTAATGGAAAGTGCCGCACCACCTCTGGTGTCACCATCTAACTTCGTTAGGATCACACCATCTATACCAATCTTATCGTTAAATGTCGTTGCAACATTGACAGCATCCTGTCCTGTCATCGCATCAACGGTAAGAACTGTATATGTAACATTGATATTTTCCTTGATCTCCGCAAGCTCATCCATCATATCTTCATCTACATGAAGTCGTCCGGCAGTATCGATAAATACCAGATTCATATGATTCTTTTCTGCATGCAGGATCGCAGCCTTGGCAATATCAAGCGGCTTATGATTATCTCCCATCGTAAAGACAGGCACGCCAACCTTTTCACCATTGATCTGCAGCTGCTTGATCGCAGCCGGTCTGTATACATCACAGGCAACTAACAATGGTTTCTTGCCTTTATTCTTAAACTGATATGCAAGTTTTGCAGCCGTTGTTGTCTTACCGGCACCCTGAAGACCGCACATCATAATGACTGTAATCTCATTTGACGGAAGTAATTTCAGCTCTGTTACATCAGAACCCATCAGCTTATCCATCTCTTCTTTTACAATCTTAATGACCATGTGTCCGGGATTCAAACCCTTAAGGACTTCTTCACCAACAGCTCTGTCACTTACAGCTTTGATAAATGATTTAACAACCTTGAAGTTTACATCGGCTTCCAGTAAAGCACGCTTTACTTCTTTCATTGCCTCTTTTACATCATCTTCTGTAAGAACACCCTTGCTTCTCAGTTTCTTGAAAACATTTTGAAGCTTGTCAGATAAACTGTCAAAAGCCATGAATATCTCCCTTCGTTCCTAACACTCATCTACTAAAACTCGTCCAGTATCCGATCCGATAACCGGTCGATTGCTTCTATCTTCGAATTCAGCCTGTCATCCCGATTCTCCTCCATCAGCTCTGAAATGCAGTCTTTCATCTTCTCGACCTGCTTTCTCGCTTTCATGAATTTGTCAACAAGCTGTAACTTATCTTCATATTCTTCCAAGATCTTATCGCAGCGCTTGATCATGTCATAGACACCCTGTCTGCTGATCTGATTCATTCTGGCAATCTCGGAATAGGACATATCATTATTGACCACATCTTCATAAATTGCTTTCTGATGCTCCGTCAAAAGCTCTCCATAAAAATCATATAATAAAGACTGTCTGACTATTTTCTCCATACGATCACCGCCTGTAAAGTATTTTCCCTTTACCATGGGTTATTCTATACCATGCCTGCATCGTTGTCAAGTAAAATATCTTGACAAATTAATTTTTATCCGAATATCCTCTGTTTTGCCACTTCCATGTCTGCAAGCATCTGTGCTTTTAATTCTGAAACACCTGAAAATTTCTGCTCTCCGCGAATAAAGGATAACAATTCCACGACCAGCTTCTGTTCATAGATATCCTCATCAAAATCAAAGATATGCGTCTCGATCGTTACCCTGCGATCTGTATTCACCGTCGGATTGTCTCCGATATTCGTAATCCCATAACAGACCCTGCCGTCCTCCAGATGTATCCTTGATGCATAAACACCCGTTACCGGATAGATTTTCCCATGCTTTGGAAGCAGATTTGCCGTCGGAACCTGGATCGTCCTACCAAGCTCTCTGCCATGCACTACATGACCGGACAGAAAATAAGGTCTGCCAAGGAAGGTTTCTGCTTCTTCCATTTTTCCCTCACTGATCAACATTCTGATATAAGTGGAACTTACAATGACATCATGGATCTTTTTCTTTTCTATCACGATCACCTGATAGCCGTATTCGCCGGCCATCTTCCGCAGAAGCTCTACATTCCCGCGTTTCTTTTTTCCGAATCCGTAATCGGTTCCTACGACTACATATCCGGCATGTAACCTTTTTACAAGGATATCCGTTACGAAAGCTTCCGGTTCCATCGATGCAAATGCATCATCAAACGGATACTCCACCAGTACATCGATTCCCATCTGTTCTGCAAGCATACATTTTTCTTCCGAGGTTATGATGCTTTGAAGCTTATCTACATCAAAGATCGAATTTTTACGAATATCAAAGGTAAATACGACTCCGGTATATCCATCCTTCTGTAAACGAAGCACCTCGTCAAGCAGCAGCTTGTGGCCCTGATGAAAACCGTCAAACTTGCCAAGTGCAACGACGGAACCTTTTTCTGTATTGATCTGTATATCTTTCTGATTAAAATAATGCTGCATTGTCTTCTATCCTATCATCTATCTGTCTCTGCATTCTTCGGGAACATCTTTACCGGCTGGCAGATGCTCTTTTCCTTTTCATATCGGTATATCGCTGCAAAGCTGTCCGTTTCATCATAGACACGGATGCCCGGAACATCTGTAACCGTTTCAGGACTCACAGCTTCCGCAAACTGGGAAAGCTGAAGTTTATTTCCATTTCTTAACAGCTTTCTTGCATATTCATCTGTACCGATATGAAGCTCCGGATACTCCGGCAGCAATAGTTCTTTCTTCATTACATATGAAGCGATCGTTCCCTGATCTCTCGCCTGCTCGATCTCCGCAAGTGTCAGGCTGTCTTCAACCCTGAAGTTCTTCACTTCAGTACGGACCAGCTTCTCCATGACTGCTCCGCAGCCAAGCTTTTCTCCGATATCCCGGCATAAGCTTCTGATATACGTTCCTTTGGAACAATGTATGGTAAATGTAACCCTTGGAAGCGACACATCCTCTATCTTTACCTCAAGGATTGTTACCTCTCTCGGACTCCGTTCGATCTCAATTCCCTGTCTGGCATATTCATAGAGCTTTTTGCCGTTTACCTTGATAGCCGAATACATTGGCGGTATCTGTCCATAAGTGCCGATAAAGCTGTTTACCGCTTCTATTACCGATGCTTCATCCGGGATATCTGCTGTCTCTGTAAGGACTTTTCCTGTTACATCCTCTGTATCTGTTGTCTTTCCGAGCAGCATGACACAGCGGTATGTCTTATCCTTATCGATCAGCATTTCGCTTAATTTTGTTGCCTGTCCAAGACACACCAAAAGCACACCTTCCGCCATCGGATCAAGTGTGCCTGTGTGACCGATCTTCTTCTGTTTTAAAATACCACGAAGCTTGGCTACTACATCAAATGATGTATAGCCCTGCTCCTTGTATACATTCAAAAAGCCGTCTAGCATAACTGTTCCTTAATCTCCTCTATCACGCCGGCAAGGATCTCTTTGATATCTCCCTTCATGCTGAAACCTGCAGCACGAACATGACCACCGCCGCCATGATTGCAGGATATCCTGCTTACATCAACGATATTATTCGACCGAAGTGAAATCTTGTATTCTTCTTCTCCTGTCTGATAGATAAATACCGCCGTTTCCGTTCCCTCTGTGATCCGAAGCTGATCAACGATACCATCCGTATCGATCTTGCCTGCACCACTTTTTCGGAAATCCTCTGTCTCAAGCACTGTGCTGATGATCCTGCCATCTGCATGCTGCTCTGCTTTTGTCAGAGCGATTCCAAGCAGCTTATTTGCGACAAATGTCTTCTTATAGAAGGTTTCATCTATAATAAATGACGGATTTGCACCCTTTTCGATCAGATCACCCGCTATACTCATCGCACTCTTTGTTGTATTACTGTGTTTGAATACGCCTGTATCATGTACAATTCCCATATAGAGTGCTTCGGCAGCATTCTTATTAATCTTGTCCTGTTCCATCAGCTTATAAAGTGCTTCTGCCGCGGAACACGCTTCTTCATCTACATAGCATACCTCACCAAATCCCGGATTGGAGATATGATGATCCACACACATTGTACGCTTCGCACGTTCAAAGATCGGAAGAAAATCTCCCTGTCTTTCCTTATCACCACAATCCACCGCAATACACAGATCATAGACCTGATCTGTCGGTGTATGACTGATCTTATCTGCATCATGTAAAAACAGAAAATCCTTGGAGAATTCCTCCAGATAGATCTGTACCTGCTTATCATAATTGCTGATGATATAATTATATAATCCAACCGTTGAGCCTACACAGTCGCCATCCGGACGTACATGTCCGGTTATAGCGATTGTGTCTGCCTGCTCGATCATGGTAAGAAAATCATTCTTCATTTTCTGTATCATCCTCATCATTTTCGATGTCTTTTACAACATCATCAATCTTTTTGGACATTGTTACACCGTATTCGATCGACTGATCCATGATAAATGTGATCTCAGGTGTATTTCTGAGATTAATGGAATGTGCAAGTTCTCTTCTGATAAATCCCATTGCACTGTTCAGTCCCTCCAGTGTGGAGTTTACGGAATCCTGATCTCCAAGGACACTGATGTATGCCTTGCAGTATTTCAGATCCGGTGTTACAACCGCCTCTACTACGGATGTCATCGGATTAATGCGGGGATCCTTGATTTCTCTGCTGATGATCCGTGAGAGTTCTCTCTGAACCTCTGCATTAATTCTTGTATTTTTTACACTGTTCTTTCTCATTATTTTCTTGGAACCTCTACCATCTGATATGCTTCAATCTGATCCTCTACCTGAATGTCATTAAAGTTCTCAAGAACAATACCACATTCAAATCCTGACTTAACTTCCTTCACATCATCCTTGAATCTCTTTAAGGAAGCCATCTTGCCTTCGTAGATCAGATTTCCTTCACGGGTTATTCTTACGCTGCAATTCCGGTTGATGATACCATCTAATACATAAGAACCTGCGATCATACCGACACCGGAAGCCTTGTAGGTCTGTCTGATCTCTGCATGACCAATTACCTGTTCTTCAAAGATAGGATCTAACATACCCTTCATTGCAGACTCAATATCTTCAATTGCATTGTAGATGACTCTGTATAAACGAACATCTACACCTTCTGTCTCTGCTGTCTCTTTTGCTCTTGCATCCGGCCGGATATTGAAACCGATTACGATTGCATTGGATGCGGATGCCAGAATAATATCTGACTCGTTGATCGCACCAACACCGGAATGGATACATTTTACTGCAACTTCATCATTTGAAAGCTTTAACAGACTCTGCTTAACAGCCTCTACAGAACCCTGTACATCAGCTTTGATAATGATGTTCAGTTCCTTGACATTACCTGCCTGGATCTGGCTGTACAGATCATCCAGTGACATTCTGGATTTCGTCTCAGCAAGCATCTTCACTCTGCTCTGCGAAATGTATGTCTCGGAAATCTGTCTTGCCTCCTTCTCATTATCAACCGCCATAAAGATCTCACCGGCTGATGGAACTGTATCCAGACCAAGGATCTGCACCGGAGTGGATGGAGTTGCTTCTGTTACACGGACACCTTTTGAATTGTGCATTGCACGAACCTTACCATGGGAAGATCCAACTGCAAGATAATCTCCTACATGAAGTGTACCCTTCTGCACTAACATAGTTGCAACAGGACCACGTCCCTTATCAAGCTCTGCTTCGATTACGATACCACGGGCATTTCTGTTTGGATTTGCCTTTAACTCAAGAACCTCTGCAGTTAACAGGATCATCTCAAGCAGGTTATCCAGTCCTTCACCTGTATGTGCGGAAACCGGGCAGAAGATCGTTGATCCGCCCCAGTCCTCAGGGATCAGTTCATATTCTGTAAGCTCCTGCTTTACACGCTCGATATTTGCACTTGGTTTATCGATCTTATTGATAGCAACGATGATCTCGATACCGGCTGCCTTTGCATGGTTAATAGCCTCAATCGTCTGTGGCATAACACCATCATCTGCTGCTACAACAAGGATAGCAATATCGGTAGACTGTGCGCCACGCATACGCATAGCTGTGAACGCCTCATGTCCCGGTGTATCTAAGAATGTGATCGTCTGTCCATTGATCTCTACTACAGATGCACCGATCGCCTGTGTGATACCACCGGCCTCGGCAGATGTTACATTTGTCTTACGGATCGCATCCAGAAGGGATGTTTTACCATGGTCAACGTGACCCATAACGCAGACAACAGGTGGTCTTGGAACCATATCCTTCTCGTCTTCTTCATCCTCTTTTAAGAGCTCCTCGATCACATCGACTTTCTCTTCCTCTTCAGCAATACAGTTATATTCCAACGCGATCTCTGCTGCTGTTTCAAAGTCTAACTCAGAGTTCACGTTATACATCTTACCTGCAAGGAAAAGCTTCTTGATCAGCGCATTTACAGGCTCCTTAATAATGTCTGCAAGTTCTTTGATCGTTATAACCTCCGGAAGTGTGATCGTACGGATCGTTTCCTTGTCCTCTGCCTGCTGCTGAGGCTGCTGTGGCTGATGATGCTTGTTTCTGACATTTTTAGCCAGTCTGCTGATATCTGCCTCAACCTCTTCCGGAGATCTTCTGTTGCCCTTACGAGGCTTATTCTTATCTCTGTTATAATTGTCTCTGTTCTGGCTCTTTAAATCCTTGCCCGGCATCTCTTTTGCTTCAAAATCCTTACGGGTATTTGCTCTTGGACTTCTTCTCTGATTATTATTATTATCATCCTCGTCATCCTTGCCGAATCCCATCGGAGTATTGTTTCTGTTATTGTTGAACCGGTTGTTTCTGTTATCCGGCCTGTCACCGAACTTCGGCTTGTCGAAGCCGCCCTGACGATCTCCGTTTCCGGAAAATCTGCCACGATCCTGACCACCACGGCCATTGTTAGAGAATCTTCCTCTGTCCTGACCATTTCTGTCATTGTTAAATCTCGGTCTGTCAGAATTATTTCTGTCACCGGAATTATTGTATCTTGGTCTGTCAGTGTTATTTCTGTCATTGTTATTTCTGTCATTGTTGTATCTTGGTCTGTCGGAATTGTTTCTGTCAGTACCGTTTCTGTCATTATTATATCTCGGTCTGTCAGAATTATTTCTATCACCATTTGTAAATCTTACACGGTCACCGTTATTTCTGTCGTTGTTATATCTTGGTCTGTCATTTCCCTGCTTGTCGCCAAATCTTGTCTTATCAGAATTCATACGCTCACTATTGTTAAATCTTACTCTCTCATTATTTTGTCTGTCGGAATTATTTCTGTTTCTGTCATCTCTGACAAATCTCGTATGTCCCTCATCTTTACCCTGTTTCGGCTTATTCGCTTCCCCTGTAGCCGGTCGATCATTTCTTGCAACCGTTTTCTTAGGCTCTTCTTTTACAGGAATCTCTTTCTGAACCTTTTCCGGCGCTGTCTTTGCCGCCTTTACGTCCTCCGGCTTCTTCTCCGGTACAGGCTTTGCTGCCGGCGCATCTGCTTTCTTTGTACCGGTTCCGCATGCCTTCTTAACGATATTGATCATATTCTCATCAACAGCCGACATATGGCTCTTGATCTCGATACCATTTTTGCCAAGGATTGCTTTGATTTCATTGTTACTTATATTCAGCTCTTTTGCCAATTCGTGTACTCTCAGTTTCGTCAAAAGTTACACCTCCATATTTTCACTCAAACTCATGTATTTTATGATCTGTTTCGCAAATCCTTCATCTAA
This sequence comes from Clostridium sp. BIOML-A1, assembly GCF_009874105.1. Classification (NCBI taxonomy): domain Bacteria; kingdom Bacillati; phylum Bacillota; class Clostridia; order Eubacteriales; family Clostridiaceae; genus Clostridium; species Clostridium sp. BIOML-A1. The sequence goes on along the minus strand of NZ_WWTL01000011.1, from coordinate 67,630 downwards.
GATTGCGATCGACGTCCGGAATTCTTTTCCAACGAATTTTCCCAGACTGTCTTTGTCTCCAAATTCAAAATATGGGATCTCATAAAAATTACATTTTTGATCAAATAGTTTCTTTGTATTATGGGCTGCATCACATGCCACGATCACGGCACATGCGCTTCCGTTTTTTACGGCCTTTTCTACTGAAAAGTTTCCGCTTACCAGCCTTCCGGCCTTTGCACATAAGGAAATCATGGAATAAATCTTCTTACTGTTCAATTGCCTCTAACTCCTTATCCAGTTTCTCATAAACCTCTTTTGGAATCTGCATCTTGAATGAGCGTTCCAGAGATTTATTCTTCATAGCTTTTTTCAGGCACTCTGCCTTACGGCATATATATGCCCCCCGTCCATTCATCTTGCCGGTCAGGTCGATCGCAAAATTATTCTCATTATCCTTCACGATACGGATGAGTTCTTTTTTCGGTATCATCTCATTACAACCAAGGCACTGTCTGAGCGGTATCTTCTTTGCCATAACATCACTTCCTATGCTTATATATTTATCTCCGTTCCAATCGGCATGGTACCCGGTCAGAACTTCATTTTATTCTTCGTCTTCTTTTACTTTTTCCGTATCCTGCTGCTCCAGAGATTCTTCATAAGAACCATCAACGATATCGTCGATATTGTCAAATGCTTCTTCCTGCTCCGGCTCTTTATAGTCATCATTTTCTTCTGAGAAATATCCCATCTCTTCTGCCTGTGACTCACTCTTAATGTCGATCTTATATCCTGTCAGCTTTGCAGCAAGTCTTGCATTCTGACCTTTCTTACCGATTGCAAGTGATAACTGGTAATCCGGTACAACGACAAATGCGCTCTTTTCATTCAGATCTACATCAACTGCGATAACCTCTGATGGACTTAATGCATTCTTGATGAAGATTGCCGGATTCTCATCCCAACAGATAATATCGATCTTCTCGCCGTTCAGATCTTCAACTACGTTATTAACACGGCTTCCGTTTACACCTACACATGCACCTACCGGATCTACATTCTCATCATGAGAATAAACAGCGATCTTGGAACGGGAACCGGCCTCACGGCAGGAGCTCTTGATCTCTACTGTACCGTCTGCAATCTCGGTTACTTCCTTTTCAAATAAACGCTTTACCAGATCAGGATGTGTTCTGGATACTGTGATCTTAGGTCCTCTGGATCCTTTCTTTACTTCTGTTACATATAATTTGATACGGTCACCTCTGTTATATACTTCGCCGGGAACCATCTCAGACTCTTTTAAGATTGCTTCTGTCTTGTCATCCAGACTGACATTGATGTTGTTTCCAACATATCTCTGAACGATACCTGTGATGATATCCTTCTCTTTTGTATAGAAGTGATCGTAAATCGCATCTCTTTCGCTCTCATTAATTGCCTGAACGATTACATTTCTTGCTCTCTGTGCTGCGATTCTTCCGAAATCCTTTGTTGTGATCTCGATGTTGATGATATCTCCGAGATCATACTTGGAATTCATCATCTTAGCTTTTTCCAGAGAAATCTGTGTCGCAGGTCTTTCAACCTCTTCTACAACCTCTTTCTTCGCATATACATGAAACTCACCGGTCTCACGATCCATAACAACATCGATATTCTCATCGGTATCAAAGTCCTTCTTGCAGGCCGCCTTTAAGGATCTTTCGATCGCATCCAGCAGAATATCCTTGCTGATGTTTTTCTCCTTTTCTAATTGATTTAATGCTTCGATAATTTCTGACACTTTTTTATCCTCCCGCTTCTTTTATTAATATACAAATGCAAGTCTTATCATCGATATATCTTTTCTTGCAATCTTCAGTTCTTTCTCATCTTCTGTCAAAATGGTAACTGTTTCTTCATCGTATGCTGTAAGTTCACCTTCAAAATCTTTACAGTTATCGATCTTGGTATATGTCTTGATCTCTACAATCTTACCAATACTCCGTTTAAAGTCATTTTCCTTCTTTAATGGTCTTGTAAGCCCCGGAGAACTGACCTCCAGAATATAGGCATCCTTAATGAAGTCATCTGCATCCAGCAGATCACTCATGGCTCTGTTCACGATCTCACAATCTCCGATCGTTATTCCACCTTCTTTATCTGCATAGATCCGCAGATAATAATCACTGCCTTCTTTTACATATTCCACATCAACCAGTTCAAGGTTATTTGCTTCAATGATCGGCAGAACCATCTCTGTTGCTTTTGCTTCAATATCTGTTTTCTTCGTAGCAATACCACCTTTCTACAAAAACTAAGAGTGGGCCAAAACCCACTCTTAATAGTTACCATAATCTTACTAAAACAAGATTATAACACGTTATAAAGAAAATGCAAGTATTTTTTATCGCATGCCCTTCGCTCTCAGCTCATCTTCCTTCGCATAACGATCCAGAATCTTATTTGCCTTTCGGTCATCGATCATGTACTTATTGCTGATTGCCTGTTTGATGATCTCATCCAGTGCCAGTTCCCTTAAATAAGTATCCTTGATATTAATGGATGCAATCTCCCGGTATGCTCCCATCTTTCTGGTCAGGGTTCCGTACTCATAAGGAATCAGCTTCTCGATCATATTACGGATCTCCTTTGCTACATTTGAACTGTAGCCTCCTGTTGTGACCCCTATCACCAAGTCTTCACGCATAACAATTCCGGGGAACAAGAAGCTGCTGACATCCTTGTTATCTGCTACATTGACCGGAATATTATGTTCGTTACAATACTTTCCGATCTTAGCATTTACATCATCCCTCTTAGTTGCTGCAATTACCATATCTGCCGTATCAAGCGCATCTAATGTCATATTCGACTCATGTACACTGATTCCCTGTACTGCCTTGATCTCATCGCAGATTCTCGGTGCGATAACTGCGATCTTACAGTCAAACTTTATCAGAGAGTTAATCTTTCGAAGTGCGGTCTTTCCTCCGCCAAGTACGATTACTTTTTTGTTTTCCAGATTGATAAACATTGGAAAATATGCCATAGTGAAACCTCCTGTCGCTTCTTTTCTTTTATATTACTTTTCAATAAATTCTTTTTTCATATACCTCATCATTATATACCATGCATAACATACCTTTCTGTAAACAACTGATTATGTTTTTCCTGTTTCAGCATTGATAAAGTATTATTGGCATGAAATGCAACTTTGCTTCATATAATAAACAGATTATAATTCAGGATTACTAAAATGGCAAATGGAAACAATAACGGAACATTAAAAATCAGGATCATCTCGGAACAGACTGCATATCCGGTAACCGATGCGGTCGTTTCTGTCGCATCAACCGGAACTCCGGATGAAGTAATAGAGGAACTGCAAACAGACAGTGACGGTATCATCGACGGCATCACCCTTGAAACTCCTCCACTGGAATACAGCATGGAACCATCTGACAACCAGCCATATTCCGAATACAATCTGAAAATCAATGCACCCGGATTTGAACCACGTATTATCTCCGGTGTACAGATGTTTACTGAACAAAAGGGCATTCAGGCAGTTAAGCTGCGTGTTTCTGATACTGACATATCGAGCTATAACCCAACGGTGATCGGTGCTCATACCCTCTGGGAAGAATATCCGCCAAAGATTGCCGAGGATGAGATTAAAACAGTTGCAGAGACAGGCGAGATCGTCTTAAGCCGTGTCGTGATTCCTGAAACCATCGTGGTTCATGATGGAGCACCTTCTGACCCAACTGCAATCGACTACTATGTACCTTACAAAGACTACATAAAGAATGTTGCATCAAATGAAATCTACTCCACGTGGCCGGATGCTTCTCTGCGAGCCAATATTCTTGCAATTATGTCCTTCACATTAAACCGTGTCTATACAGAATGGTATCGAGGAAAGGGATACGATTTTACGATCACATCTTCAACCGCTTACGATCAGAAATGGATCTATAACAAGACTATATATAAAAATATCTCCCGTATCGTTGATGAACAATTTGCCAATTATCTGTCAAGGCCGGGTGTCACACAACCGATCTTTACACAATATTGTGACGGGAAACGTGTCACCTGTCCAAACTGGATGACCCAATGGGGTTCCAAGCATCTTGCCGATCAGGGACTGTCTGCGATAGAGATCTTACGCTACTACTATGGCGATTCCATTTATATCAACTCTGCCGAAACCATTGCCGGTATTCCATCCTCTTATCCGGGATATGATCTGTCAATCGGCGCAACCGGTGACAAGGTTCGTCAGCTCCAGGAGCAGTTAAATCGTATCGCACAGAATTATCCGTCCATACCAACTGTCGCCGCCGATGGCATCTATGGACCTGCCACAGCCGATGCCGTCAGACGCTTTCAGCAGATCTTCGACCTGCCCGTTACCGGCATCACCGACTACTCCACCTGGTACAAAGTCTCCCAAATCTACGTTGGCGTCACCAAGATAGCCGAGAATATCTGATCACCGAACGACAGAGAACCCTGCATACCCTTTATTCCGCAGAACACTCGCGTTCTATTTTTCACGTAACGGTACTAAACTTCTCACCTTCGGTGACTCGTTAAGAACCGACGTGAAAAAAGGTCTGCTCCATAAAGGTATGCAGGGTTCCCTGTCTGTCTATGATAAGATATAGTCTACTTCGATACTTGATTCCACTGACAGATCAAAAGTGCGTTGTTGCTTTTATATCATGGTATCTTGTTTTCATATCGTAAAAGATCGTATCTGGTTGTTCAGCAATCACTTTACCTTATAATTTAAAATGAGAACTGATATTACTATTATGAAGCAAGCCTGCCTGAGCGTTGGTACTTAGGCTGCGTCTTTTGCAGCCTTATGTACCACTACGTCGAAGGTAGAGCGGAAGCGTCTTGCGGAATAATATGTAATATCAGTTCTCATTTAATTGTCAACGCATCCCTCTTGCTGAACAACCAGATACGATCTTACATTACTGATCAAAGCAAGCTACTATCATATAAACATATAAAGCAACAACGCACTTTTGATCGTCCCTCTTAATATGTATCGTGGTCGTCGTATTCGTTGTAGTCGTCGAGTTCATCGCGTTCATGATCCATGAACTCACGGCTGGAAACCTTCTTTTTGGTACGTTCATCTTCTACCATATTTGATAACATTTCCTTGACCTCTCTGGACTTCTTGATGTTCTTGATCTCGAAATCTCCCATTGTCTTATCTGCGGAACAGCATTTGATCGTTCCAAGTCCGCACATTCTCTGCCATAATTTACGTTCCAATGAAACATCCATGATGCGATAAAGTCGTACTTCATCTTCTTTCACACTGAAGAACCCCGTACTGATAAATAACCGATCCTCTGATAAGCTGTACTTTGTAAATGTCCATGGTAATCCGAAAAATATACGTTTACGATCCTTCCATATAATCTCTGCCATTTCAAAACCTCCCATATTTTTATAAATCTGTAAAAATACTAACACACCTCCCGCTAAAGTTCAACAAATGGATTTTCTCATCCGGCTGTTTTCAGATTTCCGATTGCAACCTTTCCTCTTTTCCTGTAAACTAAAAGCATCATTTTATCGCGATCCGTTGTTTATGGCAGGGAGGTAAGAGCTGCATATGCTTAATATAGAAATTACTGAAACAAAAAACTTCGTTAAAAAGCTTTTGATGGAACCGGTCTTTGACACATTTTTGCTGGTGGAAGCCTATGTCCGTTCCGACGTTTCTTATACGATCGACGGCAGACTGAATCCATCTTTTTTTGATACGGAAGAACTGGAAGAAATGACCTCAAAGACTTATACGACATGGGGGGCTGTCAGACATCATATCTTCAATGTCATCAAGGGCAATAAACTCCCATTAAACTTCAAGATCGTGCTGATCTTATCGGACGCGAACATTAACCGGATCATTGAACAGAACCATCTGAATCTCACGACATCCGACATTGCAAATCTGTCTTTAAACATCTACTTTGACGGAGAAAAGATCTCACTTACAACGATGGCATCCATGAACATTTTCTCCATGGATAAAACACTTGCAAACATCTGGGATGCAAATGTATCTGCTTTTTTTAAACAGAATCAGATCTTTTAACCACCTGTTACAGCATTCATTTCTAAATAAACCATAAAATATTTGTGAATTATTAGCACTCAACGTATTTGAGTGCTGATTTTGTCTTGACTTCTATTTTTTTCTGATTTATGATATCTGTTAGTGATAACACAGAACAGATAGGGCAGATATTTCTCTCATTACACATATATATATTTGCGTATTCCGATTTGTTCTGACAACTGGAATAATATAGAATTTATATAAGGAGATGCATTTTTTATGAAAAAAGGAAGTTTATCAATTAACAGCGAAAACATTTTCCCTGTCATCAAGAAATGGCTGTATTCCGACCATGATATCTTTGTCAGGGAATTAATCTCAAACGGCTGTGATGCTGTAACAAAATTAAAGAAATTATCTCTGATGGGCGAATTTGACGAACCGGATGAGCCTTATCGTATCGATGTGATCGCAAGCCCGGACAACAAGACCTTACAGTTTATTGATAATGGTATCGGTATGACTGCTGAAGAAGTCGAAAAGTATATTAATCAGATTGCATTTTCCGGTGCTGCTGCTTTCCTTGAGCAGTACAAGGACAAGGCAACAGAGGAACAGATCATCGGTCATTTCGGACTCGGTTTCTACTCCGCATTCATGGTTGCCGATAAGGTAACAATCGAATCCCTTTCCTACAAACAGGACGCAGAACCTGTATATTGGGAATGTGAGAACGGAACGGACTTCTCCATGGATAAAGGCGACAAAGAAACCAGAGGTACTGTTATCACCCTGTATCTGAATGAAGACAGCTATGAATTTGCAAATGAATACCGTATCAAAGAAGTAATCGACAAATACTGCTCTTTCATGCCTGTAGAGATCTACTTTACAAATGCAGATGCCCCTGCAAAAGATGAAGAAGAAAAGGCAACCGAAGCTAAAGCATCAGAAGAAGCTACTGCTGAAACCGATGAAACAAAGGATGCTGCCGAAAAGAAAGATAAAGAAGCACCAAAGCCTTTAAATACTACAACACCTCTCTGGACCAAGCATCCAAATGACTGTACAGACGATGAATACAAAGACTTCTATCATAAAGTATTCCATGATTACAAAGATCCATTGTTCTGGATCCACCTGAACATGGACTATCCATTTAACCTGAAAGGAATCCTGTACTTCCCTAAGATCAATACCCAGTATGATAATCTGGAAGGAACGATCAAGTTGTATAACAACCAGGTATTCGTAGCTGATAATATCAAAGAAGTTATCCCTGAATTCCTGATGCTGTTAAAAGGTACCATCGACTGTCCGGATCTTCCGCTGAACGTATCCAGAAGTGCTCTGCAGAATGATGGATTTGTTAAGAAGATCTCCGATTACATCACAAAGAAGGTAGCCGATAAATTATCCGGTATGTATAAGGTTCACAGAGAAGATTATGAGAAATATTGGGATGACATCAACCCATTTATCAAATTCGGCTGCTTAAAGGATGAGAAATTCTTAGAGAAGATGAAAGACTTCTGTATCTACAAGAATCTGGAAGGCAAATACCTGACTCTGCCGGAATATCTGGAAGCCGGAAAAGAAAAATACGAAAACAAAGTCTTCTATGTTACGGATGAAGTTGCTCAGTCACAGTACATTAACATGTTCAAAGAGGAAGGCATGGATGCCCTGATCATGACACAGACGATTGACAGCCCATTTATCACGCTTCTGGAACAGAAAAATGAAAATGTACATTTCTACAGAATCGATGCAGATCTGTCCGATAATTTTGTAGATGAAGCATTATCCGAAGAAACAGCAAAGGATTATACCGATAAGCTGACCGAACTCTTCAAGAAAGCACTGGATGTCGAAAATATCACGATCAAGGTAGAAGCATTAAAGAATAAGGACTTATCTTCTATGCTGACCTTATCCGAAGAATCCAGACGTATGCAGGAAATGATGAAGATGTATGGTATGGCCGGTATGGGCATGGATCCTGCCATGTTCGGCGGCAAGGGCGAAACACTGGTATTAAATGCCAACAACAATCTGGTCAAATATGTCCTTGACAACCCGGATGGCGAGAACACTCCTACCATCTGCTGTCAGTTATATGATCTGGCAGTCCTTGCCAACAGACCATTATCTGCCGATGCCATGACCAAGTTCGTCGCAAGAAGCAACGAGATCTTAAGCATTCTGGCCAAATAATGCCATTCATTTAAAATATAAAACACAGGGATTGCCCCTATACAGACCATAAGCCCCATTATAATATGACATTTAGTGAAGGTTTCGTCGTGAAATGCATATTGCCAGTAAATACGAGCGCTTGTCTGAGCCAACGTTTAGTTGGCGAGTTAGCGCAGGAGTATTTACGAATCAGGCATATGCATTGAACAGAAACCGTAACGAGTCATTTATAATGGGGCTTATCGTCTGTATAGGGGCAATCCCTGTGTTTTGTATAATTATATGAAAGTATTATTTGGCCAAAATCTCAATTCCGTGCTCGGTCATAAGAAGGGTGTATTCCCACTGGGCAGATGGCTTGCCATCATCTGTACGGATCGTCCAGCCATCATCAGCATCCTGCCATACGTCAGGCACACCAAGATTGATCATCGGCTCGATCGTAAATGTCATGCTTGGAGCAATTACATAATCCTTGCCCGGCTGTCCGATATGGCTGACATACGGATCTTCATGGATATCAAGTCCCACACCATGTCCGCCGATCTCACGGACAACAGAATAGCCCTGCTCTTTGGCAAATGTATTGATCGCATATCCGATATCACCGATCGTTGAATATGGCTTACATACTTCTACTCCAAGATCCAGTGCTTTCTTTGTATCCTCTACCAGCTTCTTCCAGACCGGATCAACATCTCCGATCATGAACATACGGGATGAATCGCCAAAATATCCATTATATTTCGTTGTACAGTCAATGTTGACAATATCTCCATTTTTCAAGATTGTTTTCTCATCCGGTATACCATGACAGACAACATCGTTGATCGATATACAGACACTCTTCGGATATCCTTCATATCCAAGGCAGGCAGGTATTGCATTAATTGATTTCGTATATTCATAGATTCTTCGATCAAGCTCACCTGTAGATACTCCTTCTTTTACAAATGGAGTGATGAAATCAAGCACCTCTGTATTTACCTTGGATGCCACGCGGATTCCTTCGATCTGTTCCGGTGAACGCATCATTCTTCTCGTCGGGATCTTATATCCCTTTAGCTTCATTTCTTCCAGTTTGCTGTCGATGTTCAAATGGCAGGATTTGTATTTCTTTCCACTTCCGCACCAGCAGATATCATTTCTTCCTAGTTTCATTTTTCTACCAACCGTTTCTACTTTACGCCATAAATGTCATAATAAGCATCGATCGCAGCCTTTAACTTATCATCGATTATGACTTTTCCCTTATATTCTTTATTATATAAATGCTCTACAACCTCTGCCATTGTAACAATAGCAGTTGTCTGGATACCATATTCTTCCTGAATCTCTGTCAGTGCACTCTTCTTGCCCTGTCCACGCTCCATACGGTCAACAGAAACAACGAGTCCCATAACATCTACATCTCCCTGTGCCTTAATGATCGGCATAGTCTCCTGGATTGATGTTCCGGCTGTTGTTACATCTTCAATGATAACAACCTTATCACCATCTGAGATCGGGCTTCCGAGTAAGATCCCCTTATCTCCGTGATCCTTGATCTCTTTTCTGTTTGAGCAATATTTGATGTCTTCATCATACATTTCTGCAATTGACATGGTAGTTGCTACTGAAAGCGGAATTCCCTTGTATGCAGGTCCAAACAATACATCAAAATCAAGACCAAACGCACTGTTGATTGCTTCCGCATAGAACTCACCCAGTCTCTTTAACTGTGCCCCTGTTCTGTAAAATCCGGTATTTACAAAGAAAGGTGTTTTTCTTCCACTCTTTGTTGTAAAATCTCCAAATTTTAATACATTACAATCGATCATAAATTCAATGAATTCCTGTTTGTACTGTTCCATTTTTCTTTCATTCCTCCTTGATTTCAGACCATTTATGTACCCTTTAGTTAGGCATTTCGAACTCATTCTAGCACAAATGGTTTCGAAACACAAATGGTTAATTTTTTCTGTTCCATTTTGTATCTAATTGTTGTACAATAGCCAAAGGTCTATATTTTTCGACATACCTTTAGAACAATTCCGTCCTATATTACCATATTTACGAAAAAATATATACATTAGAAAGGAAATTTTATCAATATGAAGAAAAAAACAGCACTTTTTCTCTGTCTGATCCTGCTTATTTCCACTATCGGAACAGGATGCAGCAGCAAAAAAGACGCCATCCGATTCGGCGCGGCGGATATCGGCGGTATCTATTATACCTTTGCAAATGCTTATGCCGGTCTGGTCAACAACGATGCCCCTGATTACAGCATTGAAGCAAAGAAGACTGCCGGATCTGCGGCAAATCTACGACTGCTTGCCGACGGTTACATTGATCTCTGTATTGCACAAAATGATATGATTGACGACGCAGTAAATGGAACAGGCACATTTGCGGGGAAATCGATCAGTGGATATTCCGCTATCGCCTCTCTGTATCCGGAAGCCTGCCAGATCATTGTAAAAAAAGATTCAAACATCAAGTCTCTCGATGACCTGACCGGAAAAACCATAAGCATCGGAGCATCCGATTCCGGTACGGAACGAAATGCAAAACAGATCCTTGAGGTTGCCGGTCTGAATAACGATCTGGTCAAAACCACAAACCTTGACTATATCGATGCTGCCGAAAGCCTGGTTTCCGGTGAAATTGATGCTTTCTTTGTTACAGCAGGCATTCAGACCACGGTCATTGAAGAGCTGACAAGAACCTGTGATATCCGTTTGATCGGACTTAACGCCAGTTGTAAAAATAAGCTATTGTCTGCTTATTCGTATTACTCCGATTTTACCATTCCCGCAAATACCTATTCCGGTCAGACCGAGGATGTATCAACGGTCTGTGTGCAGGCTGTCATGCTTGCAGATAACGACTTATCGAAGGATACTGTAGAAGATCTTACGAGGCTGCTGTTTGAACATGCAAATGATCTGCAATATTCACTTTCGATCGATATGCAGTTAAATGAACAGGCAGCAACAAAGGGCATCACGATCCCATTTCACAAAGGGGCTGCTGCTTACTACAAAGAAAAAGGGATTACCGTTGATGTACGATAATTTCTGAACATAAGAAAGGGTAATTATGAAAATTCAATTAGATATGTATCAGACACTTGCGATTGCCGTCCTTGTGTTGATGCTTGGAACATTTTTGAAAAAAAGAATCTTCTTTCTGGAAAAATTCTGTATACCTTCTCCTGTTATAGGCGGACTCTTATTTGCAATTTTCACCTGCATCTGTTACAGTACGGGATTGGCAGAATTTTCCTTTGATGATACCCTACGGGAAGTCTGTATGGTATTCTTCTTTACCTCTGTAGGTTTTCAGGCAAATCTGAAGGTCTTAAAGAGCGGTGGCAAATCACTGGCGGTCTTTCTGGGACTTGTTATTGCTCTGATCGTACTTCAAAACCTACTCGCTGTCGGCATGTCCAGGATCCTTGGACTTGACCCTCTGATCGGTATGTGTACCGGATCAATCCCAATGGTCGGCGGACACGGAACCGCAGGTGCCTTCGGTCCGGTTCTGGAAGACTTTGACATATCCGGTGCAACCACAATCTGTACTGCAGCTGCAACCTTTGGTTTGATCGCCGGAAGTCTGATCGGCGGTCCACTCGGAAAACGATTGATTGAGAAGAAGAATCTGTTAGAAACGGTTGTGCCTGAAGATGACAGCCTTTTGATCGAAGAAGAAAAGAAACATGAACGTCATACAAATATGTATGCAGCCGCTGTTTTTCAATTGATCCTTGCAATAGGACTCGGAACGATATTCTCATGGTTACTGACAAAAACCGGGTTAACTTTTCCAATCTACATCGGTGCTATGATCGCAGCCGCACTGATTCGAAATATCGGTGAATATTCCGGTAAGTTCACGATTCATATGGGTGAGATCAACGACCTTGGCGGTATTGCTCTCTCCCTGTTCCTCGGTATTGCAATGATTACATTAAAACTATGGCAGCTTGCATCTCTCGCTCTTCCATTATTTATCCTGCTGACCAGTCAGGTTATTCTGATCTGTCTGTTCACATACTTTGTTGAATTCAACATCATGGGACGTGACTACGATGCTGCTGTTCTGGTTGCCGGAACCTGTGGTTTTGGAATGGGGGCAACACCAAATGCCATGGCAAATATGCAGGCGATCTGTGATAAATATTCGCCATCCGTAAAAGCCTATCTCCTGATTCCGCTTGTTGGCAGTTTATTTGCAGACTTTATCAACAGCCTTGTTATTACATTCTTCATCAACCTGTTATAAAAGGAGGATATTCTCATGTTCGGACATAGAAAAGATAAGAAAAAAGATTATAATCTGACTTACGACAATCTCGCAATTCCTGAAATTCATACGCAGTCAGACTCGGATTCGAATGACGCTGACGCTTCGAATCCTGTACATACAAAATCTTTCGAGGAGGAAGCGAACATCTCCTATGATGTGGCCATCCCGGAAGTTCATATCAGGAAGAAAAAATAAAAAACTCCCTACAGACAGCATATATATTTTATGTAGCAGACCTATCTGAACGTCGGTTCTTAACGAATCACTGTAAAGTGATGAGTTTAGCACCGCTACGTGATAACTGAGACCTTACCGAGGCTTAGCCGGGGTTAGTTCGAAGTTATACAGAGTAAGATAGAACGAAAGTGTTCTGCGAAATAAAGATATATATGTCGTCTACAGGGAGTCTTTTATTTATTCTTCTCTTTTCATATAGACCTGCTCGAAGGATTCGATATTCACAGGCTTGCTGTACAGATAGCCCTGAATATGGTTGCATCCCATTTCCTTCAGGTATTCTGCCTGTTTCTTGGTCTCTACTCCTTCCGCAATACATTCCACTCCAAGATCTGTGCACATCTCAACCAGATGTCTTAAAATCGTTCTGCTAGCTATATTCTTGTCTATATTATAAACCATACTCCGATCCAGCTTGATCACATCAAACTTCATAGAAGAAAGAATCGATACATTGGAATATTTTGTTCCAAAGTCATCCATGGCAATCCTGAAGCCTGCAGTATGCAGTTTATTTGCAATTCTGGTAACCATCTCATGTTCCATCTCACCAACAGACTCTGTAATCTCGATCTCGATCATATCCTTTGGGACTCCATAAGATTCAACAATCGCATTGATACGCTCCGGCATATCTTCTTCCAACAGAGATATTCTGGAAAAATTACAGGAGATCGGGATCAGATTATACCCTTCTTTTTTCCAACGTATAAGCATTTTACATACATTTTCAAGCACAAAGAGATCCATATACTTTATATTTCTGCTTTTTTCCAAGCGATCGATCACATTTGCGAGGTTATCCGGTTTGGCATATCTCACCAGTGCTTCCGCACCATAACAATGATCATTCGAATAATCCACCTTCGGCTGTAAATACACAAAGAACATTCCGTCTTCAATGTCTTTTTTTACAAGCTCTCTCGTTAATGTACTCCATTTATAAGAATGTTCATCCTTCTGATCGTACCACTTCTGTTTCTCCATATAGAGCATATCATACGCATGGTTTTCCATCCGCTTGATATCTTTCTCATAATCATCCCATACATATCCGATACATGCCGTAAAATCGCCAATCTTAATCTGACCTTTCAATGCACGAACCTGATCCAGAAAATCACACTGTGAAATATTCTCACAAATTACAGCAAAATCATCATCTCCAATCCGATAAATACAGGATTTCGGAAATACCTTATCTAACAGTCGGTAATAATCGATCATCAGATTATCAACAAAGAACTGTCCAAATTCATCAAATATGTTACGCACTTCATTGATATCAATAATCACTATACCCACTGATTCCAGATTCTGTCTGCGGTTTATGTAATCCATATAGCAGATACGATTATATGCTCCCGTTATACGATCATGCGTTACTTCATAATTTCGTTCTTCTGCAAGTGCCCGGCTGACAATATCATTTCCAATATACAAGGATAAAAGATTCATAAGCTTCAGGTCGCCACTGTGAAGCTGCGGATTAAAGATAATGATCCTTCCAATAATCTCAGACTTATTGTCTTTGATCGGGACAGAATACATTGACCATATCCTGTTTTCCAAAAAAAACGAATACAGATCCGAAGTTTTGTATGGGTAGTCCGGAATATGATTAATGATCAGTGCACCTTTTTTGCTCGATATACTCTGCAGTTCCCTCCGGACAGTTTCTTTATAAAAGATCTCCAGTTTTTTCCCAAACGAATTACTATTTGCTGATTTCCATTCATGATATTCACATAACTTATTGGAATCACATTCCACCAGGCAAGCATGTTTTGCGCCATAGTATTCTCCAAGTGTTTCTAACAGTTTGCTGTAATTTAAGGAATGCTCTCCTCCTGTAGAAATCTGTGTAATACTGGATACCAACGCATCCTCAATATCATAACGGTTAGAAAGAACCTGTGTTACTTTATCGGCATCAGAAATATCAACAGCCATCTCCATACGACACTTTCTTCCATGCCAGTTTACAATCCTGTCTTTTAAAACATATTCTTTTCCGTTATTGAGATTCTTATGATGCGAGATAAAACTCTTCTCCGTTGATAATAGCTTATTCGTACAGAAGCTGCACGGAAGATCCATACCCTGAAGCACCTTATAACAATGCTTGTCAATATAAGAAGTATCATCTTCAGCCAGACCGACACCAAGCTTGGCTGCCTTATTCATATATTGCAGCTTATAAGAATTCATCTCCGTTACATATACAACATCCGAGATATCATCCAACAGATAATCCTCTTCATCCGAATAACTGCTGAACTTGGAATTTAATACCGGTTTAGCTTCATCCATCTTCTCACAAAAAAGCATACAGCGGTCTTTGCCCTGCCGTTTGGAATAATATAACGCCTGATCCGCTTTATAATATAAAGAATCGAATTTCAACGACTTTGATATAGTATCAACTGCAATACCGATCGATGCCGAGTGCTCCGCCTTACATTTAATCGCACGAATTCCTTTATTAAGTGTCTTCGCAACCATGTATGCCGTATCTTCATCGACTACATCCGGAATAAACATAGAAAATTCATCTCCGCCGAGACGACCACTAAATCCACCATATGTATTTGCAACACTTTCCAGAACAACTGCTGTGTCACACAACAAATCATCCCCGGCATAATGTCCCAGTGCATCATTTACTAATTTAAAATCATCCAGATCGATCATATAGAGTGCACACAGCGTCTCATCAAATTCCGCAAGGAACCTGGATACTTTAGACACAAAGGTGCTATGATTATAAACCCCTGTAAGAGAATCTCGTTCCGCACGTAGAATCAATTCCTGACTCTGCAGCTTCTCTTCATGAATCGAATACAATTTACCTACAATCTTTTTTACCACACCATTTGTATCAGCAACGCTGACAAGCGTTGCACGATGCCAGAGATACATACCATTACCGATAAAATCGACCCTGATTTCAACGGTTTCGGTATCCTTAACAGCTGTCAATTCAGCCAATACATCTGATACCGTTTTTTTGTCTTCCGAATAGATCAACTGACACTGAGCAAGGTTTGCAGCAAAATCTTTATCATCAAAAACAGTTATGGTTCTGCCGTCCATATACTTAGATATAACCATGCTGTCATCTTCTACCGTATAGGAAAACAAGAGTTCATCACTTCCCTGCGCCACTAACTTCAGCATCTCGGTCTGTGCACTCTTTTCCAGTTCTTCTTTCTTTTTATCCGTAATATCTACACAGACAGCGCATATGGAAAAAACGCTTTTTCTTGCCGCAAGAAGCGACAGGCATACCTGCACCCAATAATATGATTCCGGATTATTTTTATTAATAAAGCGATATTCACCAATTGTCATCTTATTTGACAACAAGGTCTCCTTAATCTGTCGTTTCAGTTCTTTCCGATCTTCTTCAAATGCCAGATTGATATATTCATTTCCTTCTGTACCAAGCTGACCTTTTTTCAGGTCGAACATCTTATAAAAGCTCTCACTGATATATTCTACTGTGATCTTCTTATTTCCGATATCAAATACTCCGACACCGCCCGCCAGATTATTGAGAATAGACTCCAGCATACGGTTCTTATCCGCTAATTCCATATTTAGTTCAGAATTGATATCGGTCAGATTTTCAAGCTGCTTCGACAACTTCTTGGTATTTGTTATATCTGTAATAAGGATCTCCCCGCACATTTCTCCTTTTTCCGACTGAAATGCCCTCCCAAAACAAAATACATATATAATTTCACCATTTTTCTTTTTCAACCGATGTCCCAGATATGCTTCTCCCCGGCTCGACATCTTTGCATAGATGATCTTTGTATAATCCTCCCAATCTTCATCCAGCATAATATCCTTTACATAAAGCTGTAAGCGCTCTACATCTTCCGCGGAATAACCAAGGATCTGTTCAAATCCCTCATCTACCTTTAGAATCTTCATATCTCTGATACGTGCCTGATATCTGGAATATAAAATTTCTTCAAATTGTTTTTCCATAACCAACTAACTGCCTCCCCAATACATCCTATAAAGCAGACAACCCAATATCTTTTATTTTACACACCCAATCAACTCATTTATATCATCAATCTGATTCTCGATCAGATACTTCTCAATTCCATCTGTAATCTCCACTGTTGCATATGGATTATTGAAGTTTGCTGTGCCAACTGCAATTGCCGATGCACCTGCCATGATCATTTCGAGAGCATCCTCAGTCGTAGCGATACCGCCCATGCCTATGATCGGAAGCTTGACAGCATTTGCGACCTGATACACCATCCGTACTGCGATCGGATGGATCGCGGGACCTGATACACCGGCAGTCTTATTCTTTACAGCAAATGTACGACGCTTAACATCAATCTTCATGCCTGTAAGTGTATTAATAAGTGACAGCGCATCTGCTCCGCCTGCTTCCGCAGCTCTTGCCATCTCTGTAATATCTGTAACATTCGGACTGAGCTTCATGATCACCGGCTGCTTTGCAACCTTCTTTACTGCCTGTGTTATATCATAAAGAGCTTCCGGCTTCTGACCAAATGCAATTCCTCCCTCTTTTACATTCGGGCAGGATACATTCATCTCAAGCATATCAATATCTGTATCTGCCAGCCGTTCTACGACATCTATATAATCTTCCTTTGACTTTCCGCATACATTTACGATCACTTTTGTATCATATTTTGCAAGGAACGGAAGATCTCTTTTTATAAAAGTATCAATACCCGGATTTTGAAGTCCGATGGCATTCATCATTCCGCCATATGTCTCTGCAATTCTGGGTGTCGGATTGCCCGGCCACGGAACATTTGCCACACCCTTTGTCGTAACTGCTCCCAGACGGTTCAGATCGACAAATTCCGAATACTCCATACCTGAACCAAATGTACCGGATGCAACTGTAATTGGATTCTTCCATTCTACTCCTGCGATGTTTACCGCCATATTTACTTTACTCATTACAGTTCCACCTCCTCTGCATAAAATACAGGACCATCTGCACAGATCCTTGCATTGTGTACCTTTGAATGCTCGTCCACATTCTTTGTCTGACAGACACAGGCAAGACAGGCACCTACACCACATGCCATCTTTTCTTCCAATGAAATCTCACAACGGATATTCTGCTCTGCCGCATACTGTTTGATTCCGCGAAGCATCGGAGTCGGACCACAGGCATATATGATATCACCGGTTACCGCGCATGCTTTGATCGCATCTATTACGTTTCCCTTTGTTCCATGCATTCCATCTTCGGAAGACAGATACACGGTACCATATGGTTCAAATTCTTCATTTAAGAAAAGCTCATCCCGGTATCCAAGTACGATGGACTTCTCACAGTCCAGCTCCTTTGCAAGCTGCAGCATCGGCGGAATACCGATTCCTCCACCGATCAGAATTGCTTTTCCAGACTCCTTCATAAAGCCATTTCCAAGCGGACCAAGAATATCAACCGTATCTCCTGCCTGTAATTTTGAGAACTCATTTGTTCCCTTTCCTGCGATACGATATACCAGACGAAGCGTACCTGCTTCTTTATCAATTCCACATAAACTGATCGGTCTTGGAAGCATACGGCTTCCATCCTTTGAATATACAGAAACAAACTGGCCTGCAACCGCCTGCGATGCAATCTCTCCTGCTTTCAGGATCAGACTGTATATATCTGTTGCTATACAGGTCTGGCTCACAACCTCTGCTGTTATCTTTACTTTTCCCATGTATCTATGTCCTCCCGTGATCTCTTCCATATGATCTGTACGCCTCCACTATCACCACACATCGTGTACTGCATACTGTTTTTTGATAAATCCGATATTTATAATACGCTGTTGATATCTTCGATCATATCAACAACTGCCTGACGGGAAGCATCTGCATAATTTGCTTCGCCAAATGAAGCATATTTCTCCTGCTTGTATGCTGCAATGATTCCTCTGGATGAATTTACGATCGCACCAAGTCCGTCTTCATTGAAATAATGTACCAGATCAGCAGCCTTACCGCCCTGTGCTCCGTAGCCCGGAACAAGAATAAATGACTTCGGCATGATCTTACGAAGTACCTTACCCATCTCTGGATACGTTGCTCCTACAACAGCACCGACACTGCTGTAACCGCTCTCACCGATCGTATCTTTGCCCCATTCATTAACCATAGCGCCAACCAGCTCATATAACGGCTTGCCATCGATCAGACGATCCTGGAATTCACCGGATGAAGGATTTGATGTCTTGACCAGTACAAAGATTCCCTTCTTCTCTTCCTTACATACATCTACAAAAGGCTTGATTCCATCGGTACCAAGATATGGATTTACAGTTGCAAAATCTTCACCAAATACGGAATATGTCTTACTTCCGACCGCAACCTTTCCAAGATGTCCGACTGCATATGCTGCAGATGTTGATCCGATATCGCCTCTTTTAATATCTGCGATCACAACCAGATCCTTTGACTTACAATAATCAACCGTCTTCTGGAATACCTTTAAACCCTCGATACCAAACTGCTCATACATAGCAATCTGCGGCTTAACAGCAGGGATCAGATCATGAACTGCGTCCACAATACCCTTATTGTACTGCCAGATGGCTTCCGCTGCACCCTCTAAAGTCTCACCATATTCATCAAATGCTGTCTTCTTTATATATTCCGGCACATAGGAAAGCATCGGATCCAGTCCAACAACGATCGGTGCCTTTGTCTCTTTGATTTTTTTTACTAATTTGTCTATCATGTCTTTTCTCCCTTATATATAAAAATTTATTGTTCACAAAAATAGCTTCCAAGTATCTTAAATGTCTCTGTTTCATTTATCAACTGGAATACAAGTGCCTGGATCTCTTTCTGAAGCAGGTTTCCGTTTAACTCGATATAAAACCGATAATTCCATTCTCCTCCACGGAACGGCACCGAATGGATCTCGGTCAGATTCACGCCATAATCGGATATCATCGATAACACACTCGCCAGACTTCCGCTCTTATTCTTACAGACAAAGACGATCTTTAACCGGTTATGCTCCGGCAGAACTACCAGTTGTTTTCCGAATGTAACGACCTTCTTCCGGTGTCCCTCGTCCAATACCTCATCGCACCTGTAAATATAGAAATCATTCATGGTAAGTGCCTCATGCAGCGAATCCGACACACCATAGCTGATATCCTCAAATATACCCATTCCGGCATCTGCTTCATCCTTCCGGATCAGCTCCATGACCTGTTCATAATCACTGACCGTATTTACCAGATCTCTGGAATAACCCTGACATATGTAAAGTTCGTGCTTCAGCATGGCAAGCTTCTTTACCTCAGGCTCCTCAGTCACAAACGATACATCCAGACAATTACGAAGTTCTAATGTTCTCCCATACTGATACTTTCTGCTGACCTCCATAATACGCTTGATCAGTGCCGTATATTCTTTCTTGATGCTGTCGTCTACATCCCCGGTCAGCTTCGTTATGATTGCTTCTTCCCGATCCGGCTTATATATAGCATCCTCTGATTCTGTCTTTACCCTTGCGACCTGATCTGCAAGCATCATTCGTTCCTTAAACAGCGACTTGATCTGTTTATCAACCATGTCGATCTGCTTTCTAACTTCCTCTAATGTCATTTCTCCGGCTCCTTTTGGCATAACATATATTCAATAATATAGCATTTTTTCAGCATGAAGTAAACCACTGCACACGGAAATGATCGAAGTCCTGCGTCAGTTTTTCAAAACGGAACAAATAGCAGGGCGACAAATGCTGCAACCAACAGCACTCCCAAAAGTACTCCACAAATGATCTTCCATTTCGTATTCTTAGACAAAATCATACATATTAGAACAATCAACACTCCTGCCATATCGATCCCGACATCGATCATTCTTCCGCTCCTGCCCGGAACCAATAACTGATGCATCTCATCCGAACATG
The DNA here is from genome assembly GCF_009874105.1 of Clostridium sp. BIOML-A1. Classification (NCBI taxonomy): domain Bacteria; kingdom Bacillati; phylum Bacillota; class Clostridia; order Eubacteriales; family Clostridiaceae; genus Clostridium; species Clostridium sp. BIOML-A1. The sequence goes on along the minus strand of NZ_WWTL01000011.1, from coordinate 46,898 downwards.
CATATAATAACGAAATTAAGACCGCTATACTTCTGTTATAGAATCTGCTCTGGCTCATGGATATCTTCACCGTTGCCAGATATGAAAGTAAGAACAGGATCGCATATTCTGTCATATGTGCAGCCTTTCTTATAACAAGCTCCAGAATATCCTGTAGATTCTGCATCTCCTGTGCCGGATCCTGCCGTACCTTTTCCAAGAGATTTGTTATAAACAAACTTATCTTCCCACTCTGTCCGGAAGATTCCTGTCCTGTCTTTCCTGACATATAGAATATAAATATCATCCATATGATAACCGGAATCAGATACAGGAAACGTTTTTTACTGTCTGCTGTATTCTGCTTTCTTTTTCCTGATGATGCCTTGCTGTTTGCAGATTTGTCTGTATTTTTATTTGCTTTTCTATTTGTTGTTCTTGATCCGCCTGAATTTTTAGCTTTATTTATATTTGTGGATTTTACTTTATTTGTTGAATTATTCTTCTGCATCTCTGTCTAAATCCTTTTCTGATATGTTCATTCGACTCATTCTTTATTCTTTTACCTTACTGTTCTTTCATCTTGCCATTTCTTCTCCCGTGTTTTTCCAAAATAATTTACTCTGGTCAAATTATCCAAAAAATAATATTCAGACATCTCGCATACCTTTATAATAGCTGCTTTTTTTCAGCAGATTTCACATTGTCAAAAACTGGCGGATTTGATAAAATTTCAAAAGAGCGTAACTTGTATTCTATTGTACTACAAAAAGAAGATTTTTGCTCACAAAAACAAAAATGGGAGGACATTACATGTTTAAAAACAATTCAAAAAGAAAGAGACTTTCAGATCTCCTTATTCCCGGCATTATATTCGCAGTCATTGGTGCTGTATTTGCCTTTCAGGGGATTCGTGATTACAACAATCTGAACGGCGATCTTCTCAATCTAAATACTGCATCAGTAAGCGATCTGGCTGATGGCAAATACGTAGAGATCAATGTTGAATATGCCAATTATTCATTCTGTGAAAATGTCGAAACTACCAATTACGTATTCAAAAGAACTACAGAACAATATTATCTGATCAATGCACTTGAAAATAATGATTACTATCTCGGACTGAATGTCGCAGAATCGAAGAAAGATGATCTCGAAAAATTATCGGACTATACCTGGTATCATTCAGATACCAATCCGGGACCATTGCACTATACCGGAAAGCTATGCAAATCAAACAATGAAATCATGGGTTATATGAGAGATTTTGTCTATGATATGTATGCATCCTCTTATGACATCACCCTTACCTCTGAAGACAAAACACTATTGGATTCCTATATTCAGCCATACTACATCAAGGTCATGACAAAAGAAAGATGCCGCACGTCTATTATCATAGGACTTGTATTCTTGGTCATCGGAATCCTGCTCGCCGTATTTGCTTTCATCAGACATAAAAATATGGTCTATACACCAGAAATTCCATCAGCACCTTATCCGGATGCATATGGTGATCCAAATACTCCTAATATGAATACCGGTATAAACTATACAGATTCCGGCGTACAAAATCCGGGTATGAACTATACTGGTTCAGGCGCACAGAATCCGGGTATGAATGATACATACAGCCCTTATAATGGAACAATGCAGTACGATGATCAGGCATATGCAAATACAAATCCTGAAACCTCTGAGCCAACCACTCCATTCTCAAACACAGATGGCACAAATACAGATACTGCAAGTGGCTTAGATCCTAACACCTTCAACGGCAATGGTAATTCATCTTTTAAATTAAAAGATTAATCAATATTATAAATATAATCTCTATATTTAAAAGAAAAATTCAATAGAAAATTAATATCGAACGAACTTCTAAAAGAGGTTGATTCCGTATAATAAAAAATCCGACTGTCAAAAAATTCTGACAACCGGATTTTTTTATTAGAGTGTATTATATATTTACTTCATAATTATTTTGCCGTGCCATTTCTCATGCACGCTCATTCATAGAATGATTAACCGAAGTATCTCTTTAAGAGACCTTCAAATGCCTTTCCATGTCTTGCCTCATCTCTTGCCATCTCATGAACAGTGTCATGGATTGCATCCAGATTCAGTGCCTTTGCACGTTTTGCAAGATCTGTCTTACCGGCAGTTGCACCATGCTCTGCTTCTACTCTCATCTCAAGGTTCTTCTTTGTTGAATCTGTAACTACTTCACCAAGAAGCTCTGCAAACTTAGCTGCATGCTCTGCTTCTTCATAAGCTGCTTTCTCCCAGTAATTACCAATCTCAGGATAGCCTTCTCTGAATGCTACACGAGCCATTGCAAGGTACATACCAACTTCTGAACATTCGCCCTGGAAGTTTGCTCTTAAATCTTCCATGATATCTTCCGGTGCACCCTGTGCTACACCTACAACATGCTCAGATGCCCATGTCTTATCATCACTCTGTTTGATGAACTTCTCAGCAGGTGCCTTACATACAGGGCACTGTGCAGGAGCTTCTTCTCCTTCATATACATATCCACATACACTACATACAAACTTTGCCATAATTAAAATCTCCTTTGCTTTTTTCTATTATTTGTTCTTATTGAGAAACGTTATCAATTTCTATAATTCTATTTTACACACTTTTTGATAAATGTCAATAGTTATTAGGAATGATTCTCAATTATTTTTTTATCAACCTTTGTTCCGGCTATTCTTATTCTGTAAGATGCTGTTTATCTGTGTTCTCCAAGGAAGAACAATGCCAGTGTTCCCGGACCCGAATGTGCTCCGATCACCGGACCGACATAGGATATCGTGATCCTGTCATTGCCGAATCTCTCTTTAATAATAGAAGCAAGTTTCTCTGCATCTTCTATACAATCACCATGACTGATAAAAATATCCTGGTCTTCCGGATGTACCGCCAGCTTCTCCATCCGATTTACAAGTTCTGTGATTGCTGATTTCCGTCCTCTGACCTTACTTACATTGATCAGATGTCCCTCGTCGTCCACATGCAGGATCGGCTTGATCGACAGCATCGTTCCAACCGTTGCTGTCACACCTGATATACGGCCTCCTCTTTTTAAAAAGAAAAGATCGTCTACTGTAAACCAATGGCATAGCTTTAACTTGATATCTTCTATATACTGTGCATTCTCCTCCAGACTTTTTCCTGCATCTTTTGCCTGACATGCTTTGTATACCAAAAGTCCCTGTCCCATAGATGCCGCAAGGGTATCAACACTGATCATCTTTCGTTCCGGATACTCCTCCATTAATTCCTGACCGGCCATATACACGGTCTGATAAGTAGAACTAAGTCCGGATGAAAAGCCCAGATATAAGATATCTTTCTTCTGATTAAATAAAGCTTCTATCGTCTCCGATGCCTGCGAGATATTCGCTGCAGAAGTCTTGATATTTGCCCCATTCCTTAATTTGCTATATACTTTCCCAATATCTGCCTGATCATTATGAAAGCTTCCCTCCCCCTCAACAATAAAATCAAGCTGTAAGATCTCCAGTTGATATTTCTTCACGATATCATCCGGCAGATCACAGGATGAATCTGTCAATATAACATAATCATTCATTTTAACATCCTCCATTACCTTTTTATGGCAAATATGGTTTTTAAAACCACATGATATATTTTACCAAATCGCTATGTAAAGTATACCACACCTTATAAACAGGCACAACAAAAAGGTGCTGACATATAATCTCTTCTGATATATATATCAACACCTTTTCATTAATTCTATATTTTAATTATCTGTATGTTACCATTAAAGACTCTGTAAGTCCTGTACTCTTCTGATACATAGTAACGAACACATCTGCATATTTCTTGTTCAATGTGATTTTCTTGGAAAAACTGGATTTATTTACATCGTAATGTTTACTCTTACCATTATATACACTTACTGATTTAATCGTCCAACCCTTTTTAGCCTTTATGTTCAGTGCCTTCTTTGATACTTTTTTTGAAATGTAGATATAATCATTTTTCGCAAATTTCGAAGTATATTTCTTGCTTCCAATCTTGATTGAACTTACAGGATTGGTATATTTCTTTACAGTAAATGTAGTTTTCAGCTTAACACCCTTTACTGTACATGTAATAGTTGCCTTACCTGCCTTCTTTCCATAGTCTACACGAATATATCCGTCTTTTGCCGATACCTTCATATCTTTGTTTGAACATTTTAACTTTTTGATCTGAGATGCCTTTGTACATCCCATAATACTGATAACACCAGCTACCTGAGTTACACGATCCGGCTTATAGGAAACAACTCTGTCACTATACGGGTTAATATACACAGTCTTACTGGTTGCGGCACTTACATCCTTCATGCTTGTTGCAGGTACTGCTAATAATGTGAATACCATTGCAAGAGCTAAAAATGCAGCTAATAATCTTTTTGTTGCTTTTTTCATTTTTTCTACTACCTCCATAAAATCATCTTTTATCCGGCGGCATTCTGACCTCTCGTCTGTATGCCCCAAATTTAGTTTTATCTTATACTATTTTCCATTTTTTTGCAATAGGATCAACGCATTTTAATCCTAAATTAATGTACCCTATTCATCTTCTCCATACCATTTAAAGAAACGTTTTGCATACTTCTCTGCCTTGTTCCTTGAGAAATTAAATCCACGGATCGCACCTTTTTCTTTATAGGTATCCCGGATTCCATTAAAATACCATTCCATTCTGTCATACGAGAAGCCCTTGATATCCTTATAATTATTATATTTGTTATAATAATCGTCGTATTGGTAGTTATCGTAGTCGTAGTAGTTATCGTACTCGTAGTAATCATCATCCTGTCCCGTCATATAGTTATCTACGATGAACTCATATACTTCTTCCGCTCCGTCTGCACCGAGTGATGTCACATATCGGAAATCCACTTCCTTTGGATCCTGATTTTCCAGATTATATCTGGCAACCAGATAAGCCGGGCGAAGGAATGATACGATGATATATACAGTAACGATCACAAACATCGAATAACGCACCAGTGGAAAACGGTCAGCATAGATTCTGACGATCACGCCTGCAAGCACCACAGCAAGAACAGCCAGTGCTGCAAATACCAGAATCCTCATATAAGTAAGATCATATGCTTTGATATACATTGTCATACGAAGTGCCGAAGATGCGATCATCACGTAGGTACAAGCCGACATAATAGTCAGTACGATATTAAGCACCGTACTTTTACTGAAAATTGCATGACAGATCAATACCAGTATCACATTCAGCACCGATACGAACATAAGCTGGAAGAATCCCTGTCTGGCATATTCCGCATAAGTCATATCATCCGGCAGTGACATATTATTTGTAAACAGATATAGGATCTGGATCACTGAGAATAACAGATATACCAGGGTAAGAAGCCCCATTGCCGTGATCGCAATGATAGGTTCATGTGTTCCTTCTTTTGTCTGTCTGTGATGTCTGCTTCCAAACGGTGCTGACACAATGATACCATATGTAAATAATAACGCCGCAAATGCAAATACAAGAAACCAGATTGCATCCCATGACAGGAAAATATTTCCAAGTAATGTTTCAACTGCATCTCCAAAGATCTGATCTGCACTGGAAAGCAGGCTGATCATTACGAACAACAACGGAATCGCAACGACAACACCGATCAGAATATAGACAAATTTCGCACGTTTTCTTGCATTTTCATGTTCTCTGTTATATTGTCTGTAGTCTGAGAAAAAACGGTCAAAACAGGTAAACGGCTCCGCCATCTTCTCGATAACCGTAAGCCCATATTCGACAAATCCCATGTTTTTAAGATCATCAAAATACCGGAGAAGCCCTGCACACACAAGGAATAAAATGCAAAGATGATCCAAAACTATCAAAAATGAATCATCGGTCCTGCAAACTGATACCCCAAGCAAAAGGATACCTGCATAATGCGGAATCAGCTTCGTCTGCTTTCCCAAAAGTTTCCCAAAAGATAACGATTCTCCGTCATTTACCGGCAGATTCTTCTCATGGCGCATGATACTGAAGCTCATAAACAAAACGGTCATAACCGCCATGAATACAGCACAGATACTTGCATAATTTCGATACATCAGCACACTGTAGATCATGGCATAACCAAACGCAAAACCGCCAAAAATCTCAAACCGTTCGGGCGATACCCCCGGTCTTGATCTTCTCGGCTTATAATCGTAATTTGACTGCCATCCAAAATTTGGCGGTGTGTTAAAATTCTGCTGTCCTCCAAAGTTTGGCGGCACGTTATTATAATTCTGTTGTTCACCGAAGTTTGGCGGCACGTTATTATAATTCTGTTGTCCTCCGAAGTTTGGTGGCACGTTATTATAATTTGGCTGTCCGTCATAATTCGGTGGTGTTCTATTTATATCCATATTAAGTTACCTCCCATTCCATCCTGTAACAAAAAACCTACATCCATAGTTTCATGTTACCTGTTTTTTGTCAAGTAAATATTTCTTAACAACCGATTCTCTTTTTAATAACCAACTCTCTTCGCCAATCCTACTGTCTGAGATCTGTGTACATACCAAACAATAAAAAGATACAGATCATTAATCGAAATAATAAAATATCCCCGAGTAATGAAGCATAAATTTTGAACGTATCATCACCCGGGGGTATATTATAATATTATGAGCATAACTCACATCTGTTATCTATACTTTTACAAATTGCAGATTTCCTTTACACTTGATACAAGAATATCCAGACCCTTTACCAACTGATCATCTGGAATCGTAAGTGCAGGCATTAATTTCACTACATCATTATCGCGACCTGCGCGTTCAATGATAAGTCCCTTCTCAAAGCATCTGTTAGCGATCGCAAGTGCCGTCTTTCCATCAGCAACCTGAATACCCCAGATAAGACCGATTCCGCGAATCTGAACCGCATCCCCCTGCAAATTATCATTAAAGTATGTTCTGACAATTTCCTCTTTACGTTTTACTTCTGCTTCTACATTATTTTCAAGCATATACTGAAGACCGTATCTGGCAGCAACCATAGAGAGCTGATTTCCACGGAAGGTTCCATTATGCTCGCCCGGTGCCCATATATCCAGTTCCGGTTTGAACATTGTAAGCGCAAATGGCATACCATATCCACCGATTGATTTGGACATTACGACCATATCCGGTACGATTCCTGCACGTTCAAATGAGAAGAAAGTGCCGGTTCTTGCACAGCCAACCTGAATATCGTCAACGATCAGAAGGATACCATATTTATCACATAATTCTCTGACAGCCTTTAAGTATTCAACCGAGAATACCTGAACACCGCCCTCTGCCTGAACGGTCTCAATAAATAAAGCCGCCGGCTTCTCAACGCCTGAATGGTCATCTGTCAGTAACGTCTCCATATATTTGATCGTATCAAATTCAGGAAACATATATGGTGCAGGAATATGTGTAACATCGTTTAAACATACACCGCCTCCTTTTCTGCTTCCGGAATCACTGGTAAGAGCCAGAGCTCCGAGTGTCATTCCATGGAAGCAACCCATAAGTGCCCAGATCTGATTTGTCTTTTTAACTTTTCTTGCAAGTTTTAATGCTGCTTCAACTGCATTTGTTCCTGTCGGGCCGGGGAACATGATCTTATAATTCAAGCCTCGCTTCTGAAGAACTTCTTCCTCAAAATAACGGATAAATTCTTCCTTTGGCTCTGTCATCATATCAAGAGAATGGATAATGCCATCATTTGCAAGATAATCGATCAGCTTTCCTTTAATAAAATCATTGTTATGACCATAATTTACCGCTCCCGCTCCACAAAAGAAATCAATATAATCTGTACCATCCGTACTGGTAATGATCGATCCCTTTGCTTTTGTAAAGATTGCAGGAAAACTTCTGCAATATGATCTTACCTCTGATTCGTATGTTTCAAATACCTCTTTACCATTCATTGTCTTTGTGCCTCCTTAGCTGTTAAGACTCTTATTCGTATCTCAACTTTTCATCTTCAAATTCTGAAAGCCTCTGTCTGTACGCCTTCATAATGACTTCTTCATATGCAAGCTTTGGTTCCTTGATTCCAAGAAGTGTCATCAGATATTTAACAAATAACGGATTTAATACAAGAAACGGTCCTACCGTATAAGTACCGAAGAAATTGTTTCTCTTTAATCCTTCTGTCTGTACACCCGGATGAAGTCCATCACCACGGATCACATCATAAAAATAACTGTTTGAATTATCTCCATAGGAATGACTGAACTGTGCTTTAAATCCTACCAGTTTGATATCTTCATATTTCCCGAGGATCAATGAATTATAACGATGCATCATATCTCTCTTCGCATAAGTATCAAAGAAGCCCAGTCCGGTTATCTTACTTCCATCTTCATTCTCAATGTACATTTCCATGATTTCCATGGCATTACCCGTGAATAAAAATACTGTTCCTGCATCAATCTGTGCTGCAAGCTCTTCCTTATACGGCATTAATGCTTCTATCGCCAGCTCCTGCTGGTTCTCTGTCATGGAACCCATATATACAAAATCCGCTCCGCCATCCGCAAACGCCGGTTTGTCATGCAGTCCAGTGTAGATCACCTCTGCATCAGGAATGCATGATTTCAGATAATTAACATTCTGCAGCTCTCCAAAAAGATTGGCAAATTCACCATAAAGAACTTCGATCTTAATACCTGTTCCCATTTTTCTATGCCTCCTTTTCGTTTATATACTGCTTAACACTGTCTCTGAGTTTCATAGCCGTATCTGCTGCATATAACTCATGAAGTATATAGATACTGTCTGTATCATTTAATTCCAGAAGTTTATAAGCACCTTCTTCATCAGAAGTCTCTTTTAACTTCTCTTCAGGCACACCTGCCATCATCAGACGAAGTTTATAATCTGTTGTACGGACACCCGCAATAACAATATTTGTAATATTCGGCTGATTTAAGAATTCAAAATCGCAGTCAAAAATCCATGTCATGTTTTCGGATGAACCCCGTCTGTCAAAGATATCATCCAATAACAAGATGATCTCTTTCTTACCCGGTTCCTTTGCTACATACTCAAATACACAGGAGCATGCGATCGGATTCTGACCTTTCGCCATATGGGTAATTACATTAATGCCCTTTACAGATTCCTTTGAGTAACGAGACTCTACAATATTCAGATTGTCAAATGATTTCTGAACCTGTTCTTCTGTAAGTCCGGCTTCCCGAAGTGTCGTAATCGCTGTTAACTGGTTATACAGATTAAAGATGCTGTTGCTTACCATATGGTAATTTTCTGTATTATCTCCATGTGCAACAGCCATAACATTTTTATCAAAATCAAGCTCTGCCTTATAATCTCCAACCGGTGATGCATAGCCACAAAATTCACACTTTGCATTTCCGATGTGATGATATCTGACGTAGTTATATTTCAATTTGTGATGACATTTTGGACAGATTCTCATATCATTGATCAGATTAATGCTCTCTTCCCTGTCCGAAGGCAGTCTGTTGATTGAAAAATATGTTTTTTTATTTTTCTCTCCAAGGTTACAACTGATCAGATCATCTGCATTTAATATCAAATGAGATTCTTCCGGCAGACTGCTGTTTATAATATTGAATATAAATTCCGGATTAGCATTTCTGTGAATGGAATCACGGAACAGATTCGTACATACTGCAAATGTCGGCTTTATATATGGATATATCAGTTTTGAGCTTCTCTCATCGATTTCAAATACTGCAATCTTTTTCTTTGTTTTTCCTGAAAGCTTGCTTTCAGCGATCAGGGCACTTGCAACTCCGGCATTAATATTTGATCCGGCACGATTACTTAAGACATCGTAACCATTTTTTTCCAGTGCATCAATGATCATATTACATACTGTAGTCTTACCATTTGTACCTGTAACACTGATGATCGTCTCCGGCTTTTCTATTCTTCCAAGGAAATCAGGACAAAGCTTGATCGCCAGCTTTCCCGGAAAATAACTTGCGTTCATCTTCAACATTCTCTGCATGGTTCTTGCCAGCTTACTCATGAACAAAGCAAAGAAGAACCTTACATTCTTTTTATACATCTAGCTACCTCGTTTCGTATCTGTAAATTATCATTAGTATGTCCATTTAAGCCACATATAATATAACCACTTATTCAAAAATATGTCAATCAATTTGAACTATTTATTCGGTTTATTTCGCCAACACCCTCTTTTACTTAAAAATGGCATCTGCCGGATCAGGCAGATGCCAACTTGTTTTTTTCAATATCGAGGGTTTCTTTTATTCTTCCTCATTTACCTGAGAAAGCTTGGCTGCCTGGTCTGCTGCGATCAGACTGTCGATAATCTCATTCAGATCACCGTTTAAGATCTGTTCCAGCTTATACAAGGTGAGTTTGATTCTGTGATCGGTTACACGGCCTTCCGGGAAGTTATAAGTACGAATCTTCTCTGAACGATCTCCGGTTCCGATCTGGCTCTTACGGTCTGCAGCTTCTGCATCATGCTGCTTCTGAAGCTCCATATCATACAGTTTGGAACGGAGCAGCGCAAATGCCTTTGCCTTATTCTGAAGCTGGGACTTCTCGGTCTGGCTGTAAATTACGATACCGGTTGGTATATGTGTCAGACGAACGGCTGAATCTGTTGTATTGACACACTGACCACCGTTACCGGATGCTCGCATAACATCGATACGGATATCATTTTCATTGATCTCTACATCAACTTCCTCTGCTTCTGGCATAACTGCAACTGTTACAGTTGAGGTATGGATTCTTCCGCCAGACTCTGTCTTCGGGATTCTCTGTACACGGTGAACTCCACTCTCATATTTCATCTTGGAATATGCACCATCACCTGTGATCATGAATACCGCTTCCTTGAAACCACCGATTCCATTCTCATTTACACTCATCAGTTCTACTTTCCATTTGAACTGATCAACGTATTTCTGATACATTCTGTAGATCTCATATGCAAATAATGCGGCTTCATCTCCGCCTGCACCTGCACGGATCTCGACGATAACATTCTTGGAATCGTTCGGATCTTTTGGAAGAAGCAGAATCTTTAATTCATTTTCCGTCTTTTCTACTGTTGCCTTTGCTTCATTTAATTCTTCCTTCGCCATTTCACGAAGCTCTTCATCATTTTCTTCTTCAAGCATAAGCAGACTGTCTTCGATCGTCTGCTTTGCATCCTTATATTCTTTATATTTCTCGACGATAGGAGTCAGTTCGCTCTGCTCCTTCATTAATTTACGGAACTTGTTCTGATCAGATACGATGTCCGGATCCGTCAACTGGTTATTTAATGTATCAAGTCTGTCTACCAAATCTTCTAATTTATCAAACATAATAATCCTCCTGTAACACATAGGGGCGTTCTTTGCCGATATGTCTTTTCTGCTGTTCAACCTTGTTTCTAAGCTTTTCTTCCAATTACAACTCTGTCATTTCCTGCGAGGTCTTTCACTACGCGTACATCTTCAAAATGCTTATCTACAAGGAGCTGCTGCACATCATGTGCCTGATGATTACCAATTTCAAATAAAATATATCCTTTTTCATTTAAATAACTCTCCGCATTCTCTATAATTGCTCTGTAAAACTTCAATCCGTCCGCATCGCCGTCCAATGCCAGCCTCGGCTCATAATCCCGAACCTCCGGCATCAATCCGTCAATCACTTTGCTCTCTATATATGGTGGGTTGGACAGGATCATATCATATCTTTTATCTATCTTATCAAATAAATCTGATTTTATAACAGTATAATCAGATACTTCTAATCGTTTCGCATTTTTTGTCGTAAGTGCGATCGCGGAATCTGAGATATCACACAGATCTATATGAATATCCTGATTCATAAGTGCTACCGACAATCCGATGCACCCGGAACCACAGCACATATCCAGCACAGACATCTTATCAGAATGTATGTCCTGAATCAAGCGGTTTGCCTGTTCCACCAGAACTTCTGTGTCAAATCTTGGAATCAGTACATCCGGTGCAGTCTCAAAATCATACCCCATAAAGCACTGTATGCCTGTTATATATTGTAACGGAATACGTTTTGACCTTTTATCGATCAACGCTTCATAGGAAGAACGGATCGTTTCGGTAACATCTTCCTGCCGGTTCATAATATATGCCATCTTATCCTGCTTTGATACAAAGAGCCATAATAACTCTGCATCGATATCTGCATCCGGCACATTATGTTCGTTCAGTTTTTCTTTTCCTGCTGTTACAAGCTGATACTGAGTCATACGTCTATTCCCTTTTACATTCACTGGCATCATTTCAACTTCTTAATCTTCGATCTCTCCACGCTTCATAGCGTCCTGATAAGCACGCCAGTCGATCACCGCTTCTACCGAACGAATTGCCACCTCACACATCTCAAGATCCGGTTCCTTCGTCGTGAGACGCTGTACCCACATACCGGGTACACTTAATATATTCGCAAGCTTTGAGTCACTTCTGCCTGCAAACATGATAAATTCATACGAGATTCCCGCAATAAGCGGAACCAGAAGTACACGCGACAGCAATCGCAGCCACATAGACTTCACATTTATAAACATAAATACAATAATGCTTATGATCATAACGACTACCAAAAAACTGGTTCCACAGCGTTTATGGTATCTGGAATGTTTCTTTACATTTTCCGGAGTCAGCGGATCGCCTGCTTCAAAACAGTTGATCGTCTTATGCTCTGCACCGTGATACATAAATACACGTTTGATATCCTTCATCAATGATATTAATACTACATATGCAAGAAAGATCACCAGGCGAAGCACACCTTCCGCTACCGCTATCAATGCATTGCTTTTTGTCACATGCTCAAGCAGTCCTGCAATAAATGCCGGAAGCAGCATGAATAATGCGATCGCAATGGCAAGTGATACAATAACGGTTCCGATCATCATCAGATCATCTCCTGTACTGCTTTCTTTTTTATTGTTTTTACTGCTGTTCTCACCTGAACCGCTTCCATTATTACTTTCTGTATCTGACAACCTGGAATCATCTTTATTTTCACTCTTTCCAGCCAGTTCTTCCTCTTCATAAAAATCGGCTGAATATGTCAGCGTTTTAACTCCAATTACCAGCGACTCAAAGAAATTAACCACTCCACGAAGGATCGGCAATTTCAGGATTTTATATTTTTCACCTATCGGTGTATAGCTTTCAACTTTAACTTCAATTTCCTGATCCGGCTTTCTGACTGCTACTGCGTACTGATCCTCGTATTTCATCATTACGCCTTCGATCACCGCCTGACCACCTATTCTGGCTCTTTTCAAATTCTATACCTCGTTAAATTGTTTCCTAAAACAAAAATAGGCTGAGATTAAAAGCTTTAACCTCAACCTATCATCCTTTTTATTAGTTTGACTGTGAAACACCGTACTTACGGTTGAACATATCAATTCTACCACGAGCCTTAGCTGCCTTCTGCTGGCCTGTATAGAATGAATGACACTTTGAGCAAATTTCTACATGAATTTCTTCTTTTGTAGAACCTGTAACAAATTCGTTTCCGCAGTTACATACAACCTTTGCCTGATAATAATTTGGATGTATTCCTTCTCTCATTTAATCTCACCTCTTTATTATATTATTGATATATGAGAATAGGCCATCAGCCTCACTTCTTCATAAAACACAGCTTTTGTATTCTAACACAAACCGACATAGAAATGCAAGTGTTTTTTTATTTTCTTAACAATGATTTTTTAACATAATAGATAAACTCTTTATTATTCTTGGTTCGGACGAATAATTTCAGTACATCCTCCAGCATATCCTCTGCCTTATTACCGGATAAGATCTTATGAAGTGCATATACAACTTCCTGTTCTTCCGGTGATAATAACAGATCATCCCGTCTGGTACTGGATTTTGCAATGTCGATTGCAGGGAAGATTCTCTTTTCTGCGAGCTTCCGGTCAAGCACCAGTTCCATATTACCGGTTCCTTTGAATTCCTCGAATACGACATCATCCATCTTACTTCCTGTCTCAACCAGCGCTGTCGCAAGGATCGTAAGACTTCCACCCTCACGCATATTACGGGCAGCACCAAAGAATTTCTTCGGCATATGTAACGCCGCAGGATCAAGACCACCGGATAAGGTTCTTCCACTTGGTGGAACTGTAAGGTTGTACGCTCTTGCAAGTCTTGTAATACTGTCTAATAAGATCACGACATCTTTCTTCTGCTCTACCAGTCGTTTTGCACGTTCGATCACCATTTCCGATACACGCTTATGATGCTCCGGCAGCTCATCAAATGTCGAATAAATAACTTCTACATTTGGTCCCTCTATGGATTCCCTGATATCCGTTACTTCCTCCGGTCTTTCATCGATCAGAAGTACAAGCAGATGGATCTCACTATATCTGGTACTGATGCATTTTGCAATCTGTTTGATTAATGTCGTCTTACCTGTCTTTGGTGGGGAAACGATCATTCCACGCTGTCCTTTACCGATCGGTGATAACAGATCGATCATACGGATCGGAATCGGACTGTCTTCTCCATCCATATTGATGCGTTCATTTGGAAAGATTGGTGTCAGATCTTCAAATGCTTTTCTTCCTGCTATACTTGCAGGGCTTTCTCCATTTACAGAAGCCACATATAATAATGCACCAAACTTCTCCCCCTGCGTCTTTACACGGATATTTCCGGTTATGATATCTCCGGTCTTAAGTCCAAATCTACGGATCTGCGCCGGTGACACATAGATATCCTGATCTCCCGGCAGATAATTTGCACTTCTTATAAAACCATAGCCTTCCTGCATTACCTCCAGAATTCCATGTGCCATCTTGCCACTGTCAAGCTCCGGTCCGTTTGATTCCTGCTGAGAAAGCGAGTTCTCCTGTCTGTTCTCAGATTTTATCTCCGTTCTTACCTCTGTATCAAAGCCCGGATTTTTTTCTTCCATAACCGGCTTTTCATAAGTCTCTTTCTTATCCGTTATTGCAGTTTTTTCATAAGCTGTCTTCTTGTCTGCCATCACAGATTTTTCAACAGCCGTCTTTTCCGTATTAACTTCCTGCTTTGTCTGTTCAGCTACAACCTGCTTGTTCTCCTGATCAGTGTCTTTTCTTGCGTTATTCGTATTTGATATATTACTTGCACGATTCGAATTATTATTTCTGTTATTATTTCCCTGTGACCGATGATCACGTTCCTGCCTTTTACCGTTCCGATTGGTCTGTCGTCCGGCATTATTTCTGTGCTGTCTTCTACCGGCTTCTCCGGATTTCTGACTATTCTCAGATTTGTTTCTGTCTGGTTTTTTTACTACATCTGCCTCTGACTTTTCCTGCTGTTCTGTCGCTTCCGCATTCTTTACCTGCACAGTTTGGTCTGAGCTTGCGGATTTATCCGTATGCTCTGTTTTCCCTTTTTTCTGTGTTTTTCCCGGCCTTTTTTTCTTTTCTGCATCGGCTTTTTGTGGTTTAGCTTCGTTTATTTCTGCTGTATGATCTGTTTCACCATTATAATTCTTCTCAAGGAATTCGATCAGGGCAGATTTGCGGAGTGCTGATACACCCTTTATCTTATGTTCCTTTACGAATTGCTTCAATTCATCTAATGATGCATTTTTAAAATCCATCTTCTACTCCTTCCGATTTTATCCATTCTATTCAATTCAAATATTATTTGGGAAATATTGTTATCGTAATGAATTCTCTTCGAAACAGGCATATCAAATACTATATATGATTACCTGTGCATCCTGTCATGTCGATATCCGGATGCCATGTGATCGTTTAAATTGATAGACTTAGTATAGCATAAAAAACAATTTTGTAAATCTTTTTCTTTTACAGGAATATTACTACATTTCTTTTGTAGAATATTCTTATATAGAAATATTACTTCATTGATTTTATGCTTTTCTTGTGGTACATTTATTCTTACAAAATATACAAAGGATATTATATGAATACAGATTCTATCGTCTTATACAAATTAATTATATTATACATGCTGGATCGGGTGGATTTCACTCTGACTAATTCTCAGATTTCAGATTTTGTTCTGACAAAAGGATATACGAACTACTTCACACTTCAGGAAGCTATCAACGGGCTGATCGAGTGTGATTTTGTCTGTGTATCCATGATACGGTCATCTTCCCACTACAAGATTACAGATAAAGGGGAAGAAGCCTTAAGTATGTTCGAAAATCGTATCCCGTATGCGATCAAGCAGGACATTCTCGACTATTTTGATAATCAGAAGATCAATCTGAAAAACGAATCCGAAATCTATGCAGATTACTCTCTGAATGACTATGGCGAATATTCCGTTAAATGCATTATAAAAGATCGCAAGGAAACCCTTGTCGACCTGAAATTCAACGTACCGACAAAAACGCACGCCATAGCTATCTGCGATAACTGGCGTGCGAAAAGTGCCGAAGTATATGACTATCTCATCAATACTCTCTGGCTGTATTCTGATAATAAGGATGAAAAACAATCCTGATCATTTATATGTATTTCTGTAATACATATAAATGATTTTTTATTTCTCTGATCATATATTATTCAAATTCAGGTTCTGATTCTGCGATCCGGTCTTCGATCAACTGCAGAATCTCTTCTTTCCCCTGCTTGGTCTGTGCCGAAAACGGAATTATAATTGTTCCCTCTACAGGCTGGATCTTCTGTCTGATGATCTTTAAATTCTTCTGAATCTGGCTTCTCTTGATCTTATCAAGCTTTGTCGCAATAATTACCGGTTCGTATCCGTTTTTTACGATCCAGTCATACATGATACAATCATTTTCCGATGGCTCATGTCGAATATCGATCAACAGAAAAACCAGTCTCAGTTGCTTTGAGGTATGCAGATACCGTTCTACCATCTTACCCCATTTTGCACGGATCTCTACGGATACCTGTGCATAGCCATATCCGGGAAGATCGACAAAATACAGATCATGATTAATATTATAATAATTGATCGTCTGTGTCTTACCGGGCTGTGACGATGTTCTGGCAAGTGACTTACGATTTAATAAACCGTTGATCAGTGAGGATTTCCCTACATTGGACTTACCGGCAAATGCAATCTCCGGCATCTCTGTCTCCGGAAGTGTACTTGTAATTCCACATACTGTTTCAAGTTCAGCACTCTTAATTATCATTTCTTTTCTCCTTTTGCAAGTGCGAGGTTCAGCACCTGTTCCATTGTTTTCACACAGGTAATATCCAGTCCGTCTGTGATCTCTGTACTGATATCGTTAAGATCTCTGCGGTTCATCTCAGGGATCAACACCTTCTTAATACCGATCGTTTTTGCTGCCAAAAGCTTTTCTTTTAAACCACCGATCGGAAGTACGCTTCCTCTCAGGGTGATCTCTCCTGTCATCGCAAGATCTCCCCTTACCGGCTTATTAAATATCGCAGAATAAATGGCGGTTGCCATCGTGATTCCCGCCGAAGGGCCATCCTTTGGAACTGCTCCTTCCGGAATATGAATGTGAATATCATGCTTTTCAAAATAATCTTCACCAAGTGTCTCTGATTCCTTCATCGTACGGATATACGATAAACCTGTAACAGCCGACTCTTTCATAACATCACCTAATTTACCGGTAAGTTGTATACTGCCATTTCCGGGCATAATATTCACTTCTATATTAAGTGTTACACCACCTACAGCTGTCCATGCAAGACCTCGCACAGAGCCTACCTTATTGGTCAAATCGTAGCTGTCATCCATATACTTCTCGGTTCCGAGAAGCTGCGGTATCATGTCCTTTGTTACCTTTACAGTCTCCACCTGTTCTGTAAGGATCATTCTGCAGGCTTTTCTGCATATCTTGTCGATATTCCGCTCCAGATCACGCACACCTGCTTCTCTGGTGTAATGACGGATGATGTATTTGATCGCTGATCCATTGATCTTGAACTGCTTCTTGGTCAGTCCGTTTCTCTCGATCGCCTTATTGACCAAATACAGCTTCGCAATGTTGAACTTCTCATTTTCCGTGTATCCGCTAATCTCGATCATCTCCATACGATCGGCTAACGGTCCGGGGATCAGGGATGCATCATTTGCTGTTGCGATAAATAATACCTTGCTCAGATCGATCGGTACTTCAAAATAATGATCGTAAAATTTATTATTCTGTTCACTGTCCAGAACTTCTAACAGGGCAGATGATACATCTCCCTTGTAGTCGCTGCTTACCTTATCTACCTCATCAAGCAATACCAAAGGATTCTCTGTCTTTGTTTTTGCGATAGACTGTGCGATCCTGCCCGGCATAGCACCGATATAAGTTCTTCTGTGCCCACGGATCTCTGCTTCATCCCGAACGCCGCCAAGTGACATACGTATATATTCTTTTCCTGTCGCGGTAGCAATCGATCTTGCGATCGAAGTCTTACCGGTTCCCGGTGGTCCAACCAGACACAGAATCGGCATATTCCCTTTTTCATTTAAAATATGAACCGCCAGATAATCTATGATCCGTTCCTTGACTTCTTCCAATCCATAATGATCCCGTTCCAGAATCTTAATTGCCTCTTCGAGATTATTGTTCTCCTTTGAGGATTTACCCCATGGATAGTCGAGCAAAGTCTCGATATAATTTATAAGAATGCCTGATTCCGCAGCCATCGGTGGTAATGCACGAAGTCTGGATATCTCTTTCGTAAGCTTCTCTTTGACCTCATCCGGAGCCGTCAGTTCCTGCAAACGCTCCATGTATTCATCTGCCGCTTTTTCTGTATTATCATCCTCACCAAGCTCTTTCTTTATAACCTTCATCTGTTCCCTGAGAACATATTCTCTCTGGTGCTTATTTACACAATCCTGTAATTTCTCCTGAATCTCCTGGCGGATAGCTAAGATCTCCATCTCCTCATCCATCGTCTGAAGAATCTTCATTACACGTTCTTTTACATCGAGGGTTTCCAGTATCTCCTGCTTCTTCGTATATGGCGCAGGAATGAATTCTGTCACTCCATCGGCAAATTTTGCAAGATCATCGATCGTAAGCAGTCTTTTATATAACAGCTTATTTGTTCCCATGCCATTTGCAAATGCCTGTCTGAGCTTATCCGTGAGCATACGGCTCAATGTTTCTTCCTCTGCAGCATCCAGATGGTTTGTTTCTTCTGTATCTATATATTCAAAATCCGCATTATATGCTCCGTCTTCCTTGTAAAATGATACGATCCTGGCACGTTTTTCTGCCTCGATAAGAATTCGGACTGTTTTGTTCGGCATCTTCAGATATTGCTTGATCTTTGCTGTAACACCGATCGGATACAGATCAGGAGCTTTGGCATTCTCCTTCACTTCCTTCGCTGTAACCAACAGGATACTGCAATCACTCTTCATCGCATTAGCAACTGCTTCACAGGACTCCTTACTGATCACATCCAGATGTGAGGAAGTATCCGGCATAATAACAATATTGTTCAAAACGATCATCGGTCTGTTCCAGACGATATTATCCATACTTTTATCTCCTTTATATCAAAAAACCGGGATGTATAACATCCCGGCTCCCTGCTTAAGCTATTTCATCACTGTTTTTTACTGAACGCTTCTTCTTTATCTGCTTTTTCTCAGCCGGATTATCAGAATAAGTGATTTCTGGTTGTGCTCCATCCGTTATAACCTCTTTTGTGATCACGCACTTTGCAACTTTGTCATCCGACGGAATCTCATACATAAGATCAAGCGTTGCTTTCTCTATGATGGAACGAAGTCCTCTGGCTCCGGTCTTTCTCTCCATCGCCTCTTCTGCTATAGCGTAGAGCGCATCTTTATCAAATTCCAATTCCACGCCATCTAATTCAAATAACTTTTTATACTGCTTGCAGATCGCACTCTTTGTATCTGTCAGGATTCTTACAAGTGCATCCTTATTCAACAGATCCAGCGTAACCGTGATTGGCAGACGTCCGACAAATTCAGGTATCAATCCATATTTTACAAAGTCTTGAGGAGTTACCTGCTTTAAAAGTTCTCCGATATCCTGCTCTGTCTTATCTACAACCTCAGCATTGAAGCCGATAGCTTTCTTACCGATTCTGTTATCAATGATCTTTTCCAGACCATCAAATGCTCCACCGCATATAAATAAAATATTCGATGTATCAATCTGTATAAATTCCTGATGTGGATGTTTTCTGCCGCCCTGAGGTGGTACTGATGCAACCGTACCCTCCACGATCTTTAACAAAGCCTGCTGTACCCCTTCACCGGACACATCTCTGGTAATAGATACATTCTCACTCTTCTTCGTGATCTTATCGATCTCATCAATATAAATAATTCCATGCTCTGCACGTTCTACATCATAATCGGCCGCCTGGATCAGCTTCAGAAGAATATTTTCTACATCTTCACCAACATATCCGGCCTCTGTCAATGCAGTTGCATCGGCAATGGCAAACGGAACATTCAAAATCTTCGCAAGCGTCTGTGCCAGATATGTCTTACCGGAACCGGTTGGTCCGACCATAAGAATATTACTCTTCTGAAGCTCTACATCAAAGTCCTTATCCGCCATGATACGCTTATAATGATTGTATACTGCAACGGATAAAACCTTCTTCGCTTCTTCCTGACCAATTACATACTGATCCAGAAATTCACGGATCTCCTTTGGTTTCAGTAAATTAATGGAATCTTCAGCACCTGTTTCTTCCAGCTCTTCGTCAACGATCTCTGCACATATCTGTACGCACTCATCGCAAATGTAAGCGTTTGGTCCTGCTATAAGTTTTCTGACCTGATCCTGCGTCTTATTACAGAAGGAACATCTAAGTAGTTTTCTATCTTCACTACGATTTGCCATTCCAATACCTCTTTATACTATCTTTTTGCGATCACACTGTCGATCAGACCATATGCACATGCTTCTTCTGCTGACATCCAGTTATCTCTCTCTGTATCAGCAGCAATTGTCTCATATGGTTTTCCGGTATTCTCGCTTAACATTCTATTTAATTTCTCTTTTGTCTTTAAAATATGCTTTGCAGCAATTTCAATCTCTGTAGCTTGACCCTGTGATCCGCCGGATGGCTGATGGATCATGATCTCGGCATTTGGAAGTGCAAATCTCTTACCTTTTGCACCACCTGCAAGCAGGAATGCACCCATACTTGCTGCCATTCCACAGCAGATTGTAGATACATCACATTTGATGTACTGCATTGTATCATAGATTCCAAGTCCTGCTGTTACAGAACCTCCCGGACTGTTGATATACAATGAAATATCCTTGGATGGATCTTCGGACTCCAGAAACAGGAGCTGTGCGATCACTATACTTGCTGATGTATCATTTACTTCTTCTCCCAGAAAGATAATTCTGTCTTTCAGAAGTCTTGAATAAATATCATATGAACGTTCACCGCGGCTGGTCTGTTCAATGACATAAGGTACTAAACTCATATTTACACCTCCAAAATATCGCAATCAGAAATTATGGATTAAACTTCCTTTGCGTTATCTACAACAACCTTAACTGCCTTTTTAACAGCAAGATCCTTTTTAATGCTATCCTTTTCTGCATCACCCATGAAGCCTTCGATATCTTCTACATTCATCTGATACTGTTTTGCCATAGCTTCCAGTTCTTCGTGTACTTCATCGTCTGATACCTCAATGTTTTCAGCAGCAGCAATTGCTTCCAGAACAAGACGGGATTTGATTCTCTTCTCTGCGTCCGGTTTGATTCTCTCCATTAATGCTTCCTCTGTGATATTGCAGATCTGCATATACTGCTCAAGGTTGATTCCCTGATACTGAAGATTCTGAGCGAACTCATCTTTGATTCTTTCCTGTACATCTGCAACCTGTGCATCTGCAACGTCCATCTTTGCATTCTCGATTACTTTCTCGATCAGCTTGTTTTCTTTCTCGTTCTCAGCATCCTTCTGCTTCTTCTCAGCAGCCTTACTCTTGATATCTTCTTTGTATTCATCTAATGTCTCAAAATCTGAAACTTCACTTGCAAATTCATCATCTAACTCTGGTAATTCTACAGCCTTGATCTCTTTGATCTTGCATTTGAATACTGCCGGCTTACCTGCTAAATCTTCTGCCTGATAATCTTCCGGGAATGTAACATTTACTTCTACATCCTCATCGATGTTCTTACCAACAAGCTGATCTTCGAATGTATCAATGAATGAATGAGAACCAAGAACGAGCTTGTAGTTCTCAGCCTTACCGCCTTCGAAAGGAACACCATCAACAGATCCTTCGAAGTCAAGTGTAACTTCATCATCCATCTGTGCAGCTCTGTCTGTTACAGGGTTATATCTTGAGTTCTCTTTCTGAACTTTTAAAAGCTCTGCCATAACTTCATCATCTGTTACTTCTACGTCAGCCTTTTCTACTTCGAGTCCCTTATAATCTCCAAGTTCAACTTCAGGCTTAACAGCTACTTCTGCTGTAAAGATGAAATCCTTGCCCTTTTCGATCTGAGTTACATCGATAACTGGTCTTGATACAACATCAACATCTGATGCGCTTACTTCCTTTGGATAATACTCATTAATTAATGAATTAGCTGCCTCTTCATAAAATACTGCAGGTCCATACATCTTCTCAATAAATGCCTGTGGTACATGACCCTTTCTGAAACCAGGTACATTGAATTTACCTTTCTGCTTATTGTAGGCAGTTGTCATTGCCTTACCAAACTCCTCTGCCGGTACTGTGATTGTAAGTTTTGCCATACTGTGTTCCAGATTTTCTACTGCTAAACTCATTTTTTTATTTCCTCCTTAAAATTATGCAAATGATGCCTTATGCCATCATCTTTTAATAATATATAAGGCATTATTTAGCATCCATTTATCATTTCGTTTTTATTGTGGGCATAAAAATACCCGCATCAATCATCCGATTATACCATATATACCGGATATATGTCCAGTCCATTTTCTATAATAACGCAGAAAAAGGTTATTGTCTTTTCGACAATAACCCCTTCCTGCTAAGCAAAAGCTATAAGATTCCTCTTATTTTACTGCTTATCTGCCTGACATCTGTTCTTCCTGTCTCTTGATCATCTGACGAACCATCTCGCCACCGATTGATCCGCTCTGAGCAGATGTTAAGTCACCGTTGTAACCATCCTTGAGGTTTACACCAATTTCCTTAGCAACCTCCATTTTGAACTTGTTCATAGCGTCCTTAGCTTCCGGAACACTCATCTTGCTTGTTCCTGTTGAATTTGAACTTGCCATAATACATTTCCTCCAATACATTTATTTAAGACTTTGTTGTCTTGATTCTATTATGTGTATTATAAGAAAAACTATTATGCCAATTTTTGTATTTTTACAGTTCACAGGCAAAATGTCAATCAAGCATCAAATTAATATGTCATCGGCTCTTCTTCGCCATTCATAACTCTTAATGCGCCCTGTGCAAGTGCAAGAAGTTCATCCTCACCAGGATATACTGTAAACGGAGCGATAAATCCGGCTCTCTTTTCCAGTTCTGCACATGTATGCTTGGAGTATGCGATACCACCTGTTAAGATGATCTGATCTACTTTGCCGCAAAGTACGGTTGACATAGCACCGATATCCTTTGCTACCTGCTGATGGAATGCGTCCTGAACAAGCTTTGCATGCTCATCACCTTCCTGAACGAGCTTCTCGAGATCTCTTGCATCATTGCTGCCGATATATGCATTAAATCCGCCGTTACCGACAAGCTTCTTTGTAACTTCCTGCTGTGTATATTTTCCTGAAAAGCACATCTTAACAAGATCACCTGATGGAACTCCACCTGCTCTCTCCGGTGAAAATGCACCTTCACCATCCAATGCATTGTTAACATCAACGATACGTCCGTTTAAGTGAGCACCGACAGATACACCACCACCCATGTGTACAACTATCAGATTCAGATCTTCATATTTCTTACCATGCTCTTTTGCATATCTCTTTGCAACTGCCTTCTGGTTTAATGCATGGAATACACTTCTTCTTGGGAGCTCAGGTACACCGGATAAACGGGAGGATGGCATCAGCTCATCTACAACAACCGGGTCTACAATGTAAGATGGAATTCCCAACTCATCGCCGATCTCTCTTGCAAGGATACCACCAAGGTTGGATGCATGCTGTCCCTGCTTACCGATCTTTAAGTCCTCTAACAATTCATCACTTACAGGATATGTACCGCCCGGAATCGGCTTTAACATACCACCACGGCCTACACATACATCTAACGTCTTGATGTCAAAGTTCTTCTCTGCAAGAATGTCAAGGATAACTTTCTTTCTGAAGTCCTTCTGCTCAACGATAAGGTTAAAGCCTGCAAGTTCCTCTGTTGTATGTCTTAATGTTTCTTCAAATAATAAATTCTCGTCTTCAAATACACCTATCTTTGTAGATGTTGAACCCGGATTGATGATCAAAATTTTGTATGACATGTTCTTCCTCCAAAATTCTTATATATTTATTCCGTAACCATAACGGTCTGATTACTGCTCGTTCTTGATCGCCTCTGCAACAACTGCTGCAAGAGCGATAGAATTCATCTTTACTTCAAAGCTGTCTGATCTGGATGTCAGGATAACAGGAGCCTTTGTTCCTGTCAGGATACAACCGTTCTTACTTGCTGTTGTATGTGTCAGGCACTTATATACGAGGTTTCCTGCATGGATATCCGGGAATAAGAGGATATCTGCATCACCAACGATCTTACGGCCTTCTGCTCCTTTATGCTTAGCTGCTTCCGGATCGATTGCAAGGTCAAGTGATAATGGCCCGTCAACGATACAGCCTGTTATCTCGCCATTCTCGTTCATCTTTGTAAGCTCTGCTGCATCTACAGTTACAGGCATCTTAGGATTTACAACTTCAACTGCCGCAAGCGGAGCAACCTTTGGACATGGAATACCACAAGCATGAACAACTTTTACTGTATTTTCAATAATTGCTTTTTTATCCTCAAGAGATGGATATGTCATGAATGCTACGTCTGAAAGATATAATAATCTGTCAACACCCGGAACCTCAAAAACTGCTACATGTGATAAAGGCTTACCGGTTCTTAAACCTACCTCCTTATCCAGAACGCTCTTTAAGAAGTTTTTTGTATCAATGATACCCTTCATATACATATCTGCTTTATTATTATGTACCAGCTCAACAGCCTTATGTGCAGCCTGAATACTATCCGGTTCGTTTATGATCTTATACTCATCCAGATTCATATCAAGTTCAGCAGCGATCTTTCTGATCTCAGCTTCATCACCGACGAGGATCGCATCTGCAATACCCTTTTCCTTTGCTGCCTTAACGGCTTCCAGAACAGGCTTGTCCTGAGCACATGCTACTGAAACTGTCTTCTTGCTGCATTTTGCAACCTTGGCTAATAAATCTTCAAAACTCTTACTCATTCGTTTACACCTCTCGCGATTTTTATTCTTTTTCCCATAACGCATGAACTTATTATGGGTTGCCGCTCTCTTCCGGCAATCTTTATCTGTTATCGTATCACTTTGAAAAAAAAAGGTCAACCCTCCGGATAGTTCAGGCGATCTTCGCCTATATTATAAAGAACCTCTTTTAAGAACTTCTCTGCAAGGTAATTTGCCATGTTCAGATTCATGTCCTGATAATTTCCACATTCTCTCGGATTTGCACCCGGAATCGGATCATGATAATGACGTATAAATTCAAACATTGAAATCATCAAATCTACGATATCCTCTGACTTATAATCACCTGCAAGAATCAGATAGAATCCGGTTCTGCATCCCATCGGCCCAAAATAAATTACTTTATCCTTATAATCCTCATGATTTCTGAGATAAGTAGCTGCGAGATGCTCGATCGTATGAATCTCCGCCGTATTCATGACCGGTTCAAAGTTTGGCTTTGTCATTCGGATGTCAAATGTGGTAATAACAGAATCCCCTGCCTTATCCTTTCTGGATACATAAATTCCGGGATTTAATAATAAATGATTAATCTGAAAACTTTTAATCTTTTCCATGGTTTCTTCAGTCTCCTCCTGTTTTATATGATAATTCATCACTTATTTATTTTTACTTCAAGCTTTCTGCTGTCGGTTTTAGCATAATTTTATAAATTCGGTCATAAGCGCTACGCTATTATTGATTGCCATAGCCGCAAAAGACGGATAATCCATTTCCGCACTGTCGTCTGCTTTATCTGAGATCGCACGAATAACCAGATATGGAACCTTATTCATGGTTGCGACATGTCCGATTGATGCTCCCTCCATCTCCGTACAGGTTCCGTCAAATGTATCAACCAGCCATTTCTTCTTGTCCTTACTCGATATAAACTGATCTCCACTGACTACTCGTCCGGTAAAGATATTGACGGAAAGCTCTGCCTGCTTTGCTGCGGCAAGAGCAATCTCCAGCATTTTGACATCTGTCTTGAAGATATTCTCATCTTCTTTTAAATCCGGATTGATTCCCGGTCCATATCCCAGTGCCGAGACATCCATATCATGCTCTAACGCATCCTTTGCTAATACAATATCGCCGATATTGATCTCTGCATTTAATGAACCTGCGATTCCGGTATTTACAATTCCATCTACCGGAAACAGATCGATCATTGCCTGTGTACACATCGCCGCATGAACCTTACCGACACCACATTTTACTATAACTACTTCGCGATCACACAAGGATCCTCTGTAAAACTGCATACCGGCTTTCTCAACAATATGCACCTGTTCCATTTTTTCTTTTAACTTTGCAACTTCTTCATCCATTGCCCCTATAATTCCAAGCATG
Organism: Clostridium sp. BIOML-A1; assembly: GCF_009874105.1. Classification (NCBI taxonomy): domain Bacteria; kingdom Bacillati; phylum Bacillota; class Clostridia; order Eubacteriales; family Clostridiaceae; genus Clostridium; species Clostridium sp. BIOML-A1. The sequence continues at coordinate 20,082 of NZ_WWTL01000011.1, read as the reverse complement.
TCTTAATTCCTTTCTTACTGCTTTTGATCTTTTTATCCTGCTTATTCTTCACCGATCAGCTCGATCTGACACATCTTCATCGTTTCGAATGCCGCCGCCTTTGATTCAGGCGTAACTCCTGCCGTACATCTGACATCGACTGCCACGCGAATCTCCGGATATAACGCCTTTATGATAAGAGCATTTGAAACTACACAGATATCGGTACAAAGCCCGATCAGACAGACATCTTCAAATTCATACCGATCCCAACCTGTATATCCAAAGGATGGCTTATCTATGATCTCGCAGCCGGCTGCATATATTCCATCTGCGATCTCCCATCCGTTTGTTCCTTTTATACAGTGTTCCACCGGCAGATGTTTCCCCTCATTCGTCTGCAGATAATCTGCCCCATGGGTATCTCTGGTATAAAGCACCTCATCTCCCCTGTTTTTATATTCCTGTATCAACTTCTTGACCGGTTCTACGATTACTTTTGCTTCTTTTGTCCCAAGTGAACCATCAATAAAATCATTCTGCATATCAATTACGATCAGGGTTCGTCTCATTCTTTTCACCATATGACCAGTTCAGGTCACCTTTCCATACATATTTCCATGCGATTACTTTTCGCCAGTCCGTTATAAAAGTCTGATCTGAAAATTTGATCACAAACTGTCGTTTCTTTGATATATATTCTCCGATCTGCCATTGATATATCCCGTTTTTTGTTTTCCAGATATAGATGCATCTGGTACCATTATCCGGGTAACCGAACTTATTTACAAAATTAAAATCCGAAAAATCCAACTGAAAATCGATTGGATCATCTTTTCTGTTATCATCTGTCTGATTTTTAGATTCATCATCTTCCTGCTTATGAAACACATAACGAAATGCTCGTGCTACCCGTGACCAGAATCCCATTTTCCCTGTTTCATTCTTTTTCTGTTCCAACATCGCTTCCCGTTCATGCACCCGATGCATGCTCCACGAATATGTTTCAATATTTTCGATAGCATATTTAATCTTTGTATTAGAAGTAAATTCGCTCTGGATATGAAAACCTTTTTCAAATTCCCTGTGTTCATCCACTATGTGATAATTATTATGCAGAAGTCTGACATTTCCCGGACTGTCTAAATATACGATCTTCCATGTATCTTCTTTGTGATGGATTGTAAGCGTATCCCCATTTATCCTTGTCTTCATATCACAATCAATATACATATGCCGGATCATCTCTACAGGCATCATCATAAGTCGGAATAACGCATCATATTCTGCCAATTTGTCATAATCCTCTGCCCCATATCTGAGATACGCTTCTATCGCACACTTTGGGCACTGTTTCATCCACTTCGGATAATTTACCAGATACTTCAGATCATTGTCTTTAATATTCCTTGTAAGAATACAGCTTTTATCATGGATCACATCTTCATTTCTGGAACAGATAAACTTCACATTATCATCCGCCATAATCTTACGTCTGAGCTTCGAATCATTCATCTGTCTGCCGGAATTTCCCTGCTGTCTCTTATCATAATACATTTTCTGCCTCAAGTTCTGTTGTCTGTTATTTCCATTTCGGTAATTTTTCTTTTTTTCATAAGTATTTCGTTCCCCATATACAGATTTGTTCTCTCTCTGGCGGTAATTATTCCTATACTCTGCCAAGTTTCTCTCTCACCACCTTCCCTATCGTTTTTACTTTATAGGACAAATGTACCGTAAAGTAAAAATCGAGCTTATTGTAACATTTTATTCAAACATCTACAATAAATCTAAAAAACTCTTATTCGCCAAATACTGCCTTATAATCTGCCTGAAATTTTGCAATACCCTGATCTGTTAATGGGTGCTTTGTCATCTGCTCGATTACTTTGTATGGTACAGTTGCGATATGTGCGCCTGCCAGAGCACAGTCTGTAACGTGGATTGGATTTCTTACAGAAGCTGCAATAATCTCTGTGTCTAAATCATAATTATCAAATATTGTTACGATATCTTCGATCAGGTTGATACCTGTTGTGCTGATATCATCCAGTCTTCCAAGGAATGGAGATACATAAGATGCGCCTGCTCTTGCTGCAAGAAGTGCCTGATTTGCTGTAAAGATCAGAGTTACATTTGTCTTGATTCCTTCTGCTGATAATACTTTAACTGCCTTTAAGCCTTCTACTGTCATAGGGATCTTAACAACCATGTTTGGATGGATCGCTGCGATCTCTCTGCCTTCTTTGATCATGCCTTCTGCATCTACAGTTGTTGCCTTAACTTCTCCACTGATAGGGCCATCTACGATCGTTGTGATCTCTTTGATAACTTCATTAAAATCTCTGCCTTCTTTTGCGATCAGGGATGGGTTGGTTGTTACACCACAGATAACTCCCATGTCGTTTGCTTTTCTGATGTCATCTACATTTGCAGTATCAATAAAAAATTTCATATTTCTTTACCTCTCTTTGTTTTCCTTTTCATCCACTGTATCTTTCTGCTGATATTACCGTCTCTGCTTATTCTCTCTCAGTTTTTGTCTGTTTTATATAACCTTTTCTAGTTTTCTTTATTTGTGACATTTTTCTTGGTTATCTTTAATAGCGACAGGATTGTCTGGCTGACAACTTTTCGGCTGGCTTCGTCCATCTTCTTGATTGAAGTCAGGATTCTTCCGATATCCTTATACCAGTTATTTTGCAGATCATCCGTGGTCTTCGCATCGCATTCATCTAACAGGTCGAACAGAGAATTTACAAACTGTCTGCGCTGGTCGTAGTCCATATTGTCGATCCATTCTTTTAAAGAAGCATTTAATACACGGCATTCATCTGTGATTCCATCCTCATGGATCAGGGATGGTCCAAGAACCTCCCAACTATATACATCATGCTGCATCAAGCCCTCCTGCATACTTCGGATCACAACATATTTCTCTCTGTGCTCAAGCAGCATTCCCACTACGGAATTCTGTGGTATGTATGTGATCATCCGTGATAGCATTCGGTTGTAACCGGCAAGCTCTAACACATTTGGTTCAAATCCCGGGCCATCCATACTGCATACCTTCAGAATCCTATCCTGCAGAGTACGTTCACAGGTTGCTGCTGCATAGATCGCAAGATTTCCGCCTTTGGAATGTCCGCACAGCAGGAATGTTCCGGGTATCTGTTCTGCTGCCTGCCGCAGATACTCGACTGCTGCCCGCTGAGACGGAACCGGTGAAAGAAATGCCATATTACAATCCTCCCGCCAACCGACAACTGTTTTATCGGTTCCTCGATATACCACGCAGCTTACATCGTCAAATAATTTTACTGTGACTGCTGAAAACTGCTTCTGTATCTCTTCATCCAACTGATTCTCATAACCGCATAAGAGCAGATCACCAAATCGTCTGCTCGCTCCCATTGCAGCAAGCAGCTTCAGATCATCTTCATAAATCACCTGTGTCATGCGTTCCGTATCCCCTAAGAAACGCTCTGCAGCCTCCGCTACCGTGACCGTATGACTAAAATCATCCGGCACGATCCCCTCAAACGGTATATATGAAAATCTTGAAAATACAACTGCATCCACCTCATTAAAAGCCGATGCCTCAAACGGCAGATCACCCCGCCATTCCAGATAGTCTAATATATTTGCCATATTCACACCCCCGGCTTTATCTAAAAACCTTCTTTACGTCTCTGTCCTCTGAGTTCTCTCCGTTTCTCTCCTGCCAGCCATTCTGCTTGTTCACTTTCGTTCTCAAGTGTCAGCCCCGGAACCGGTCTTGGTTTGTCATTTTCATCGACAGCCACCAATGTCAGATACGCCCGATTGATCGAACGCCGGATTCCTCTGTGATCCTCGATATAAGTATCCACACGGACATCCATCGAGGTATGTCCGACATAGGTAATACGGCCTACTAATACGATCAGATCCTTCAAATAAGCACCTCGCATAAATTTCAGATTATCAACCGAAGCTGTGATCACATCTCCATTTGAATGACGGATCCCTACAAGCCCTGCAACCTCATCGATCCATGCCATTAACTGTCCGCCAAATAATCGTCCGGCACCATTTAAATGTTCCGGCCGTACCTGAAAGACCTGCTCTACCATTGAATCACTGACTTTTTTCGTATTTCGCTCCATACACACCGTTCCCTTTCTGTATTTTCATCCTGTTTATAATTGGAGTATTCATCCGTTATTATTCCTGTTCCGCCCATTTTACCATAACAGACGCAAATACACAATCAGCAGTCAGTCTGTCCGACAATACTCTTTTATTCCGTCTATCCTGCAATGCTCTCTTGTCCGATCTGTTTAACAACAGGTTTTCTTCTGTCGCGTACATCCATACTTATACACAGTATAAAGCATATAAATCCCGATATCGTGATAATAATTCCCGGTATAAACAAAGGATATACAAAGGAAATCTCTGTGTGCTTCTCATGCACAACAAGAAGATTCATCTGCTCGGAAATCTCCTGATCAGATGTAAATATATCCTGTGCCGCAATCGACGTATTGACGCCTGTTTCCTGATCAAAATCCGCATCAACATCGATCGATAGTCCATCTTCTGTGTATGATATCGTGATCGGTACAAGTTCTCTGTCCGGAAGCTGTTCATTTGATATCCCGAGCACATCATTTAAGATATCGGTCAGTGCCGCATCCTTCCTATTAACAGCTTCATACATCAGATTCAGTCCGAGGAAATATACATTTGGCAGATCATCTTTCATACCTAAAAACGTCAGCTTCTGTTCACCCATCTGAAACGTTCCGATATCGATATCGGTTCCGGTTATATAAGCTGTACTAAAATCCCTGTCTTTCTCCGCAAAGTCATCACTTCGGATCTCGCTGTTCTGATAAGAAAGGACCGGATATCGTTCATCAAAATGGATCTGCTGTGCAAATACTCCGAGAAACATTTCCTGCTTATTGCTCTTATCAGCCGGAACATGAGTACTGTCGATCACAACTCTGGTACCTGCTGCCGCCACGTCCGTAAGTATCGCTTCTGCCTTACTCTGATTCCTGTATTCAAATCCGGTTAAGAACAAAGTATCATACCTGCTCAGTTCTTCCACTGAATAATCCTCGATCACATCCGAGTTTCCTGCCACAAAGGCCGGATAAAGCAGGGTCATTTCATTTGCATATTTTCCGATTGCAAGCCCATAGTATCCGGTGACCGTTCCAAAGTTCTCCGGTGTCTCCCGTTTATAAATATACGCTGTCGTCGTTTCCAGCACCATAGAATAACCGCTAGCTGCAGCATCCTGCTCAATATCAGAGATTGTAATGTCCTGTTTCTCAAGATCAATCTTCCGTATCAGAACCGTATCAGCTCCAAGCTCTACTGCCCGATCAAACAGAAAACGATAGTATTTTCGGTCAAGTGCTTCATTTAACAGAACAATATTATCTCCTGTCTCAGCACCCTGCCATGCCCAGCCATACGTGTACATCGTATGACTGCTGCCACTGATTCCATAGGATGGATAAGAACCGTAAGAACTCTTATCAATGACAGCCGTCCGCTGGTCTGTCAGTTCCGCGAGCTGCTGCATCTCCATTTTCGTTTCATCTGATGTAGCAACGCTGTAAAAATCCAGATTCATACATGATATGCTGTCTACACACAAAAGCGCAGCCAGAAGCACACAATATTTTTTCTTCAGACGAACCCATTCCAGACATGCACTGAAGAAAAAACCATAGGTCATCGGCGCAAACCGGGTCATCCAGAACAACTGGCTGAACGGAAGCTTTACCAATATCTTATATGCAGCAGGCGTTGTACAGGCAAGCATAACCAGTAAAAATACAAAACCGGCTTTCTTTCCGCCTGTTGCAAGCAGGATCCCGGCTATCGCGATCAGTACTGCTGCCAGTCCGAAATAAAAGCTGTCATTTCCTGCACTCAGACGTTTAAATGGATTTAATGAAGTCGCAAGGGGATAGATCAAGGTTGACATAACACTTCCGTCTCCACTCTCCGACGTCACAAGCCCGCCTTTTAAAGAAGGAATCACCCATATACCCGCTGCCAGGATTCCACAGATCATATAGATAAGAGCAAATATTTTTCTTCTAGTATCCTTATTCCATATCTGATCGATCAGCAAATATAAAAATGCAGATACACCCATGATCGCAGTAACCATCAGATGCGTAAAACTCATCAATGTCATACAGACAAACAATCCGACAGCTGCACGATTGTTCTTTTTTCTTACATAGAGCCATAAGAACCAGATCACATATGGTACAAGCATCGTCGTCACCATCTGTGGCAGATTTCCCGCTGTAAAATAAATCCTGATATGCTCCGGCATAAAGAACCAGAGCAGTCCGAAGAAGGTTCCAATCACTCTGCGGTTCTCATGGATCCCCCAGAGAATCCACGGAAGTCCACCGACTACGAATATAACAAAGGCAAGCAGCCTGTAAGCCAGAAGAAGATCGCCCCCTGTAAGAAACATCAGTCCCGCCATAATATAATAAGAGAGCGGTCCCCAATATCTGAAAAGCTGGATTCCGTTATACCAGTATGGGGAGAACAACGGAAAGACGTTTCCTTTTTTCAGGCTCTCATACATTTCCTGCGACTTATAGAGATGTCCCCAGATATCACCACCGGACGGCTCATATCCTGACAGCACAAGATACAGTGCAAGCCCTGCACCTGCAAGTAACAGGATGCTTATACATATGCAGTTTTTCCGGATTCTCTTGTGACTGTCTGTCATATCTCTTACTCTCCAATATGTTTTATCTCATCTAAAATCAGGTCTGTAAGCGTCTGCACCGTCTGATTCTGCTCCATCTCCTGCTCATCCAGCATACTGATCACATATGTTCTTCCCGGTGTCTCACTCATCTCGATCATCAGGAAAATCCATCCCATTGCATTTAATATCTCCTGCAATTTTTCTTTAAAATAAAGGCATACGTTTTCGATCGTTGGATTTAATATATCAAACGGCTTTATATCATTCAGATAATTATTCTGAAAAGGTTCCAGAAATTCCTCAACTGCCCTTTCAAGTACATGAAATGGTTCAAAGTTCTCCTTTCCCTTTACCACATGCAGAACGATCTCCCAGGTATGCGGATGTACTTCGCCTAATTTTCCACCGATATAGATAGCATGTCTGGCATCCATATAGAATTTGAATTTATACTGTTGATATCTCATTCCGCTACGCCTCCTCCTGCTTTCTGGTATAAGCATCGTACACATCCAACGGCTTTTTCACTCCAACATCAATTAAGTCATATCGTATCGAGCGATATGCATTCTCGGACTTTCTGATACAGTACCGGTAAATCTCATCCGCCCTGTCTTTTGCCTGCTGTTCATCCAGCCTGTAAATCAGAATAACAAAAAAGCCTTTCTTCACCTCACCCATGATCTCATTTTGATAAAGTCCGGAACGAATCTTTCTCATAAAATGAAAGATCTCCTGTCTGCTGTAATAACGATCCAGCATATCCAGATGAATAAACATATAATGGATCGGTTTTAACGCTTCATCATCCGATTTCTGAAGCATAATACGAAGAAAATTATTATCATAGAATTCATGCGAACTGTTATATTGATTCTGCACATAGATATTCTTTGCTACCTCGTCATCTGAAGTCTTTTCAAACCCCATATTTCCGGCATTACTCGTCACCTTTTCAAGCTTCCTGTTACGTTTGTCCAGTTCTTTTTTCGTACCCTTCAGATTTTTCTCTGCCTTGTTCCATGATTCCAACAATGCAATCAACAGACCGAGCAGAACGACACTTACCAGTCCTGTTGCAATTACAACATAATATCCATGCTTTATTGTAGATGTCCGTTCCAGAATACTATCCATATCAGACACCACATTGATCGTACATTCTTCCTGTCCGACCGTCCATCTGACTGTATTCACTACAACATCCTGTTCTTGTATCATCTTCCAGAATTCTGTGATCTCTGAATATTTACCTAATGCATTCGTTGTATTCTCATTCTTGGCCCACAGCACTTCCGAACCTCTTGTATATACAAAGAACCGTTCTCCTGCGGAAACTGTCTTCTCTTGTAAAAAAGCAAGAACCTCTGCATCTTTTCCTGACTTCTGGACTGACTGAATGTTGTAGGCTAATAACTGTAGATAGTCCTCCTGATCATCCTCATATGCCTGTATCACTGCTTCCCGATTCTGTAATAACTCATAACAGATACATCCCATAAATATCATAATAAACAGGATCACGGTTGCGGATATTGAAAAAATCCTATGATTCGGTGATGTATATAATTTTTTTATCCATGATTGTTTTTTCTCTTTATTCACTGGTATTTACCTCATCTCTGATCTTCTCCAGCACCCGGTGTGCTCCTGCAAAATCATGCATCACGACCTGTTTAAAGTCATTCCATTCTTCATGCAGGTCTCTTGTCCGCCATGTTCTTGTTTTTCTGGTTGAATTAATAATTCCTGCAAACCGGAACCAGAATACAATAAAATTAAACAGCGGAAGTAAAAAGATCAGATACCATTTCCTTGCATAATATTTTCTCAAATATGGAAAATCCTTTAAAAAAAGAATAATACAGATATACAACAGGAAGTTGGCCATACTGTATAAAAAGAATAAGAATACGAGTGATGTCACAATAAGCTTCATCGGATAATTGATAAATGCCAGACAGATAATCGCAAAATACCAGATCATTCGAGGAAACGCAAACGTATGATCATACACAAGGATCCGCATGACGAAATCTTTAAAGAAACTCCTGCCAATGTTCATCTTGTCCTTTCGGAACATATGAAGCACTTCCAGTTCACCGCTCTGCCACCGTTGTCTTTGAACATATAGTTTATTTAAGCTCTCGATCGGATCTACAAAAAAGATCGCATTCGGACAAAGTGCCACACGCTTCTTCATCTGAAACCGTACCTGAAAAGTTACATGAGTATCCTCGCACAGGGTATCCGTATTATATAACTGCGTCTTCATGATCGCAGATTTACGGAACGCCGAAAAAGCACCCGACAGAGTAAAGATACTGTTCAGCTCCGACTGGAAATTACGGCCGGATAGAAATGCCTGACAATATTCTCCAAACTCCATCTTCTGCAGTAACCGTAAAGCGCACCGATTCGTCTGATCGATCAACTCCGGATTCGTCAGTACTGTTCCGGTCAGGCTGTGAACTTCCGGTTCATTCTCAAACATTGTTACAATATTTCTGATAGCATCCGGTTCTAATATTCCATCACTGTCAATATGGATAATATATTTACCCTGGCAGTTAAACAATGCCAGATTAAGGGCTTTGGATTTTCCCTGCTTCGAATTCATCCAATTGATCGAGAGATTCGGGAAATCCTTCTGACATTTGCTGTATATCTCAAAGCTGTTATCCTGACTCATATTATTGACAAGCAGAACAAATATCTTATCCTTCGGGTAATTCGATTGATAGATCGACTGCACACAGGCATACAGGGTTTCTGCCGAATTGTAGACCGGAACGATCAGAGATACCTCCGGATAATGAGATAACGGCTTATATTTCTTCTTCATGATCCTGCGTTTTAACAGGATGATAAAATTCCCGACCGTCGGAATCACTTCCATGATCAACGGAATGACGATCCATGCCACCCAGAAGATCACGGAAGACATAAGCATATTTTTAATTGCTGTCATAACGGAATGCACCTACCTTCTGTCTGACAATCTGTGGTTTCGTAAATACATAGAAATACAGGAATACTGTACATCCATAGAAAAGGATTCTGGCAAATATCGTATGTGCAAAGAAATACATATCGATGCCCCATATATGAACTAGCAGGCAGATAAAAAAGATCCGAAGCACATTTGCAAGGAAGATCGCCATCACTCCGATCATACTTACAACCACTCTCTCATATTTGTCATAGACCGGGAAGAACCAGAGCAGCGCAAGAAACGCCAGCATCTCGATCACACCGGAACACTCAAAATCAATATATAAGGACAGGCTGGTCCCGCCATTCTGGATAAACAGAATCCCCTGCTGAAAATAAGAATCATAGAGATGCGTCAGCCCACCGATCACACCAGCAACAGCAGAGACGGCCTTTTGAAGCGGAACTACGACATACGGTTCTATCAGTATCAAACTGAAAATAAACAATCCCACACTTCCGCAGATATAATACCAGAAATTCAATTTTGCCCGATATAATACTGTTAATATATAGATCCAACCAAGAAGACAGCCAAATACCAGCCAGTTCATCCTCTACCTTTTATCCTTTCTTTTCTTTGCAACATAGCCTGCTGCCAGTAACAGAGCGATCAACACACCTACGACCGGTCCTGTAGAAGATCCGGCAATCGACACACCCTGACCTCCGATATTCGGATTCTGGATCGTGATAGTTCCCATCTCATCCGCAGGAATACCTGTTAATTCTGCCAGACGTTTCAGACTGAGCGAGAATTCCACCTCATCTCCCGGCGTATTATCCTTATGTTCTGCATCATACACTGTATATGCTACTTTACTGTCACATTCATTATTATTTCCATATCCGATAAAAGCTTTCAAGTTGGTATGGATTCCTTCTGATCTCGGAACCTGCGTACTCCAGTCGATATTTCCGTTCTTTTCCGGCTGGATCTGCATGGCAAATGTCTTGCCGTTGATCGTCAGATACCAGATCTGAAGCTGCATACCGGAGGTATATAATTCATTCATCTTAAAATGGCCATATAAAGTATCCCCGTCTAATGCAAGCTGACCATAATGATTACACTGTTTGTTATTACTGGAATATGTAATCTCCGTCTTCGGTCTTCCTTCCCAATCATCATAATATCCATCGATCTGGATATTGCCGCCTACATGGATTCCGCCTGTTGTTTCTGTTGTTGCCTCGTCCGTCATTTCTCCGGTAGTGCTTGCATTATTGTTATCCTCCGATGTAGTCTCAGGAATTGTTGCACTGCTGTCTTCTGATTCCGTACCGGATATCTCTGTTGTATCATTTTTTTCAGTTTCAGTTGTATCTTCGGTCGTCAGAATTTCTTCCGTTGAGTCCTTCTCTGTAGCAGATGTAATTTCTTCCGTATTTTCTGTAGAAGCTTCTTCCGTAGTATTCTTTGTACCAATCGTAACTTCCGTGCTCTGCCCTTTATATGTTACCTTCAGCGTATCAAGATTAAAAGCCTCATAAGTATCAAGTGGAACCTGAATCTTCCATGTCATAAATTCATATCCGTAATATTGTTTTTCCCCGGTATTTGTAACTGTTCCGGAAGCCCCACTGATTTCCGAACTCCATGCATCCTTTACTGAAAATGAACTTCCGTCTCCATTATTTTCATTATTCAATATGATCGCATTCAATCGATCCAGTGACACTCCGTCTGCCGACAGGTCAAAGCGCTCATTCAGATATCCTGACCAGCTTCCATTATAACGGATACACAAATAATTATTATCCGTATATATATCCACTGTATTTCCATTATCCTCAAACGTTGCTGCCTGACTCCTCATTCCTGTCATTGGCATACAGGAAACAGCGATCAATAATACCACTATCCCTACAGTTATTAGTTTTTTACAGATTTTCTTATGTCTCATCATACATGCCTTCTTTCTGTCTGTTTTATGACATTCCACACAAAAAAGACCCATCTTATCCGAATGAGTCCCTATCTATTTTTTCTGGTCAGGCATCTGTTTCTTATAGAACAAGATTGCCTCCAGATTTTCTCTGCTCCGTTTCTCATTAACCGTCGGTAACAAAATGCGATCACATACCTGATACACCCCAAGCGGTGTATCCCCTATATCAAGCTGCATCAGCTCCGCATTCAATTCCGATAATTTTATCTTTAATTGTTCGTAAAAATAATCTCCGATTGCCTCTATACTTGCATTCCCGGCAAAACAGGGAAGTTCATTCAGATACATGCCCTCATATCTACCGAGAAAAATCTCAATCATTCTGTCAAGCCGTTTAAAATCCATATCTCGACCGGAATGATTACGAATATACAGTATCATCGTAAATGTATGACTGTGTACCTGTTCTTTATTTCCATCAAAGCTATGACTGGCGTTAAAATGATACTGACACTTATAATAATCAATCACATTATCACCTCAATCTTCTAGCCGTTTGGGCATTATGCTACCTTTTCGACTGCCATTTTAGTATAGAAAACAAGCAAATTCAAGGAAGTACAACGTTTTTTCACATTTTGGAATAACGAATTTTTTCATCTGTTTCAGTCATTTTGCACAATTTACATGTAAAATCCATATTCTTATATTTCATCTATCAAAAATCTCTGATTATTTCTGAAAAGGTTCAACATTTTGCCTAAAACAAAGCCATTATACAAGAGGTTTTTATTCGATCATTCAAAATTCAAAAAAATCACATTTTTTCCTTGTCTAATCGGCACAATAATATTAAGATAGAGATAATTTGTAAATAAAAATAAAAATGCAGGAGTTTATTATGAAGAAAGTTGTTAAATTTGGTGGAAGTTCCCTTGCAAGTGCAGAGCAGTTCAAGAAAGTCGGTAAAATCATCCATGCAGATGATAGCCGTGTATATGTTGTTCCTTCTGCTCCGGGAAAAAGATTTGATGGAGATACTAAGGTAACCGATATGTTACTTCATGCATATCAGACCGCCAGCGAAGGCAATGATGTTGACGAAGAATTAAAGGCGATCAAAGCAAGATACGATGAGATCATCACAGGTCTTGAGCTGAAGGATTTCAGTCTGGATGACGATTTTGCGGAGATCAAAAAGAACCTCGCCGAAAATCCTCAGAGCGATTATGCTGCATCCAGAGGTGAATACTTAAACGGTAAAGTCATGGCAGCTTACCTTGGTATTCCATTTATCGATTCGGCAGAAGTCATCTTCTTCAACGAAGAAGGAAATCTGAATGATTATAAGACATACAAGCGTCTGACCGAGCGTCTCGCTCAAAATGAACGCGCCGTTATCCCCGGCTTCTACGGAATGGGTAAAGATGGAAATGTTAAGACCTTCTCTCGTGGTGGTTCCGATGTAACAGGTTCTATCGTTGCAAGAGCCAGCCGCGCAGATGTATATGAGAACTGGACAGATGTATCCGGTTTCCTTGTAGCTGACCCAAGAATCGTTCCGGATCCAAAGCCGATAAAATATATCACATACCGCGAGCTTCGTGAGTTATCCTACATGGGTGCTTCCGTTCTCCACGAAGATGCAATCTTCCCTGTAAGAAGCTGTGGTATTCCTATCAATATCAAGAATACAAATGCACCGGAAGATGCAGGAACATGGATCGTTGAAAGTACCTGCCAGAAGCAGGATTATGTCGTAACCGGTATTGCCGGAAAGAAAGATTTCTGTACAATCTTCATTACAAAAGCAATGATGAATTCAGAGATCGGCTTCGGTCGTAAAGTTCTTCAGGCATTTGAGGAAAACAACATCTCCTTTGAGCATATGCCATCCGGTATTGATACTATGACCATCGTTGTTCATGCAGACGAATTCATCGATAAGGAACAGAGCGTTGTATCTGCTATCCATCGTCTGGCAGAACCGGATTCTGTTGAGATTGAATCCGGTCTTGCACTGATCGCGGTTGTAGGTCGTGGTATGAAGTCAGCCAGCGGTACAGCAGGCAAGCTTTTCACTGCTCTCGCAAACAAGGGCATCAATATCAAGATGATCGATCAGGGTTCTTCTGAGCTTAACATCATCATCGGTGTTGAAAACCGTGACTTCGAGACAGCCATCAAAGCAATCTACAGCACTTTTATTACAAAATAATATTTATATCGTGGGCAATTATCAGAGCACATTGTATAAATACAGACTTTAGCTTATTGTCCTCGCACAGGTAATACAAACGCCTGTCATTGGTTCTTATTCAATCCAATGACAGGCGTTTGTATTCATATTAAATATATTCCCACTTTACCAGACATCATTATAATTCTGATATGTAATTTTTTTAAACTTTCCTAATGATTTTACTTTTTTCTGATAAGCTTTTTTTGTTGTTCTCTTACCATTTACATAATACTCGTTTATTGTTTTATACGTTACCGGATCCATCCGTGTGCTATATTTCGCGACCTCTGTTCCACCCGATTTGGTCTTTTTAAAATATGTTTTTACATATAAGCCCATATGTCCACCAAATTCATCTACAAATGCTTTATCAGACATTTTTGTTATACGTGTATATATACCATGTTGGTCACTCTTTGTACTTTTGCTTCTAAGCTTTCCTTTATAATAATATTTAAACTTTAAAGGTTTCCCATTTGTCTTATATGCTGCCCTCCACTGCCAGGAAGCTCCTGCTGCACTGTAAACCAAAAGTTCTTTTTTTCCATCATTATTAATATCCGCAAATGCTATCTCCGTATGTTCCTTTGTATCATTTACATACGAAGTCCACCAAGATGGCCAATTTGTCTTATAAAAATATTTATCCAAACACTTCTTGTATGTTGCCTTTTGCTTTTTAGTAAGCTTAGATGCTGCCTCGCTTCCACTACATGGCAGTATAAGTGCAACGATCAATAATGCACATAATAATAAAATACTTCTTTTTCTTTTTTCCATTTGTAAATGTCTCCCTCCAAATAATTGATATATAAATAATAATATATATTAGATATAAATAATAATATATATTATTTATTATTTCAACCAACTCATTTTCATTTAACGTTTACACAATAAAACATTTGCCCATGACTTCAATAACAGTTATAAAAATTTTATCTCTTACTGTACATCCGGTTGGCACATCTTGATCCGTTCTGCCGCATCCTTGTTAATCGCAAGACATCTCCCGTGTACCCGAACGATGACATTTCCGAAAAACGATGATACCACCTGAATCTCATCCCCCGTATCTAACGGACAATCTCCAAATAATGCTTTATCTGCACAGTTCCACGCGATCGTTGAACAAAATCCATCCGCTGCATTTGATAATGACATCATAATAACCACCCTTTCTTCTAACAAATATGTGTCAATCATCTACTGATATATGCTCAGTATATCCCCGCTTATATAAATTATACTTCCGCACTCCCTGTGCAAGTCAATGCTAATTATTGTTCAACAATCTAATCTTTCTTATCAGAAACTAACTATCTGGTCAACCATGCTTTAGAAATCTTTTTGTTCACAAGTTCTGCTATTTATATTTTGTGTGAATAGTTCTCAAGTCGATGGAAAAAAACTTCAATTATCATGATACATCGCTATTCGATTCATGGTATTTTCGTAATTCTCCATACTCATAATAACCATATCACCATATCCATTTTTTGTAACATAAATTGGTTCTTCAGACTTGTGACACATATCCGATATCTCTGCTGTATTCTTTAATTCCTTAATTGGTATAATCTGCGGCATAATACCCACCTCCTGCTTTATAATGGTATTATTATTCCATAATTGTATCCTTTACAAAAGTAAATAACCGTAAAATAAACTAAATTCCCTGTAAAATAAATACTTTTGACTCCTCCTTTGCTTAGTTTCCCTTATATACAATGAAAAGAGCCAGTTACTTTTACATAACTGACTCTCATAAAGGTTTATATTATTTAGTTGTTGCCTATTTACTTTCTTGCACCACATGTAGTACATTCTGTATATAAGTACTCATCCCATTCTTCTTTGTCTACTATTGTTATTGTCTGATCTTTATAAACAGCATCGTGGTGTACTGTTTCTGTTACTGGGACAGGATAATCATGATAACCACATCCTCCCTCTTTACAAGTATCAAGATGTATGATAATAAAGTCATCAGATGGGGAGTAACCTGCTGCAGTAAAGTCCATATTGCACCCATTACAAAAAATATGACGTTCTGAAGTGATTACCTCCTCATCCCAAGCATCCTTAATCTTAACATGCTTTGTCTCAGTGTGTGTTATGGCATCATGATGTTTCGTAACCTCTTTCCATGTATGTTTATCACATTTTATTTTCACATTACATACATATGATTTTCCATTTGTTCCCTGTACTTTTATCTTTACATTTCTGGTCTTAACTGCTTTTACTGTAACAGCATTCTTGCCGTTCTTTTTTACAGTTACAATGCTTTTATTTGTAGAAGAACATTTCTTTACATTTGTTCCATGCAATACCAATTTATATGTTGAACCTGCTTTTACAGTCTTTTTCGTTGCAGACAAGCATGGTTTCTTAACTGTTACTTTGCATTTATATTTTTTACCAGATACCTTTGCTGTGATAACTACTGTTCCGGCTTTCTTAGGTGTTACTTTTCCCTTTGCCGATACTGTAGCAATCTTCTTATTGCTGGATTTCCATGTTACTTTCTTGGTTGTACCTGTGATCTTTAATGTCTTTGGAGTACCCACATACATAGTTGTCTTTGTCTTATTAATCTTTACCTTACTCGCTGCCTGTACATTTACAGGTGATAAAGATACCAGCATTACAAGCACCATAGCACAGGCAAGTAGCTGACACAAACCCTTTTTTCTTTTGTTCATTTGATTACCCTCCTACAAAAAATAATATTCAGTTATATTCTACTACAACAATGTAGTTTGCATTAATAATATACTCGAATATTCATACATATTCAATGTAATTTTTTCTAATAAAATTTAGAAAATAAGATCAAGAGGTTAGTTACATTGATTAGTTATGAACCACTTTTTAAAACCATGAAAGAAAAAGAAATAACATCGTATAGACTAGAGAAAATGGGATTTTCAAGAGCAACCTATTATTCAATCAGAAAAGGTAATAGTGTATCAACAAATACCATAAATCAGCTATACAAGTTATTACATTGCGAAATAAATGAAATAATTCGATATGAAGATGAATAAACCCACATATACCCCATTGGTATATGTTTTTTTAGAATTCAAGTTCCTCTCGCTGTCAAATGAGTGACACTGTCAACCTAACGGCTCAACTATTCTCCATTCCTGCGAATTCATATTTATGACTATTATCTTCTGATATCAACATACATAACTCTTCTGATAATAATGCATTCAATGCTGACTTGTGTTCCAATAATTGTTCACATGATCCAACAATTATCTCAGAAAATTTTGTTTCTCCAGACCTATATGCATTGCCATTGAAAAAGAACCCGACTATAGCTTGCCCACTTTATTGCCCACTCAAATAAATAAAGCCCTGAAAACTCAATGTTTTCAAGGCTTTCTAGCAGGGGATGAGAGAATCGAACCCTCTCAGAAATTCTTACCCCCCGCATAAAATAAACTTTTTCTACATTCAAGCTTGAATACATTTGAACATATTTTGAACACATTAACTATTCATTTTAAGGAAGGAGAACTCATTCAGTATGGAATCTTTTATAATAATCAAACCTTTCCTTTTTGTTCACAAGTTCTCCTATTTATATTTTGTGTGAATAGTTCTCAAGTTGATGGAAAAAACCTAGAACATTCACAACATTTCCATCAATACTAAATACAACCACATAATTCATCTGTGGCACAACCACCTCATGATATCCTTTTTGATCAAGGAAGTTATCTCTGCATCGTGGAAACTGCAATGGGTTTTCTTCCAATCTTTCATATATATCATTGATACTATCCAACAAGTGTCTGGCAGCCTGTTCATTCTTAAGTCGATAAAGCAAATAATAAACAAGTCTATCTAACAGTTCCTCTGCATGTTTTGTTATTCTCAAATTATAAGCCATACTTTCCCCTCGTTTCTTGAAGCGAGATTCTTGCATCCCTTACTTGACCTTTTCTTATCTGCTGTTCTGAAATTTCTATATCATGATACATCGCTATTCGATTCATGGTATTTTCGTAATTCTCCATACTCATAATAACCATATCACCATATCCATTTTTTGTAACATAAATTGGTTCTTCAGACTTGTGACACATATCCGATATCTCTGCTGTATTCTTTAATTCCTTAATTGGTATAATCTGTGGCATAATACCCACCTCCTGCTTTATAATGGCATTATTATACCATAATTGTATTCTTTATAAAAGTAATTAACCGTAAAATAAACTGAATTCCTTTTCATTCTCTTGTTCCTCCTTCTTCTTCAAAAATCACTTTAAAATTAAAATTGTTTTTCTTTTCACATGACTTTTGATTCCTCCTTTGCTTAGTTTCCCTTATATACAATGAAAAGAGCCAGTTACTTTTACATAACTGACTCTCATAAAGGTTTATATTATTTAGTTGTTGCCTATTTACTGTCTTGCACCGCATGTAGTACATTCTGTGTATAAATACTCATCCCATGCTTCTTTATCGATTATTGTTTGATCCTCATAAACGGCGTCATGATGTACTGTTTCTGTTACTGGGACATATTGAAAATAATATGAAGAACCCCCTCCTTGACAACTAAGAGTATGTGTGGAAATATAATCATCGGATGGGGAATAACCTGCTGCAGTAAAATCCATGTCGCACCCTCCACAAAACCAATGCTTTACTTCAGTGGTTACCTTCTCATCCCAAGCATCCTTAATCTTAACACTTTCCTTATGTGTTACCGCATCATGATGTTTCGTAACCTTTTTCCATGTATGTTTAGCACATTTTATTTTCACATTACATACATATGATTTTCCATTTGTTTGTAATATAAAGGTAACATGCAGTCATAAGTGGAAAGAAGTTAAGAAGTGGCATAAACCGGTAACCCATAAAGAGACTAAGAAAGTGCTTGTTAAGGATGCTTGGGATGAGAAGGTAACCGATACAGAATATCATTTGTTTTGTGCAGGATGTGGTATGGACTTTACCGCAGCAGGTTACACTCAAGAGGGTGATTTTATTAGTGTACACACTAGATCTTGTCAAGGTGGTTGTTCATATTATTTTGACGATGTTCCAGTAACCAAAACAGTACATCATGACGCAACATACAAAGATCAGGAAGTAACAGTAACAGATAAAGAAGGTTATTGGGAAGTAACCGGCTATAAGTGTTCATTATGTGGAGCAACAAAAAAAGAGCATCAGCATAATTGGGTAGGTACATGGCATGAAGCTAAAGTGAAGCCAGCATGGAGAGAAGAAGTTCATACAACAGAAAAACATGTTGTATGCAATGGTTGTGGAGAAGACTTCTATTTAACTGGTCATGCAGGGGACTATGATTATTATAATTATCATGTCGATTCTGTATGTCATTCATCTTATGCTACTAAAGATGTAGATATAGTAAAGTATATAGATCATCCAGAAGAGACAATTTCTCCAGGTTATTACACATATAAATGTTCATGCGGTGCTACAAAGTAAGTTAACAACTAAATAGTATAAACCTTTATGAGAGTCAGTTATGTAAAAGTAACTGGCTCTTTTCATTGTATATAAGGGAAACTAAGCAAAGGAGGAATCAAAAGTCATGTGAAAAAGAAATAATTTTTAAATTTTAAGGTGATTTTTGAAGAAGAAGGAGGAACAAGAGAATGAAAAAGAATTGTAGTAAGATACTTTCTTTTGTATTAGCAGTTTCTATGGTGTTGAGTAATTGTCCTACTGCTCTATTAAGTGATCTATATAATATGTGACGTGTGGAAGTCTTATTTACAATACGCTTTATTCTCTATTTTAATCTATGCCAATAATTGCCACATATTTACCAGACTTTTGCCACACTTTTTTTTGATTTCAAGTCCTTTGAAACACTGTGAAACAACTTTTTTCACAAAACAAAAAAATAGCCTAAAAGCCAGCATTTATGCGACTTCTAAGGCTATTCCTAATAGCAGGGGATGAGAGAATCGAACTCCCACCAAAGGTTTTGGAGACCCCTATCATACCATTTGACCAATCCCCTATACTGCTTAAGTGTCCTAAATTGGGACACTTAACAGGTAGATGAAATATTTACTTTTCATGTACCTTCAGAATTTCATACAGAAAGTCTTGCGACTTCATCTTTTCCAATCTCTTTCTCGCTTATCTTTCGAACCTCTCAGGATAAGTCTTCGACCTATTAGTATCTGTCAGCTGAATGCGTTACCGCACTTACA
>NZ_WWTL01000010.1:0-110115 GCF_009874105.1 Clostridium sp. BIOML-A1 | reverse complement strand
CAGTATAGGGAGTACTATGCCTGCTAAGCGATGTGTAGAAACTAAAAATATGTGTCTACTTTTTGTTGACTACTGCAATGACATCTAAGAAACAGAAGTGATACCCAAGAGAAGGATAGATCATAGGGTATACTAGAAGAGAAGATGAGAGATACCCTATCAAAAAATAAAGTAATGGTATTGTGTACAGAAAGGCATAGAAATACCCAAGGAGGAGGTTGTGATATGGAGATCAGGATGCCGGAGAATGCGAAAAAGGTAATAGAGACACTGGAAGTTGCCGGATATGAAGCCTATATTGTTGGTGGATGCGTGAGAGACAGTATTCTTGGCAGAGAACCGGGAGACTGGGATATTACGACAGCAGCAAGACCGGAACAGGTAAAGGCGTTATTCAGACGGACGATCGATACCGGAATTAAGCATGGTACGGTTACGGTTATGTTTGGTAAAGAGGCATATGAAGTAACCACCTACCGGGTGGATGGAGAATATTCCGATCACAGAAGACCGGATTCTGTGGAATTTACTGCGAATTTAGAAGAAGACTTGAAGCGTAGGGATTTTACGATCAACGCTATGGCATACAGTCCTTCAGCAGGTGTGATCGATCTGTTCGGTGGAATGGATGATCTGGACAATAAGGTCATTAAGGCGGTCGGTGATCCGCTGGCACGGTTTGACGAAGATGCCCTGAGAATCCTTCGGGCGATCCGGTTTGCAGGCCAGCTTGATTTCACAATCGAGAGGGATACCAGAAAGGCGATGATCCTGCGGGCACAGTTCTTACAGAATATCAGTGCCGAACGTATCCGCGTGGAGCTTGACAAATTGCTGACTTCTGCGCATCCGGAGAAATTGATGGAAGCATATGTGACAGGTATAACAGCATATATCCTGCCGGAATTTGACCGGATGATGGAACAGCCGCAGAATAATCCATACCACAAATACAATGTAGGCGTTCATTCAATGGAAGCAGTTAAGGCTATTGAGTCAACTACAGTATGCAGATGGGCTGCGCTGCTTCATGATGTGGGAAAGCCGGAATGTCATACAGTGGATGAAAATGGTATCGACCATTTCTATGGACATAATGAGAAGGGGGCAGAGATTGCCCGTAAGGTGCTTCGCAGATTGCGGTTTGACAATGAAACGACAGATCTGGTATGCAAGATGGTGTTGTGGCATGATTATGGTTTAGGGGAGATATTGAAAAAGACAACCTTCCGAAAAGCACTCAGCAGGATAGGAGCAGATTTCTTCCCTTATTATATCAAGATCCGCCGGGCGGATATGGCGGCGCAGAGTGATTATAAGTTAGAAGAACGGAGAAGCAGCATCGAGCATCTGGAGAAACTGTATCAGGAGATCACGGATGCGAAAGATTGTCTGACGATCAAGCAGCTTGCCATCAATGGAAAGGATTTGATCGCACTTGGCGTAAAACCTGGAAAAGAGATCGGCGATATCTTGCAAGAGCTTCTGAATCAGGTGCTTGGCAGTCCTGAGTTGAACAACAGAGAAACGCTGTTGTCTATGGCAGATAAATATATTAAGAAGTAAAAAAATAAAGGTGGAATTATAACTGCATCCAGCTAATTATATATTGACATTACCCAAGATTTCGTAATGAGATGCATAGTGCCGGTAAATACGAGTGCCTGTTTGAGTCCGAAGGACGAGTTGGTCAATGCTTCATCTCTGCCGTATTTTACTACGGAATATGGCAGTTTTGGCGTGATCCATATGCCGGACGGGTGAATGTGTCGCTCACAGATCCGGAGGCAAATGTGACATTTTATGAGAAAAATCGGAGATCATTTAAAACAGATAAAAATATGGAGGTGTGGAATGAGACTGAGGAATGTGTTAATTGTTGTTAAAGATATTGAACGGTCAAAGCAATTTTACCATGATCTGTTTGGACTCGAACCAATATTAGATAATGACGGAAATCTGATTCTGACGGAAGGATTAGTATTGCAGGATGAGAGGATATGGAAAGATTTTCTTAAAAGAGATGTGATATCCCACAATAATTCCACCGAGCTATATTTTGAGGAGCGGGATATCGAAGCTTTTGTTGAAAAGCTGGAGCGGTTATATCCGTCGATTGAATATGTAAATCCACTTATGGTTCACAGTTGGGGACAGAAGGTGGTTCGTTTCTATGATCTGGATGGAAATCTGATCGAGGTTGGGACGCCGACGTAACCGGAAACAGACAAGGAAGCTATATGCAGCGGAAAATTTATAATTCTGGGTGAAACATTGAGGTAACTGTGTATTAAGGGAAAATCTGTTTGACATGAAGGAAAGCAAGTAATACATAAGCTGACGGGGCTAAATAACAGGAGAGAAAAAATGAGAAACATCGTTTTGCTTGTCAGATATACAATACAATCAGGGATGAGAGGAAAATTTGTTGAGGCTGTGATGGCATCCGGGATTTTAGATCAGATTCGGAAGGAAAAGGGCTGCATGTCATATAATTATTATGATGATATCGAAGATCCGGACAAACTGCTGCTCGTAGAGGAATGGGAATCGGAGGAGAATCAGCAGAAGCATTTGCAGATGCCGCATATGGAGATGTTAAAACAGATAAAAGAAAAATATGTTCTTGATACAGTAGTAACAAAAAGGTAGGGTTAATGTAATGGGGAAGGGGAAATTTCTATGTGGAAAATATTTATAATAATATTCGGAGTGTTTTTCGGCATATTTATTCCAAAATCAATATACGAGAATTATACAGATACAAATCGGGAAGACAGTACTTATGAAGAAGATTCGTATGTAATTTCAGAAGATAGTACTTATGAAGAATATCCATATGCAAACTCGGAAGACAGTGTTAATGAGGACTATGATCCGACAAAGACAGACTGGGAAAATTATGGGGATACCGGCTCGATCATGGAGATTGCGGACACGGACTGGGCATTAGAAAATGCTCCCGTGTTTCATGTAGAAACAAAGGAACAACTGGCTGGAGTTGTGTATTATGTCAATGCAGTCAAAGGGTATAATGATTCCGTGGAACTCTACCTTGAGGCGGATATAGATCTTGACGGTCTGGAATGGGTTCCGATGGGCGGATGGTACAGACCAGACAGATATCTTGAGCACACTACATTTGTGGGGCTTATAGATGGACAAAATCATATAATAAAAAATATGCATATAGATACAAAATACGGTGGACATTGCGGATTTGTAGGATATTCTTATTCCTTGCAGATGAAGAATATCACTTTTGAAAAAGCATATGTGTCTGGAGGAACGTATGTAGGAATTGCAGGCGGAGAAATTTATGGTTCTGAAGACTGGATAAATGTAAATGTATCAGGTATGGTTGGAACACCCGGACCTGAAACCGGCTCGATCGTTGGCAGGGAAGCCGGTATTAATTTCAGAGACTGCGATGCGACGGTTGTGTATAAAAAGGAAAACGGAAGATTTAGAAGTATCCGGTATTTTTCACACAGATATCAGTTAATTGCAGAAACACCGGTTGTTGAAGCATTTACCCTGACTTATGAAAATGGCGTGATCACAAGAGATGAGGTCGAAGGATATGATAATCTGGGCTGGCATATTGAGCGGGATGGTTCGCTTCTTTTGGACAGAGCAGCAGAAGGTGAATTGCAGCTGCCGGCAGAATATACATATCCGGATACATCGATCTGGCTTGAGGCATATATAAATGGAACGTATATCAGAGTCAGCAATATAATCGAAGTGCCTTGATCAGATAGCGTTATTTTGTTCGGTATTTCAGGAGAAAGGGAAGTATATTATGTGTTTGCGGAGTGGTGATGTTTCAGATATTATAATAATATACTTAAATTTGGAGAGCAAAAATGGTTGTATATAAATATGGTGATCCGGAAGCAAATATTGTATTGATCCAGCCAGTGGGAGATCATGATGTGCATGATATAGAAAATGAGGTTTCAGAGATAAAGAAGAGGACTTCTCTGGAATTTCAGATGGTCGCAGTTAAAGTAGATAGCTGGAATCAGGATCTGTCTCCGTGGAGAGCACCTGCTGTATTTGGAAATGAAAATTTTGGCGAGGGCGCATCGGCGTTACTGGCACAGATATTGGAATTGTGTAAGGATGAAAGTAAGACTTATTATCTTGGTGGATATTCCCTTGCGGGGCTGTTTGCACTTTGGACATCCTGCCAGACGGACAGGTTTGCCGGGATAGCGGCAGTATCCCCATCGGTTTGGTTTCCGGGATTTCTTTCGTATGTGAAAGAATATGGGATTGCAAGCCCTGCTGTTTATCTGAGCCTTGGTGATCGGGAAGAAAGAACGAAGAATCAGGTTATGGCTGCGGTAGGCGATTGTATCCGGGAATTGTATGGATGGCTACAGGAGCAGGAGATTGACAGTATACTGGAATGGAATCAGGGAAATCATTTTAAAGAACCGGGAATCCGGACGGCGAAAGCATTTGCATGGATGATGGAAAGAACAAAAGGAACGATCAGAGGAAGGTGATACTTTATGAATGTTACGATGCTTGGAACAGGAAGTGCACTTGTTACGGAATGTTATAACACCTGTTTTGTGTTGCAGGAAAATGAGGAATATTTTATGGTGGATGGTGGCGGTGGAAGTGCCATTCTGCATCAGTTAAAGCATGCCGGAATTGACTGGAAAGAGGTTAGAACTATCTTTGTGACACATAAACATATCGATCACATTACGGGTATCATATGGATGATCCGTATGATATGCCAGCATATGAAGCAGGGCGAATATGAAGGCGAAGCTGTGATATATGCACATGATGAAGTCATTGATCTGCTGCTTGATCTGGCCAGAAAACTTCTGCCAAAGAAAGAGACAGATTTTATCGGTAAACGGCTGCATCTGATAGCAGTTAAAAATGGAGAGTCTGTTGAAATTTTGAATAAACGGGTTACATTTTTTGATATCCAATCCACAAAAGCGAAACAGTTCGGTTTCTGCATGGAACTGGGAGATGGAGAGAGATTAACCTGCTGCGGAGATGAACCATACAATCCATGTGAAAAGAAGTATGCAGAGAACAGTACATGGTTGTTGCACGAAGCATTTTGTCTGGATGGTCAGGCGGATATATTCCATCCATACGAGAAGCATCATTCAACAGTGAAAAATGCCTGTGAGTTTGCAGAAGAATTGCATGTGAAAAATCTGCTGCTGTATCATACAGAGGATCGGAATCTTTCACATCGAAAAGAATTGTATTATGAAGAAGGAAGAAAATATTTCAGTGGGAATCTTCTGATCCCGGATGATCTGGAAACGTTTATAATTTAATATGGTGATCCGGACGGCGAAAGCATTTGCATGGTTGATGAAGAATATGCTAATATAGTTAGCAGAGACTAACTGCATTGGCATATTTTTTTTATAAAGGAGAATAGATATTATGTTACAGTGGAAAATATTTATGGTGATGGCATTGATCGGGCATATATTGTGTGGGATTTCAGATGGATTTCTGACATATGCTCCAAATGGAAAAGTCGATCTGACAAATTTTAAGGATTATGAAAAATCCAAGGTAGCCTTTCATGGAATGCCACTGAAGAATCTGTCGGTTGCGATGTTGTTGGGCGTGTGTGCAATGACGCTTGAGATATTCGGATACATAGCTCTTTGTGACTGGATGCAGCAGTATTCAGAAACATATTATCTGATCATGCTGATATCAACACTTGTCATGTTTATCAATCTTGCATTGCATCATCTGTTCTGTTGTCTGGTTGAATGGTTTTTTGTAAAATTAAATCTGACAGAAGAAGCTCTGCACGCGGTATGGGATTTCTTTAAGACAACCTGTTATACGATGTATCTGGGATATCTGGGAATGTTGGTATTTGCGGCAGCATTTTTTATTGCTGTTGTGACAGGAAAAACTTCACTTCCGGCATGGGCATGTATTTTTAATCTGCTGCCGCTTGCAATCGTGATCCTGCCAACAAAACTTCCGGCAAAAGCAAATGTAATCGGGGTGATCATGTTTGCCGGGTTGCTTTTTCTTATATAATGGTCACGTTAGAGAGCCGGGAACTATCGGCGTTCTTACTTTATAGAAATTATCTTGTAAAAAAGTATAAAATAAAGGAAAATATAAAAAAAGTATAAAATGAGGTAATATATGCAGAAGCCATTTACAATTACATTTAGTAAAGCACCGAAAAACGCATGTATTCATACAGATAAAACTGCATATTATCATTTACCGGGGCTGTTCGAATTCTATGAGCTGTATCGTGTATTCCTGCCATTGTTCCGGGAGCACAGAGAATATTTCTATGACTGGTGCGAGATCGGTTCGATCTATGGTGCTCCGGCGGACTGTCTGTGGGGTGGCGGACGTGTTGGATATGGTGATTGTGATCCGGAGGATGTACGGGAATTGATGGACGAGTATGGAATCTCAGCCCGATTGACCTTCAGCAACTCCCTGCTTTGTGAGGAGCATCTGGCGGATAAGAGATGTAACGAGCTTTGCAGATTATTTGAGAAAAACGGAAAGGCAGAAAATGGGGTGATCGTCCATTCGGAGCTGTTGTTAGATTACCTAAAAAAGCAGTATCCGGGTTTTTATTTTGTATCATCGACTACAAAGGTTCTGACAGATTTTGAGGAGTTGGTAAAGGAGACAGATCGGGAAGATTTCCGTTATGTTGTGCCGGATTTCCGATTGAATAAGGCATGGGACAAATGGGAAACACTGACACAGTCGCAGAGGGATAAAATGGAATTCCTGTGTAATGAATGTTGTTCCTTTGGGTGTAAGGACAGACGCAAATGTTATGAAACGGTCAGTCGCAAGAATCTTGGAGAGGATTGCCCGGAGCATGAGTGTACGGCTTCAGATGTCATGGGCGGTTATCGTTTTTCAAAGGCAATGACAAATCCGGGATTTATCGGAATCAATGATATAAAAGAAACATACCTGCCGATGGGATTTTCTCATTTTAAGATTGAAGGGCGAAGCCTTGGCAGTGCATTGATCCTGGAATTTTTGCTTTATTACATGACAAAACCGGAATATCAACTGCACGTCCGGGAGGCTGTCTATCTGGATAATATGCTGGATCTTTTTTAATGAAGTAAGTGGTTACGAAAAGGTGACTATGTAATAAAAAAGTGCGTACTTTTTTTGCGTGATATTTCAATGTAAGCTATGAGTGTAGCAGAAAAACGCCGGATCATTATTTGTCCGAGATAAGAGAAATAAGGAGTTGGTTTCATATGGCATATTTTAACCGCACTCATCTGGCTGGAAGTTATGTATCAAAGGAGCAGCCACACAGCAAACCAAGAAAGTCGGGCAGAGTTAAGATTGTGGAGTAGTGCAAGAAGTAATATTATATGGTTCAAGGGCAAGAGGTACAGCGATGGAAAGAAGCGATATTGATATTGCTGTTTCGGGTGTGGATAACTTTGAATCACTTGTTGAAAAAGTGGAAGAATTGCCAACACTTTTCAGTGTGGATTTAGTGAATATGGATACCTGTAGGAATCAGTTATTATTGGAGGATATCAGGCAATATGGACGAGAAATTTAACAGGCGGTTTTTATCTTTCTGCAATTCATTGGATGGATTGTCGGATTAAAGCCATCCCAATTTTTCGTTTGACTTTTTCGAAAATGAGAAATATAATAACGTCTTGAACGAGTAGCAAACATGCGTAAATCCAGTTTTGCTGCTCGTTTTTTAATTATATATTGCCATTAGAAAGTGTGTAGCTTATCAGCGTAAGTCCAACTTATAAGATAAGTACACACTTTTTTTGTGTGAAAAAGGAGGATTAAATTAAGATGGCGGAAAGTAATAAGATGAGGGAGATGCCGGTAAATAAGCTGATGGTTCAGATGGGAATACCGATGATCTTATCGATGGCATTGCAGGCGGTCTATAATATTGTGGACAGTGCATTTGTAGGCAATATGGAGTTGGGGAGTGAAGCGGCATTAAATGCACTCACACTGGTATTTCCGGTTCAGATGCTTATGGTGGCTGTAGGAATCGGAACAGGTGTAGGAACAAATGCACTTCTTGCCATGACACTTGGGCAGAGAGATATGAAAAAAGCAGCAAGAGTCGCAGGCAACAGCTTATTTCTTGGTGGAATTATTTATGTGGTATGTCTGTTATTTGGTATCTTTGGAGTGAAAGCCTACATCTCATCTCAGACCGTTGATCCGGAAGTTATCTCGATGGGAACAACATATTTGCGGATCTGCTGTGTGTTGTCCTTTGGCATTATCTTCTTTTCATTATTTGAAAAATTATTGCAGGCAACAGGACGTTCCCTTTATTCAACGATTGGTCAGGTTGCGGGAGCTGTTATAAATATTATTCTTGACCCGATCATGATCTATGGTATTGGCCCTGTTCCGGAAATGGGAGTAGCGGGAGCCGCATATGCTACCGTCATAGGACAGATCGTATCTGCCGGTTTGCTTCTGGTATTTCATCTGAAGTTAAATAAGGAATTTGAACATCGAATAAAACATATGAAGCCGAGTGCCAGAACTATGAAAGAAATCTATTCCATTGGTCTTCCTGCAATCATTGCACAGGCACTTATGTCAATTATGGTTTATGCGATGAATCTTATTTTAAAATTCAATCCTTCCGCCCAGACGGCATATGGATTGTTTTATAAGGTGCAGCAGTTTGTATTGTTCCTTGCATTTGGACTGAGAGATGCAATCACGCCGATCATAGCTTTTGCATATGGCATGGGAAGCAGGAAAAGGATCAAAGATGGAATCCGCTATGGTCTTATTTATACCATAGCATTGATGATCCTGGGCGTTCTCATCACAGAGATTTTTCCAAATGCCTTTGCCTCGCTGTTCAATGCAGGTCAGTCAAGAGCGTATTTTATCAGTGCAATGAGAATTATCTCGATCAGTTTTGTATTTGCCGGAACCAATGTGGCATATCAGGGCATCTATCAGGCATTGAATGGCGGTCTTGAGTCGCTTGTCATATCACTTCTCAGACAGCTTGTGATCATATTGCCATTGGCAGCTATCTTCGCTGTCTTCGTAAGAAATGGCCAAATGGGTGTTTCACTGATCTGGTGGGCGTTCCCGATTACAGAATTTTTCTCATGCTTAGCGGGATATGTATTTTTGAAGAAAATACAGAGAAACAAGGTAGAAAAATTAGGATAAACTATGAATGTGGTATCTGTAAGCTCGGTAAGAGGGAAAACTGTTTTGAATTTGTTCCGTGTCTGTGCAATATGGATGAGCGGAATTCAGGACAGGTGAATGAAAAGTCTAATCCTTTAGCTTTGTAAGATTGACAAAAACAATACAATGCAGTATATATAGAACAATATAAATGCTTGTCTCGGCGTTAAAGAAGACTATAGATTTTGCTGTTTCTGAACATAACAGTATGCTCTATAGTCTTTTTTATTTATGTAATTACAGAAGATGGAGGAAGAACATGATGTCATCAAAGAATTGGTTGAAAAAAATAGTGATAATTATAGTAGGTTCTGTTATTGCAGCTTATGGAATCACACTTGCCTTGTATGCGGGATTTGGAGGCGCAACACTTGCAGTTTTGTGGCAGGGTATTTCAGAAACATTTCATATAAGTATCGGAATGGCTTCATTTGTTGTAGCTGTTGTGATGATCTTATTTGCGGCTATTTATGACAGATCGCAGATTCATATAGGAACATTTTTATATCAGGTTGTGTACAGTGGGTGTGTGGATTTGTTTGCAAAATGCCATATATACAGCAAATATATGTGGATAAATTTCTTCATTATGCTGGCAGGGGTGATCTTATTTGCAGTTGGAACAGGTTTGTATGCATCTGCATCTCTTGGCAGAGGTTCTTATGAAGCAGTAACCTTTGCATTGGCAGAGAAAAATAACTGGCAGGTTAAGATCGTTCGTATGATATTAGATATTTTAATGGTCGTGACAGGCGTGCTTTTGGGAGGAAAGTTTGGAGCATGTACGATCATCACAGTTATAATTTCAGGACCGGTTATACAATTTACAAATGGCAAGGCAAAGCAGATTTTTAAGATGTAGGATGAAAATATTCAAAAATATATCCTTAAAAAATCCTCATGATACTGTATGAATATGCCTATAGAAAAATAAAATATGCTGTGGTAAACTGAGAGAAGAATTATCCGTTATGGAGGGAGACAAATGGCATATAATCTTCCGGATAGAGTTATAAAGGAAATTACAGCGTTTGCAAAAGAAAATTCAATTATAAAAATAGTTTTGTTTGGATCTCGGGCAAGAGGAGATCATACAGAGAGAAGTGATGTGGATTTAGCTGTGTACGGTGGGGATTTTGATTCTTTTTATTGGAATATAAAAGAAAACATCCATTCGCTCCTTTCTTTTGATGTGGTTGATATGAATTCAAGGGTTACGGAAGAATTAAAAAAAGAAATTGAAAGGGATGGGGTTGTTATATATGAAAAAACTAGATAATTTTGCAAATTGCCTTGATATATTAAAGCAAGCAGATTTTGAACTTGCAGACAGCAATGATATATATCGAATGGGTGTTGTTGGGCAGTTTAATCTGACTTTTGAACTTGCCTGGAAAGCATTGCAGGAAGTGCTGAGAATGCATGGAGTAGAAGGAGCGGAAACAGGTTCGCCAAGAGAAATATTACAGGTCGGGTATAAAGTCGGATTTGTGAACGACTCATCTGTTTGGCTGCTGATGTTGAAAAAAAGAAATACATCAATTCATATATATAACGAGGAAGAAATTGATGAATTGATCGTGTTTATACGAGATAGTTTTATTCCAGCTTTTACAGATCTTGAGGAGACATTGCAGGAAAAACTTATAGAAGTAGATGAGTGGTAATCGTCTTTAATAAACTCCGGTTTGCAATAGTGAGATGAATAAGTCCTTGCACAAATACCCTGCATAAGGTAAAATAATTTCATATGAATATTTGTGAACTGGGGGCACCACTTTTCACAAGGAAGATAACAGGCGCCGGATCATACCGTTATGGTTGTATGATCCGGTGCCTTTTTGTGTTACAGGGCATTTGTCCTGTAGTGCAGAAAATGTGTAATTATGAAAGATAGGAGAACATACATGGTAAAAATCAATGGTGAAGAAAAAGAGATTGCCGGTAAGAATCTTCTGGAATATTTGAAGGAAGCCGGATTTGAGCCGGAACGTGTCGTTGTAGAACGGAATCTCGACATTATTCCAAAAGATGAACTTGGCAATACGATCATTCAGGATGAAGATGTGATCGAAGTATTACGATTTGTTGGTGGAGGTTGAGACATGACAGAGATGCAGAAGAAAATGCAGGAGCTGATCTCACAGGAAGAACTGGATCGTGCATTTGATGCAAGATTTCCGAAAGAGATGCAGGTAAAGTTACGTGCGGCGAAGGTGGCTGTTGCAGGTATCGGTGGACTGGGGTCAAATATTGCAGTCATGCTTGCAAGAAGCGGCGTCGGACATTTGCTTCTGGTGGATTTCGATGTGGTGGATGTGACAAATCTCAATCGTCAGATGTACTTTATATCCCAGCTCGGGAAGCCGAAGACGGAAGCCCTGCTCGAAACCCTGTATCAGATCAATCCATATCTGACGTATGAGACAGTGCAGACGAAAGTAACCCCGGACAATGTAAAGGAGTTATTCGGTGAATATCCTATCGTATGTGAAGCATTTGACAAACCGGATCAGAAGGCAATGCTGGTGCGTGAACTACTGATGCAGTGTCCGGATGCAACTGTTGTATCAGGAAATGGAATGGCAGGGTATGTAGATACGAATGCGATAAAAACGCGCCAGATGATGCGCCGCCTGTATGTGTGCGGAGATCAGAGCACTGATGTCGGCGACGGTATAGGACTCATCGCTCCGCGGGTAGCTGCCTGCGCAGCTCATGAAGCAAACAAAGTATTACAATTGATAATGGAGAAATAAATGTTAGAGAAAATTGGAGATTACATGATACTCGGATACCTTGATATACCAAAACAAGGGCATTTGAGTCCGCCGGTACTTGATGGCGCATAAGGGGCATCTTAGTACCGCTGCAGGACTCAACGAGCGGAAGCGTCCCTTGGTTGGTAATGTCAAGGTATACGAGTATTATAATATATATAACTCTAACATTTATTTCTCTGCAGAGAAAAGGAGACAACATGGAAGATAAATTCATCTTAGGCGGAAAGGAATTCAAGAGCCGTTTCATTTTAGGATCAGGCAAATACAACCTGAATCTGATCAAGGCAGCAGTCGAACAGGGAGGGGCAGAGATCATCACCCTTGCATTACGACGTGCAAATACACAGGAAAGTGAGAATATTCTGGACTATATTCCGGAAGGAGTTACCCTGCTTCCGAATACTTCCGGTGCAAGAAATGCCGAAGAGGCTGTCCGCATCGCAAGACTTAGCCGGGCAATGGGCTGTGGCAATTTTGTAAAGGTAGAGATCATGCGTGATGCAAAATACCTCTTCCCGGATAATTATGAGACTGTGAAAGCAACCGAGATCCTTGCAAAGGAAGGCTTCGTGGTACTGCCATATATGAATCCGGATTTAAATGTAGCAAGGGATCTTCAGAATGCAGGTGCGGCTGCTGTTATGCCGCTTGCAGCTCCAATTGGAAGTAATAAGGGGCTTGCGACAAAGGATATGATCCAGGTATTGATCGATGAGATCGACCTGCCGATCATCGTGGATGCCGGCATCGGAAAACCATCTCAGGCATGTGAAGCGATGGAAATGGGTGCGGCTGCGATCATGGCAAATACAGCCATTGCAACAGCAGGTGATGTACCGGAGATGGCAGCAGCATTTAAACTTGCGATCGAAGCCGGAAGAAAAGCATACCTGACCGGAATGGGTCGTGTCCTTGCAAGAGGCGGAAGTGCTTCCGATCCTTTGACAGGTTTCTTGCGTTAGGAGGCAGTCGGAAATGAACGAAGAAAATCAAGTATATTTTGTTGACAGTGACAAGCTTCCACAGGAAGCGCTAGCACGCAAGCATCGTCTGGAACAGGATGCATCGTTCCGGACAAATCATATGGAATATATGGAAGGCATGCAGGTGATCGATTCGGATATCAAGGACAAAGTACTTGCGGCTATGGATGCATATGACTATGATTCCTATACTGCGGCAGATGTAGAACGTGCGCTGTCACATGAGAGCTGTACGATCGAGGACTTTAAGGCATTGCTGTCACCGGCAGCAGCACCGTATCTGGAACAGATGGCAAGGAAAGCAGAGGAGATCACGAAGAATCATTTTGGAAATACGGTCTATATTTTCACACCGCTTTATATTGCAAACTATTGCCAGAACTACTGCATTTACTGTGGCTTCAACTGTTATAACAACATCCGCCGGAAGAAGCTGACGATGGAGGAGATCGAGCATGAGATGCAGGTTATTGCGCATACCGGCATGGAAGAAATTCTGATCCTGACAGGCGAGAGTCGGGTATATTCGGATGTTACATATATCGGGGAAGCGGTGAAGATCGCAAGAAAATATTTTAAGAATATCGGAATCGAGATCTACCCAGTAAATGTGGATGAATACAAATATCTGCATGAATGTGGTGTTGATTATGTGACTGTTTTTCAGGAGACATACAACACGGACAAATACGAGACCTTACATCTGATGGGACACAAGCGCGTCTGGCCATATCGTTTTGATGCACAGGAGCGTGCACTGATGGGCGGCATGCGTGGAGCTGGATTTTCAGCACTTCTGGGACTGGATGATTTCAGAAAGGATGCACTGGCAACGGCACTTCATGTCTATTATATCAACCGCAAATATCCACATGCAGAATTATCATTGAGTTGTCCGCGCCTGCGTCCGATCGTGAATAATGAGAAGATCAATCCAAGGGATGTAGGAGAGAAGGAGCTTTGTCAGGTGCTTTGTGCATATCGGATGTTCCTGCCGTTTGTCGGAATCACGGTATCGAGCCGTGAAAGCGCAACATTCCGAAACGGAATCGCAAAGATCTGTGCAACAAAGGTTTCTGCCGGAGTATCGACCGGAATCGGTGATCATGAGGAGAAATACGAAGGTAAGGAAGATGCGGATGTAGGAGATGAGCAGTTCGAGATCAACGATGATCGTTCCTTTACATCCATGTATCAGGATATGGAGAAGGGCGGCTTGCAGCCGGTCTTAAACGATTATATCTATGTGTAAATGTTATGAGCACGCGATTGTGATCACCAATCGCGCGCTGGTAAACGGAGATTTTCTGGAACAGCTTCAAAAGGTCGCTCAGGTGCATCCGCATGCATTGATCCTGCGGGAAAAAGACTTGCCGGATACAGAATATGAGAAGCTTGCAGCGAAGGTTTTAGAAATATACAGAACGGCAGGCGTACCTGTCTTTCTGCATTCCAGAATGGAGATTGCAGCACGGCTTGGCTGTGAGAATATTCATTTGTCGATTCCTGTGTTGCAGGATTTGTCAGATGTCTGGCGTGATGCACTGACAACGAATTTTAAAGAGATCAGTGTGTCCTGTCACAGCATGGAGGATGTCGAGCTTGCAGTTAAGAGCGGAGCGACACAGATCGTGCTTGGAACGATATTTGAGACAGAATGTAAGAAAGGGCTGAAGGGCAGAGGACTGGAATTCGTTCGTGAGATCTGTGCGAATTGTCCGGTCCCGGTATATGCGATCGGTGGTATCAATGAAGAACGCCTGCCGCAGGTGATGGAAGCCGGTGCGGCAGGCGGTTGTATGATGTCCGGATTTATGCGGATGTAGGAAGATATGCCATGGTATACAGCGTGATATCATGTGCCATCTTCTTCTCGGCAGTTTTCGTCATGCCGCAATGTTCGTATTTGACAACCTTTTGGATGTTGTCGGTGTCAAGAATGCAGGGGCAGCCACGTTTGGCGGCTTCTGCAAATGGCAGCTCCAGAACCTTCTTCATGAAGCCCTGTCCCTGGTAAGCCTGTAAGACGACTACCATCGAGACAGCGATATAATCTTTTTCTTTGCGGTATAATTTCTTATATTGCTCGTTTGATCCGGTTGCGATATTTAATAATGATTTAAATGGAATCTCGCACAGCATTCTCCAGATCATATGTAGGGCAGGCCCGAGTGGCTGTCTGGTATTCTTATCCCAGTATGCAAGGAAGCCTTCATATTTTTCGGAGGTTGCATATAATGTACCCATCCGGTAGTAGAATTCAGTAATGATCTCGAAAGATTTGACGAGGTCATCATGTGGTATCGTCTCGGCGATGCCGGGAGATGCGGCAAATGCTTCCCCGATCCGTCTGCCGTAATTTGCTATGTCTTCTGGTGACCGGTTTTCAATCTTTATCATATCTTTTTATACCTCCCAAATTTTTATTCAATATGTTTGAAAAATCAGCATGGTTTTCCATAATCTGAATGAGTTTCACATATGGTTCATTCAATGTATTTTGAAAAATAATATCTCTGCAACGTAGAATATACCATTTTTTGAAATGCGAGTTTGAGCTCATATTTGTATGGCTGTAGAATATCACGCCGAAATTATATTGTCAATATAAATGTGAGTACATACTCATGTTTTATTGACTTTATTTTTTTATATGCTTATACTGGAAACAGTAAAACTATATGAATGGAATTGTTTTTTACATAAAGGAGTAACACATGCCGGAAGAAATTCGTATCCCAAAACAGAAAAGAAGCATTGAGAAAAAGGAAGCACTGAAGAAAGCGGCGGTCGAGCTGTTCTCGACAAAAGGGTTTCATAATACCAGCAGCAACGAGATTGCAAAGAAAGCAAATGTGTCGATCGGCACATTTTACAGTTATTTTGTTGATAAGAAGTCGTTATATGAGGAATTGATCACGGATCTTTATAATGAATCTTTGCAGGAGATCACGATCATGGATGTGTCCGGGTTCACATCTCCGCGAGAATTTGTCAGAAAATACGTTGCTCTGATCCTACATAATCATGAATACATGACAGCATTCCAGAAGGAGATATCCGCCTTGTCCCTGCAGTATGATGACTTGCACGAACTGGAAGCAAGGGCGCGCGCGGGTGCATTTCGGACATTTTTCTCACTGCTTGAGACAAATAAAAAAATGCTCAGAATCTCTGATCTAAAGACCACATCCCTGATCCTTCAATGTGCGTTGGAGTCCGTTGTGCATGAGGTGACCTTCTATGGAAATGACTATGATAAAGAAAAAGTCATCGATGAGCTTACGGATCTGATCTGCCGATATTGTATTGCAGATGAATATGATAAGAAAATGTAAGAAAGTGTGGAATCTGGCAGTCATTTAGAGTATACTGTCCATGGATGTTAGAACATACTAACTTGTGTTAGAGGTAGGAGAATAACATGAAAAAACAATTTTTTGAAAACGAAAAAGATGGATTTTATGGAACGTATTACGAAAATTCCAAAGGGGCGGATTGTGCCGTGATCGGATTATTTGGGGATGATCCGAATGATTATATGGCGAAATGTGGAGCAAAATGGCTTCACAGACAGGGTGTAAATGTTATGTGTGTATCTCCGGGCAGAAAAAATTACAGTCATGTCAACAATCCGCTGGAAAGAATTCAGACCGCAATAAAGTGGTTACAGGATCATGGAAACCGGAAAATCGGTATTATGGGGATGAGCACGGCCGGAATGGATGCGATCGTTGCAGCATCTTATTTCCCGGATATTACGATGACGATTGGGCTTACTGCCAGTGATTTTGTATGGCAGGGATTTGAACAGGGAGAAAAGGATGGCTGTAAGGAATGGCCGATATCGAATGCATCCACACTTTCATGGCAGGGAAAGCCGCTGCCTTATATGCCATTTGTCTATGAACATCCGGTGTATTGGCAGAAGATTGAGGAAGAAACAAAAGGCTCCGGTGATATCACACGGTCGACCTGCTTGTTTATAGATTCGGAAAAGGCAAGACCGCATACAGAGGAAGAAATGGTAAAGGTTGAGAATATAAAAGGCCGCTTATTCCTGATCGGTGCGGATGATGACAGCTTCTGGGAGGCTGGCAAATATGTCCGCCGTATGGATCAGCGTTTGAAGGAACATCCACATACATGTGAATACGATGCTCTTGTTTATGAACATGGTACTCACTTTGTATTGCCGGAAACTTTGCTTCGGATCGCACTTCCGGTTGGACTCAAATTTGTATTGAAATTTGTCTTTAAGGCTGCAAAAGATTATCCAAAGGAATGTGAGGCAACCAGAAAAGATATTGACCGCAGACTGTCCGCAGCGTTAAAGGAGTGGACAGCGGATTAATATCCGTATTTGCTCTTATTTTTCATCAGGAGGGTCACAGTGATAATAAGGGTTATTAGCTCAGCAGCACTGATGGCACACCAGATTCCGTTGATCCCAAGTAATAAATGGAAAGAGATCATTGAGTATTCCGCTCTTATTGATCTACGGATTTATCATTGCTGTATATTCGTATGGGTTTGTTCGATTTCGGAAAACGAAGAAACGAAGAAATCCTGCAGGCAGTAAAACACATTGGACAAATAGACATATTATGATATAATCTGCATATAATATAAACGGAGGTGGTTTTTATGTTAACATTAAAGGAATCAATCAGACCATCGGCTGATTTAAGAAACCATTATAATGATATTTCAAAACAATGTAAGGAAAATAAAGAAGCGGTAATTATTACAGTAAATGGCAGAGGTGATACGGTAGCCCTCTCATATGAAGAATATAAAAATATGAAAGCTCGTATAGAGTTACTTGAAATATTAGCTGAGGCAGAGGATGATATAAAAAATAATCGTGTTGCACCGATAACTGAAACATTTGATGATTTGCGTAGAATGCTTCAGGAGGGCTAAGTATGGAATATGAGGTAATACGAACTGATACTGCGGATGCAGGGATCAGAAAAATAATTTTATATATAGCTCAGAATTTTGGCAATGAAGTAGCTTTGGAACAACTTGATTATATAGAGAAAAAAATTCTTGAACTTGGAAATGATCCATATATTGGAACAGATCCAAGATACCTTGTTCTTAAACGACAAGGATATAAAGTCCTTATACTAAAAAAGGATCTGGTTTTTTATAAAATTAATGAAGAGAATAAAACGGTTATTGTATATGCGGTAGTGGATGGCAGACAAGACTATTTGAATATAATACGTGGATTATAGAAAGTGCGCAAATTTTCTGGACAGAAATTAAGAATGAATTTGAAGGTTCCCTCATACAATTACTTATCGGGATTTCCGATTCATACAAAGTATGAAGACAATTCAAGGAGGGGATTTTTTGTCTGAGAAAATGAGTGAAGTCTACGAAGCATATGACATGGAAATACTGGGTGCCGTCAGAGGCCGGGGATCTATGATCCTGAAAACGGATCAGGGAATCAGGCAGATATCTCCATTTGACGGCAGCGAGGAACGGCTGGAGCAGGAGCGGGAATTTAAGGAAAATCTGTATGAGACAGGATTTCACCATATTGACCGCTGCGTGCCGAACCGGGAAGGAGAGCTGATCACCTGCGACCGCTACGGGAATCCATATGTGATGCGGGAATATTTTGAGGGACGGGAATGTAATCCCGGAAGTATCTGCGATTTGAATCAGGCGGCTGCAAATCTTGCGATATTTCATATCCGGGGGCGTGAGCTGTATGCAAAAGAGGGGAGAACGTATGCGTACCGTGAGCCGGGCAACTTCAGACGAAAAACGCAGGAAATGAAAAAAATCCGGAGCTTTATCTCAAAGCGTCCGACGAAGAATGATTTTGAGCTCTTATATATAGAAGCGTATGACGCATTTTACAGACAGGCAATCGACTGCCAGGCGATGATGGATGCCTGCGACCGGACAAATATTGCCGGGCATATCGGATATTGCCATGGAGCATATAATTACCATAGTGTGTTATTTTGCGGTGGGTATCTGGCGACTGTGAATTTCGACCGGTTTCATGTCGGATATCAGTTGATCGACTTATATCAGTTCATCCGGAAAGTCATGGAAAAGAATAATTATAACTTCGATATGGCGGTGAAGATCATAGAAGAATACGATCGTATCCTGCCGCTTACCGGAGAAGATTATCGATATATCTACATATTATA
Organism: Clostridium sp. BIOML-A1; assembly: GCF_009874105.1. Taxonomy (NCBI): domain Bacteria; kingdom Bacillati; phylum Bacillota; class Clostridia; order Eubacteriales; family Clostridiaceae; genus Clostridium; species Clostridium sp. BIOML-A1. The sequence continues at coordinate 90,933 of NZ_WWTL01000010.1, read as the reverse complement.
TAGTTATCCGGAGAAGTTTTGGAAGGTCAGCAATCGTTATATGAACTCCAGAAAATGCTGGATTTCCCCTGCAAATCTTGAAAAACTCAGTAAACTTATAACAGATGAACAAGAAAAGCAGAAATTTTTAAATGATTTTTGCAATCATTATGGGTTCACAAGTTAGGAATTTGAATGTATAATGTCATGTGTGAGAAAATCTAACTTTGGGATTTAGGAAATATATTAAGTGTAATGTTTTAAAGGAACGCACAGGAGGAAATATTAAAATGAGCGAACGCAATTATATGGAAGTATATGAGCAGTGGGTCAACAATCCGTTATTTGGTCAGGAGACCAAGGATGAACTTCTTTCAATCAAGGATGATCCAAAAGAGATAGAAGAAAGATTCTACTGTGATCTGGTATTTGGTACTGCCGGACTTCGTGGTATTATCGGTGCCGGAACAAACAGAATGAACAAGTACGTTGTCCGTAAAGCAACACAGGGTCTTGCAAATTATATCATCAAGCAGGGCAAACAGGATAAGGGTGTTGCTATTGCATATGATTCCAGAAGAATGTCACCGGAGTTTTCCATGGAAGCAGCATTATGTCTTGCAGCAAATGGAATCAAGGCATACAGATTCGAGTCTTTACGTCCGACACCGGAGCTGTCATTTGCAGTTCGCTATTTGGATTGTGTAGCAGGTATCAATGTAACTGCCAGTCATAACCCACCGGAGTACAATGGTTATAAAGTATACTGGGAAGATGGTGCGCAGATCACACCTCCACATGATACAGGAATCATGGCAGAGGTTAAGGCCATTACAGATTTTGCAGATACCAAGACAATGGAAATGATCGATGCGATCAAAGCAGGACTTCTGGTAACGATCGGTGCAGAAGTTGATGATGCATATATGGGCGAACTGAAGAAGCTGGTTCTTCATCAGGATGCTATTGATAAATATGGTAAGGATCTGAAGATCGTATATACACCACTTCATGGTACCGGAAATATTCCTGCAAGAAGAATTCTTTCTGATCTTGGATTTGAAAATGTATATGTTGTTCCGGAACAGGAACTTCCGGATGGTAACTTCCCAACAGTTGATTACCCAAATCCGGAAGCAAAGGAAGCATTCGCCCTTGCTCTTGATCTTGCAAAGAAAGTAGATGCAGACCTCGTTCTTGCAACTGATCCGGATGCAGACAGACTTGGTGTATATGCAAAGGATTCCAAGACAGGCGAATATAAGGTATTTACCGGTAACATGTCAGGAAGCCTTCTGTGTGAATATGAAGTAAGTCAGATGAAAGCACGCGATGGCAAGCTGCCGGAGGACGGTGCGATCATTAAGACGATCGTTACAACAAACATGGTTGATGCGATCGCAAAATATTACAATACAGACCTGATCGAGTGCTTCACAGGTTTCAAGAACATCGGACGTGAGATCTTACGTTTCGAGCAGGAAGGAAAGGGAACTTATCTCTTTGGTTTCGAAGAGAGCTACGGCTGTCTGATCGGAACACATGCAAGAGATAAGGATGCCATCGTAGCAACAATGGCACTTTGCGAAGCTGCTGCATTCTATAAAGGACAGGGTAAGACTTTATGGGATGTTATGATGGATATGTATGAGAAATACGGCTACTATGTAGATGATATCAAGACTGTAACTCTGAAGGGTGTAGAAGGTTCCAAGAAGATTGGACACATCATGAATGTACTTCGTGATAATACACCGGCAGAGATCGCCGGATATAAGACAAAGGTTGTTCGTGACTACCGTCTGGAGACGATCAAGAACCTTGAGACTGGCGAAACTGTTAAGACCGGTATGCCGAACTCAAATGTTCTCTACTATGAATTAGAGAATGATGCATGGCTTGCAGTAAGACCATCCGGTACAGAGCCAAAGATCAAGTTCTACTATGGAATCAAGGGCAGCTCATATGATGAGGCTCAGAAGATGTCCGCAGAAGCAGGCGACAAGATCATGGATCTGATCTATGATATCTTAGAGAAATAATAAAAGTTTAATTTAAATATAAAACACAGGGATTGCCCCTGCACAAACCATAAGCTCCATTATAATATGACATCAGCGAAGGTTTCGTCGTGAAATGCATATTGCCAGTAAATACGAGCGCTTGTCTGAGCCAACGTTTAGTTGGCGAGTTAGCGCAGGAGTATTTACGAATCAGGCATATGCATTGAACAGAAACCATAGCGAGTCATTTATAATGGGGCTTATGGTTTGTACAGGGGCAATCCCTGTGTTTTCTGTTAAAAAAGAAGGGCACAATGTCCCTAAAATATCAAAATGAAAATAGCCTTGATCTGTAAATGTTAGATATCGATATCTTAGAGAAATAATAAAAGAAAAACTTAATAAAAGACTGAGGCTCTATATAATTTATGAAGCAGACCTGTTCGAACGAAAGTGTTCTGCGGAATAAATTGATATAGAGCCTCAGCCTTTTTATTCAAAGTAGAAAATTATTTAACGATTACAACGTTAGTAGCTCTTGTTCTTGAACCACCCTTAGGATCTTCCTCTGTGTCGAATGTAACCTGCTGACCTTCAACAAGTGTCTTATATCCTTCACCCTGGATAGCTGAGAAATGAACGAATACATCTCCGCTTCCGTCATTGTTTGAGATAAATCCATAACCTTTTTCTGCGTTAAACCATTTTACTGTACCGTTGTTCATGTGGGTACCTCCTTATATATTTCTTGCTTGTACCCAATGAAAACGTGCATCATTTATGAGAGAAATACGATTAAAACCTTAATCCATACGTCCGCTTAAAAGCGATTACATAGTTAATCTTGAATACGCTCTCATAATAGTATGGGCGCACCTATTTGTCAAGAAAAACAAGGTAAAAATAATGATAAAATCCGGTAAAAAATGATCCATGGGTTCTTGGCAGAAAAGAAAAAGTAGGGTACTATAAATACAGAAAAATGCAAAAACAGGAGGAGAGCGTATGAGAAAGGGAAAACGTCTGATTGCATGGATCATGGCAGTTGTTATGCTGTTTACAATCTGTGTATTTGGTGGAAATGGAACGGCGGAAGCGGCAGCTACAACACCGGTTGCAAAGCATGGAAGACTGTCTGTAAAGGGAGCAGACCTGGTCGACAGTAAGGGAAATAAATTCCAGCTTCGCGGTATCAGCACACATGGAATCAACTGGGATGTCGGATCGCCATATGTGAATAAGAAAGCATTCAAGACGCTTCGTGATGACTGGGGCGTGAATGCGATCCGACTGGCAATGTATACCGAAGAATACAATGGCTATTGCAGTGGCGGCAGTCAGGCAAAGCTTCGGAAGCTGGTAGATAAGGGAGTCGGATATGCGACTGATCTTGGTATGTATGCGATCATCGACTGGCATATCTTAAGTGACGGAAACCCGAATAAGAACAAGTCACAGGCGAAGAAATTCTTTACCACGATGGCAAAGAAATATAAGAACAATAAAAATGTTATTTATGAGATCTGCAATGAGCCAAATGGCTGTGGCTGGAAAGAGATCAAATCCTATGCGACAGACATTATCAAAACGATCCGCAAATACGACAAGAAAGCAGTTATTATCGTGGGAACACCAACCTGGTCACAGCTTGGAACGGATGGAACGTCAAATGAAGTTGCAGACAGCCCGATCAAGGGATATAAGAATATCATGTACTCCCTGCATTTCTACGCAAGTGAGTGGGCGCACAATGAATATCTTCCGGCAAAGGTTGCTTATGCAAGAAAGAAGAAGCTTCCGATCATTGTATCTGAGTTTGGGTTATCACCGGCCAGTGGCGACGGAGCCATTAACAAGGCATCCGCAGACAAATGGATGAAGCTGCTTAACAAATATAACATCAGTTATTTCTGTTGGAGCCTCAGTAATAAGAACGAGTCGGCATCTTTGCTTAAGCCATCAACAAAGAAAACCTCCGGCTGGAAGTCAGGTGACTTATCCACAGCAGGAAAGTATATCAAGAAGAAATATCTTGCGAGAAAGAAAGCTCTTGGCAAGAAAGCATAGTGATCATGTATATGAGATAAACAGTAATATCGGCAAACAGCCGGATGGTCTGTTTGTATAATGAATCAATCATATTTTGCACCTGTGCATCATAGAATAAATAATACAGGAAAATCGTATGAAGCGAATCGGATTTTTCCGGAATGATGACAGGACAGGATGTGATGGTATGAAGAAAAATAACAGGATTCTAGCCTGGTTCACCATGGTTTTGTTAGCATTTGCAATTCCATATGTGGGAACCAGGCTTTTTGTGCGTTATCGGGATGTGTCGGATGCCCGGATCGCGGCACTTAGTAGCAGCCGGGATGTGTGTATCCTGCAAAATGAGAACTACAGGCTGATCGACTGTGAAGAATATATTTTGTATGTCCTTGCCGGATTGTATGATCCGTCGTGGAATGTGGAAATGACAAAGACGATGGCAGTTCTGACCCGGACTGCGATCTATTATGAAATGAACGATCAGGCGGACACTGCAAATGGCGGGGGCAAGATCATCAATGAGGGAGATCTGAAAGAGATCCGTGTGGAGAAAGATGAATTAAAGCAAAAATGGGGGAAAGAATATAAGCAGAATATGGAAATGGTATATCAGGCTGTGAAGGATACAATGGGACAGGTTATCGTTTATGATGGCAGACTTATTATTCCGGTCAGTCATGCAGTCAGCATAGGGGTAACTGTTAGTGCAGAGGAATTATATGGTACTGCGATTCCATATCTGGTATCCGTTGACAGCAGTCAGGATATCCAGTCGCCGGATTTCTCATCGACAAAGATCTACAGTGCGCTTCGTATAAAGAAAGAATTTGGCATGAATGGAGAGGGAGAAGCGTTTGACGGATCAGAGAATCTGGGGCAGACCGACGTGGATGTTGAAAAAAACGAATCTGCGACGACTGGTTCAGCAAAGAGTGAGGAACAGGTTGTGGATGCGGATGCGCTGACTGTGCTTGAGGCGACGAAATCAGGATTTGTCCGAAAGGTAAATGTATTCGGTACGGTCGTGACGGGAGAGACATTTGCACAGACCCTGTCACTTGGAACGACAAATTTTCATATCGATCATGTCGAGGAGGGATATCGGATCATCTCGATCGGTAAAGGCTCATCCCTTGGAATGTCGATGTACGGAGCCGGATGGAAAGCTGATCAGGGCAGTACATATCGTGAGATTATTGCATATTATTACCCGGAAACTTCGATCGTAGATGGGGCGGCATATTAAACACCTGCGAAAACATATAAGGACAATTACCAATATATTGAGGATATTTGAAAGCATACAGATGGAATTGCAAAAGTGGTTGCTTTGTAAATCATTTCATTTCGCTGGTGGCAGGATACGACAAAATGCATAAGATAAATAAAAAGCTTGTGGAAAATATTTGCCTGTGTATATAATCCGGAAGTTCAGGCAACAATATCCATGAGGTGATAAACATGAAGAAATTTTTGAATGTTATTAAGAGAAATATTTTCTACATTGCCCTGATCGCCGGAATGGTGGCACTTGTAGGACTTGTAGCTCTATATAATGTGAAAACCCAGTCAGATGATGAAAATGCTGTCAGCTCGGAGGCAGTAGAAGAAACCGCAGACAGAAGCAATCTCGGAACAACAGAAGCAGTAAAAGAAACACTTGGCGGTACCGCCAAAGCAGAGAACAAGACAGAAGCAACAACAGAGAAAAGCTCAGAAGTAGAAACCGGAGCAAATGCTGTCAAGGCGGAAGAACAGATCGAACTGAACTATGACGGCAGTACAGCTCTTATGTGGCCACTAAACGGAAATGTGATCATTCCATTCAGCATGGACACCACAGTATTCTACGAGACATTAAACCAGTACAAATGCAATGCCGGAATCGTATTGGAAGCAGCAGAAAATGACAAAGTTTCAGCCGCTTACAAATGCAAGATCACAGAGATCACAAGCACACCGGAATTTGGAAATGTGGTAAAGGCATCTCTTGGAAATGGCTATGAAGTCATGTATGGACAGCTTAAGGATATCAATGTTTCTGTTGGTCAGGTGGTAGATGCCGGCTGCACCATTGGCACTGTAGCAGAACCAAGCCGTTATTATTCAAAAGAAGGAACAAATCTGTATTTCGCAATCACCAAAGATGGCAAACCGGTCGATCCTGTATCATTGATCGAAGGGGAATAATCAGAACAATCCATATAAAGTATAAGAACAGATGCATGTCGTATCCACAGGGTAGGGTGTGTGTCTGTTTTTATTTTATCTCCTTCCTCTGGAACACCAACAGGGAAATAACGGTTGGCAGGATCAGAAGTACGGCGGCGATCTCCATAGCGTGAACAATCAGGCCGGTGGTTAGTGTCTGCCATGCAACAGCGGTCAGGCAGACGGTAGGAAGATTGGTGTAGATGATACGGAGTGCTTCTACTTCCGGGAAAATGGCATAGAAAAGCATGATGCCATTTGGCAGCAGGGCAACGACTACAGCATAGATACCGCACCACAGAAGGTCTGTGGAGAAGAACATGCACAGGGAGGATGCCATTGTCTGTCCGGCGATGATCATAGGAAGCATGATCACAAAACGCAGAAAATAATTCTGATATGCCGAAGCGGTCAGACTTCCATCATGACGAAAACAGATGTAATTCGTCAGCAGATAGGCTGCAGATACCACAACGATTCCGATAAGCAGCAATAGTGTATTCACGATACATTTGCCAAAGAAAATTGTGTTCCGGCTGGTTCCGAATGACACGATATTCTTCATCGTATTATTCCTCCATTCACCGGAGAAACCGATATCGGTGGTGAAAATAATGCAGTACCAGACGATCGTTGCCATCATGTACAGACCGGCATTCATAATATCTGCACCTTCAATCGTAAATGGGATCCGGATAACATGGATGGCATACCAGACAGATACGTTGATCAAAATAGCAATGACCACTCCGATAATGAGCAGGGTATATGGATAAGCCCGATGACTTACTTTGTAACATTCGCTTTTGAGGAAATTATTCAATCGTTGTCCCTCCTAACAGTTCAATAAAGAAATCTTCCAGTGTAGTTTTCACAATCTCCAGTGAGTACAGATCATATCCCTTTTCAAATAAGAAACGGCTGATTTTCTCAGTTGGGTAAACCGCGTTATTTTCAAAATAAATATAAATAGTATCATCATCTTCATTGTAGGATGCGTCGAGTTGGAGCTCTTTTGAAAGACATTCAGCAGCTTTTTCACCATCACTGGTACGCACCTTTACATAGCTTTTTTCTTTTGCTTCTAATTCTTCAGCAGACATTTCCTGTAAGATCTGACCATGGTCGATGAAACCGTAGCATGTTGCCATATTTGCAAGCTCGGATAGAATATGCGAGGAAATGATGATCGTGAGTCCGTTCTCTTTGTTCAGCCGCAGCATCAGCTTTCGCATTTCGACGATGCCGGCAGGATCCAGACCATTGATCGGCTCATCTAAGATCAGAAATTCCGGATCGTGCATGAGCGACAGGGCGATTCCCAGACGCTGTTTCATGCCGAGAGAGAAATTTTTAAACTTTTTATCCTTAGCTTCGTAGAGTCCCGTTTCCTTCAGAACTGTTTCAACAATGGATGGATCGTCGATTCCGCGTTGGATACGGTAATATTCCAGATTGCGTTCCGCAGAGAAAAATGGATAAAACGTTGGCGTTTCGATGATAGCACCGGTTCTTTTCCGGGCTTCATTTAGTCCATGTGTTCCCTTCTTTCCAAAAAGTTCGATGATGCCATAATCAGGGGCATTCTGTCCGGTAAACAGGCGGAGAAGTGTCGTTTTTCCTGCACCATTTTTACCGATCAGAGCATAAATGTCGCCCTTTTTCACGGACATATTTATCTTATCAAGTGCAGGCTTATCACCGTATATCACTTCTACATCTGTTGCTTTTGCAATGACTTCTGCCATGGAACAGCACCTCCTGATTCAACCGAATTTTCCTATAATCAGCATACTGTTTTGCCGCAGGAAAGTCAATTCATGGAGCCGGCTCCAAGTTGAAACTTTTTTTATTTTTTCAAAATTAAAAATGTGCAGTTTGTAAGTTTATATATGTGCTGGTACAAGGTAACAATTATACAGAATTATCTAATGAAAGTGCATAATGAAAAATAAGGAAAAAATAGTGAAAATTAGTGAAATAATAGTGAAGATATAATGGAGAAAAAATAGTATTTATGGTAAACTAATAATTGAAAAATAAATTATAAAAATATATTGTATAGTTGAAAAAGGGGCGATTTAGATGATTAAAGTAACACTGTCAAATGAAATATTAAAATATATTACTGAAATTGAAAAAAACAGATTTCAGGTTTCATCTGTAAAATTATCAAAGAGTATAGCAAATAAACTTCGTAAAAATTCTAAGAAAAAAAGCTCTTATGCATCGAACAAGATTGAGGGGAATCCGCTTTCTGAAAAACAGGTTGATGAAGTTATAGATAATGATGAAAGAAAGCATTTTATGAAACCTGAGCAGGAAGTTCGCAATTATTTTTTGGCATTAAATTTCTTAGAGAAAAAAATAAAGAAAAAGGAAGAATTTTCCAAGCAGTTAATTTTGGATGTACAGAAATTAGTTGAAAAAGGTGCGGCAAAGGAAAAAATCGGTTTACGTGGACCGATGCCGCCGGGCGTTTTATTTGCAGTATATGATTCTCAAACAGGACGACCGGATTATATCCCACCTGAATATTGTGACATTCCGAAATTATTAGATGAATTAGTTGAATATGTTAATACTACGGATGATCATCCATTGATTGTTGCAGCGATTGTACATTACCAATTGGTTACCATACATCCTTTTGAAGATGGAAATGGAAGAACTGCCAGATTGTTGTCTGGATATATTATGGATTTGAATGGATATGGTTTTAATGGAATTGGCTCATTGGAGGAATATTTTGCATATGACATCGATGAATATTATGAATCTATACAAATGGGACTGCCTGCGTTGTATTATTCTGGACGGGACAATCCGCCACATCCTGAGATTTGGATTCATTATTTTTTGCGCATGGTTCAGTTATATTCCGGAAAGATCTGTGAATTATCTGAGGCATCACAGGAAAAAGATATTGAGGGCAGTTTATCTTATTTGAAGGCGAGAGAAAAAGAACTTTTGCTTTTAGTGATCAAAGAATATAAATGGGAATTTACACCTATTGAATTAAGTAAAAAAACAGGAGTGACCAGTAGGACGATTATTAACCGTTTGGCTACTTTAGTAAAAAATGGATTTGTTGAACCCATCGTGGTAAAAGAGCGTATACGCTCTTATCAATTGAGTGACTTCACAAAAAATCATGAACAGGAGATTATCAAAGTATTAAAATAAAGAATATTATGCCCTGCCAGACAGGACGACAAGGGGAGAGTTGCAAATGATGCAAATGTTAAAAATCATGTTCATTATTCTTGTGGGAATTGGCATGTTGATCATGGGGATATACGAATTTATCCGGTTGAAAAAACGACGTAGGAAATTAAAGCAGTTATTGGACAATATTGCTTCGGGATCAACTGTTGATCAGTTGTTAAAGGAAAACCATCCGAAGCTGTCAGCTATGGATGAGATGGAAAAAGGTATCTATATCATAATAGGATTTGGAGCCGGGCTTGTTTTGTTTGGAGCATTTTTCATGGCACAGGAGCTGATGGAGAGAAATGTCATACCGGATATGACGGGAACGACCGGGTGGATGCTTGTGCAGCGGCTGGTTGCATTTGCATCCGGCATCATTCTCCTTTTTACAGGAAGTGGCATGAAGAAGAAACAGGTAAAAGAAAATGATTACATGGATATGATGATTCCGGGGAAGGTAGTTGGAGAAGTGCCGGGAGCCAAGACACTGACGCCGGGGAAGGCGATCCTTACGATCCAGTACAATGATCCTTATGATGATAGTGTGCATAACTACCAATTGGCGCAGGAATTGAGCCGGAAGAAGCATCCGGTTGGCAGCGAATATCCGATGTACTATTCCAGAGAGCAGCGCAAGGTATACGATCCGGGAACGAACAAAGTGAACCGGAAAATAGAACTGTTTCTCAAATGGCTGGGGATTATCATATGTCTGGTGTCCGTGTTGAGTATGTTCACGGCATTTTGACGAGGATAAGATAATATGCTAGAATGGCATTGGTTAGTAAACACTAACCGATGCCGTTTTACGTTAAAGGAGAGAAGATTTGAAATGAAAGATTGTAAAGTACAGACAAAGACACTGGCGTTAGCCATGATCTGCGGAATCCTTGGTTGTTTCTGCTATGGCGGTGGAGACTGGCTGATGATGTATGGAGATCCATCCCATACCGGAAAATTAATCTGGCTGACCAATGGGGTAGCGCAGCTTCCTGCGTGGAGAAATGGGCTTGCGATGATGCTGGCATTTCCGGGCATCATTCTTTATGGAATAGCCCTATTTTATCTGGGACGATTTATCCGGGATGAGAAAGAAAAGAAGATTTATCATTATCTGAATGCATTTGGTCTGACACCATGGATGTGTTTGCACTTGTTCTATATTATGATCCTGTATCTGTATGCATGGATGATTGGACATGGATATGCCGATGCTGCACTTCCGGCATGCGAAGCCTTATTTGATCACCTGTCATGGGTTATTATAGTAAGCGAAGTCGTTATGCTTCCGGTATTCTTATACTGGTTTTATGTGGTCGTGCGTGGCAAAACCACATTGCCAAGATGGATGGCAGCAGGAAATGTACTTGTATTCTACTGCATTCTCTATGTTATAAAATCAATACTTCCGGATACAGCATTCCGCCTTGGTTTTACAAATGGACTGATGAGCGAAAGCATGATTTTCTTCTTCATCCTGATATGGATTCTGGGAAGCAAAACTGCGGAGAAATAATAAAAAGGGATTGCCCTGTTAATCAGATTTACTGCTGTCTCTGAAATGACTAACTGCGGTTTCTGTTCGATGCACATGTCTTATTCGTAAATACTTCGGTGCTAACTCGCCTTCGGCTCAAACAAGCACTCGTATTTACTGACAATGTGCATCTCTCAACGAAATCCTCGTAATGTCATCTACAGAGACAGCGGTAGATCTGTTTTAACAGGGCAATCCCTTTTTCGTTTTTATAGACTTTTTTTAAATAATATTCACTAATATTACTCCTGCCTAATGCGGATATCGCCGCTGGTCGTGCTGACGCCACATTCATATTCGGAATAATTTGCGCCATGTGGAATATCAACATCGCCACTTTGTGTATCTGCTAAGAAATTGTAGCTTCGGTCAGAAGCAAGATCCAGATCAATGTCGCCGCTCGTAGCAGAAATGCTGATCGCATCAGCGGCCGTGATGGACATATCAATATCGCCACTCGTCGTATTACTGGAAAGACTGGTATTAGCAGTAATGTCACTGGCTGATACATAGCCGCTTGTGGTATAGAATTCTGCCTGATCTGTCGTTATGTGGTTCAACTGGATATCACCGCTTGAGGCATGAAGCTCCAGCTTAGTTGTAAATGAACCATTGCTGATAGAGATATCACCCGATGTAGTTTTGACTGTGAGGGTATTAGCTTCGATATCTGCGATATGGATGTCACCGCTGTTTGTCTTAAGACTGGTATATGAAGCGTTAAACACTGGCTTGCTATCAGTCTTGTGAGAATACAGATAGTCGATATCTCCACTTGCTGTGGTTACCTGGATAGATTCGTATTCTTTATCTGCCAGATAAACAACGGTAGTAGTATCCTGACCAAATCCGAGTGAGATTGTCGGATGGTGGGTACGTTTGTCTTCGCAGCGGAAGGTGAGCACGCCGTCAACAACCTCTGCATGGTTGGTCAGACCATCTGTATCATAATATTCGATGTAATTCGTTCCGTTGTCGGAGTTTTTGATCATGACGTCGGTAGATGCTTCGCCTGCGATGTCAATGGCGTTGAAATCATCTTTGATCTGAACTGTTTTCTTCACATAGTCCGGCAAGGCTTTCATACCGAGCAGGTCGACAGAACCATTTGGAAAATGAAATCCGTTAATTGCAATACTTAAGAAAGCGATAATGACGCCGACCACTATAAATATAGAAGCAACAATAACAGCTTTTTTGGATTTACTCATAATTATCTCTCCTTTACAAACATTCTCTTAATTCCATTGACGGATGCCTTGTACAGCTTGAAAATGCCGATCGTAACAGGCTTTACGGCTACGATGAACAGGATCGCAAGTCCGATTCCGGCAAATGCAGCTCCAAGCATGAAAAGGGCAGCCGGAACATTCTGTGTAACAAAAAATGGAATAACTCCCAGCAGCCCGCCGATACCTGCAACTGCCATCGAGAGTACGATCGCATAGAAGGACAGGAGAAGTGCCAAAATGACAACCGCCATGGCAATGACCAGAACGATCGCGGTCAGTAACAGCGGAGCCCATATAGGAGAGCCAAGAATCAGCAAAATGATCTCCCATGCTTTTAACCGGTGGGATGGTTTGATCTTTTCTTTAACAAGTTTCGTTAGTGGCATATCTGCCAGAATCTGGTCAACGACATCGTCTGGGGCATCCATATCGGCAACCGCATCTTCCTCCGACAGACCATCTTCCATACGGTCATCGATCATTTCACTATAATAATCCATAAATTTATTAATATCGTCTGCCGGCATTTTCCGGATCTTTCCTCGGATCGCCGACAAATATTCCTGTTTAGTCATTGTCATTCTCCTCTCTGATAATAAAACGATATATAGATTCAAGTTCTTTCCATTCTTCTTTGAATTCCTCGATTCGTGCTTTGCCCGCATCGGTAATATGATAGTATTTCCGAAGCCGTCCGTTGTGTTCTACGGAGCGAACGGTGAGAAATGCGCCGGCTTCCAGTCTTCGCAGGATCGGATACAATGTAGATTCCGATATCGTTACAAAGGGTTTCATGTCCTTGATGATCTGATATCCATAAGAATCTTCATCCTTGATCGCAGCCAGTACACAGACATCCAGCATACCACGTTTTAATTGAATATCCATATGTATACCTCCTTATGCACTATACTATATGACGCATAGTATAATATGTCAAGAGGTATTTTATAAAAAATAATTTGACAAGAACGCTCATGGTTGCTATACTCAAGGTTGATAAAAATAAGAAGAAAAGCGATGACAGAGACAGTAGATCATGTTTGAAAGGCAGAGCGAGCCGGAGATGGTGCAAGACCGGTGCGAGTAGAATATGATGGAAGATCACTCTTAAGCTTCAGACCGAAAACGACAGCCAGTAGGCTCTGACGTTATTCCCTCGTTACGGGAAGCACATATGTTAGTATGCAAGTAATAGGTGGTATAACGAGAACTTTGAGCCTTCGTCCTTTTTGCGGCGGAGGCTTTTTTTACTTTATATGCAAATTATCCTATAAAGTAAATACTCCGATAAAGGTGTGCACCTCGCGATGAAGTAATTAATTGCTTCGCAATTCCGCTCGGGCGCGAAAGAGCCGCAAGCTACTCTTTGTTCTTTAAATAAAAAATATTTTGCATACATTGAATAAAAAGAAAGGAAGAACAACATGTACGAAAAAGTATCGACCAAATTGAATTTCGTAGACAGAGAACAGAAGGTTCTGGATTTCTGGAAAGAAAATCAGGTATTTGAGAAGAGTGTGGAAGAAACAAAGGATCTTCCGACTTACACATTTTATGATGGACCTCCAACAGCAAATGGTAAGCCACATATCGGCCATGTGCTTACACGAGTTATCAAGGATATGATTCCAAGATATCAGACAATGAAGGGCCATAACGTAGTAAGAAAGGCAGGATGGGATACACATGGCCTTCCTGTAGAGTTGGAAGTTGAGAAACTTTTAGGAATCGATGGCAAAGAGCAGATCGAGGAATACGGTCTGGAGCCATTTATTCAGAAATGTAAAGAATCCGTATGGAAATACAAAGGTATGTGGGAAGAATTCTCCGGCAAGGTAGGATTCTGGGCAGATATGGATGATCCATATGTAACATACCACAATGATTTCATCGAGTCCGAGTGGTGGGCACTGAAGAAGATCTGGGATCAGGGACTTTTATACAAAGGCTTCAAGATCGTGCCATATTGTCCGCGTTGCGGAACTCCACTGTCAAGCCACGAAGTAGCACAGGGTTATAAGACTGTAAAGGAACGTTCCGCAGTTGTAAGATTCAAGGTTATCGGCGAAGATGCATATTTCCTTGCATGGACAACTACACCTTGGACACTTCCATCAAACGTAGCCCTCTGTGTAAATCCGGATGAGACTTATGTCAAAGTAAAGGCAGCAGACGGATATACCTATTATCTGGCAGAAGCACTGGCAGACAAGGTACTCGGTTCCCTTGCAAAGGAGGCTACAGACGATACACCTGCTGTACCTGCATATGAAATTCTGGAGACATACAAAGGAAAAGATCTGGAATACAAAGAGTACGAACCATTATATGAGTGCGTAAAGCCTGTATGCGAGAAGCAACATAAGAAGGGTCACTACATCACATGTGATTCTTATGTAACTATGACAGATGGTACAGGTATCGTTCATATCGCACCTGCATTTGGTGAGGACGACGCAAATGTAGGAAGAAAGTACGATCTTCCATTTGTACAGTTCGTAGATGGCAAGGGTGATCTGACAGAGGAAACCCCTTATGCGGGAATCTTCGTAAAGGATGCAGATCCAAAGGTATTGGTTGACCTTGACAAAGAAGGACTTCTGTTCGACGCACCAAAGTTTGAGCATGAATATCCACACTGCTGGAGATGTGATACTCCGCTGATCTACTACGCAAGAGATACCTGGTTTATCAAGATGACAGCAGTCAGAGATAAGCTGGTTAAGAATAACGACACCGTAAACTGGATCCCTGAGAGCATTGGTAAGGGACGTTTCGGTGACTGGTTAAAGAATGTACAGGATTGGGGACTTTCCCGTAACCGTTATTGGGGAACTCCGTTAAATATCTGGGAATGTGAATGTGGATGCCGTCATGCGATCGGTTCGATCGAAGAATTAAAGAGCATGAGTGACAACTGCCCGGATGAGATCGAGCTGCACCGTCCGTTCATCGACGCTGTAACGATCAAATGTCCGGAGTGCGGCAAGCAGATGCACAGAGTATCCGAAGTTATCGACTGCTGGTTCGATTCAGGTTCCATGCCATTTGCACAGTGGCATTATCCGTTTGAGAATGCAGACATCTTCGAGAAGCATTTTCCTGCTGACTTCATCAGCGAGGCAGTTGACCAGACAAGAGGATGGTTCTATTCTCTGATGGCGATCTCAACCCTGTTATTTGACAAGGCTCCGTTCAAGAATGTAATTGTCCTCGGACATGTACAGGATAAGGATGGACAGAAGATGAGTAAGTCCAAGGGAAATGCAGTAGATCCGATGGATGCACTGAACAAATACGGTGCAGATGCGATCCGGTGGTATTTCTACAGCAACTCCGCTCCATGGCTTCCAAACCGTTTCCATGAAGATGCGGTTATCGAGTGCCAGAGAAAGTTCCTCGGAACCTTATGGAATACTTACGCATTCTATGTATTATATGCAAATATCGACAACTTCAATCCACTTGAGCATGAGCTGGATTACGAGAAGCTGTCACTGATGGATAAATGGTTATTATCAAAGTTGAACTCGACCGTAAAGGCTGTTGATGAGAACCTTGCAGCATACAAGATCCCTGAGACAACCAGAGTATTAGAGGAGTTCGTAGATGACCTTTCTAACTGGTATGTTCGTCGTGGACGTGAGAGATACTGGGCAAAGGGTATGGAGCAGGATAAGGTAAATGCCTACATGACACTTTATACAGCCCTTGTTACGATCTCCATGACAGCAGCTCCGCTGATTCCGTTTATGGCAGAGGATATTTATCAGAATCTGGTAAGAAGCATTGATAAGGATGCTCCATTATCTGTTCATCTGTGCGAGTTCCCGAAGGTAGAGGAGAAGATGATCGACACAGATCTTGAAGCAGCTATGGATGAGATCTTAAAGATCGTTGTTCTTGGACGTGCAGCCAGAAATACTGCAAATATCAAGAACAGACAGCCGATCGGAACCATGTATGTAAAGGCTGCAAAAGAGCTGACAGAGGATGAGACAGCGATCGTCAAAGACGAGCTGAACATCAAGAACGTAGTATTTACAGAAGATATCGCAAGCTTCAGTTCTTACACATTCAAGCCACAGCTTCGTACCGTAGGACCAAAGTACGGCAAGCAGTTAGGCGGAATCAAGGCATATCTGTCATCTGTTGATGGAAATGTAGCTATGGCTGAGCTGAAGGCAAAGGGTGCTCTGACATTTGACGTAAATGGCACAGAGGTATCTCTGGCAGAGGAAGATCTGCTGATCGATATCGCACAGACCGAAGGCTACGTTACAGAGGTTGATGGCGGAGTAACAGTTGTTATCGACACAAATCTGACAGAGGAACTCTTAGAGGAGGGATTTGTCAGAGAGATCGTATCCAAGATCCAGACCATGAGAAAGGAAGCCGGCTTCGAAGTAATGGACAAGATCACAGTCTATGCAGAGGGAAGCGACAAGGCAACCGGACTTATGAATGCAAATGCTGACAGCATCAAGTCTGACGTTATGGCAGATGCACTGGTAACCGGAAGCGTAGATGGCTATTCCAAGGAATGGAACATCAACGGTGAGAAGGTAACACTTGGTGTAAAGAAAAACGCATAAGTAATACAGGGCGATGACCGATGCCGAAAAAAGCAAATTTATACTTGCTTTTTTCGGAAAGCGTCTGTATTATAGATAACATATTAAAAGGTGCAAGGAAGTACTAGAGATAGCAACTTCCCTGCACCTTTTTCTCGTTAATGAAGTTGTCAATTACATGACATTTATTGTTTGACACTATATTTGAATGCTTCTGACATTACCAACCAGGGAACGCTTCCGCTCGTTTCATCCTGCAGCGGTACTAAGATGTCGCTTATGCGCCATCAAGTACCGGCGGATTCAAATGTCCCTGTTTTGGTAAGTCAAAGTATTCAAATAAATATCAGTCCTATTCCTTGTTGTGTAATTGACTATGAATGAATATGGAGGCGATGGGTATGGAAAAACTCAATCAGATTGTAAGTGCAGTTGATTCGTTTGTGTGGGGACCGGTGATGCTGGTGCTTCTCGTAGGAACCGGTATCTTTCTGACGATACGGACGCGATTCCTGCCGTGGAGGAATCTCGGATATGCGATCAAGAGCACACTTAGTAAAGAAGCAAGAACAAAGAACAGAGGAACCGGTGATGTATCCCCATTCTCGGCACTGACGACAGCGCTTGCCGCAACGATCGGAACCGGAAATATCGTAGGTGTGGCGACAGCAATGGTATCCGGTGGTCCGGGTGCTCTGGTCTGGATGTGGATCTCGGCGTTGTTCGGAATCACATCGAAATTCTCAGAATGTATGCTGGCAATCAAATACCGTGAGGTAAATGCCAAAGGAGAGATCTCCGGCGGCCCGATGTATACGATGAAGAAAGCATTGAAACACAAAAGATTCGGAAGTGTGCTCGGTTGGTTGTTTGCATTCTTTGCGGTTGTTGCATCCTTTGGTATCGGAAATATGACACAGGCGAACTCGATCGCATCCTCCATGAATGAGACCTTTCACATCAATCCGATCATTATCGGTGTAATCCTTACGATCCTTGCCTTAATGATCATTATCGGCGGTATCAAATCCATATCAAAGATTTCCGCGATCGTTGTTCCGTTTATGGCAATCTTCTATGTACTTGCAGGACTTATAGTAATTATCGGAAATATATCGAATGTGCCGGAAGGTCTGCATGAGATCTTCACAATGGCATTTTCCATGAAATCCGTATCCGGCGGTGTGCTTGGTACCGTAGTTGCATCTATGACAAATGCAATGCGGTTCGGTGTTGCCCGTGGTTGTTTCTCAAATGAAGCAGGTATGGGATCGGCAGCGATCACCGCAGCAGCAGCTACAACAGATAACCCGGTTCGTCAGGGATATATCAACATGACAGGAACATTCTGGGATACGATCGTTGTATGTACGATCACTGGTCTGGTAATCGCAAGCTCCGGTGTGATCGGCAAGACATCGACAACGACGGAAGGTTCATATGCGATCACCTCTGAGGCCGAAGATACACTGGCTCTGACACATGAAGAAAAAGGCAAGATGGTGACGACAGAATATACCGTTACATACCAAGATGGAACAATGACTTTGTCCGGGGGAGCAGAGGATATCGTTCTGACACCATATGCAGACGCTTCCGATAGTGAAGCATTTGCAAAGCTTCAGCATCAGCCGGACAGTCTGGAAGCAGTTTATGAGAATGGTGCGATCACAGGTGCATGGACCTCTGGCTGCAATGCTTATATTTTTGATGAAGATGGTACATATTATTATGAAGAAGCCTATACAGGATCGGCACTGACGATCAAAGCATTTGAGACAGTTCTGGGTAAGGCGGGAGCATGGCTGGTAACGATCGGTATTGCATTATTTGCATTCTCGACAATCCTTGGCTGGGAGTATCATGGAGAGAAAGCCTTTGAATACCTGTTCCATTCCCACAAATACAACATGATCTATCGTATCGTATTCTCCCTTGTAGTATACATCGGTGCGACGACTTCACTGGATCTGGCATGGAACTTCTCGGATATCGCAAATGCACTGATGGCGATTCCGAACCTGATCTGCCTGCTTCTGTTAAGCAAAGAGATTGCAACCGATATGCAGGAATTCCAGAAAGTACTCGCAGAAGAAAAAGCAGCAAAGAAGCGTGCGTAAATAGTCGGCCTGTCTGTAAGTATTTTGATTAAAATGGAAAATACATTACATATTATTCCGCAAGTCGTTTGCACTCTATTTCAACGCAGCGGTGCTAAGCTCCTCGCCTGTGGCGACTCACTAAGAACCGGCGTTGAAACAGGCTTGCTACATAACAGTAATGTTATTTTCCATTTTGTCTTAAACATTTGCGTACGGACAGGCTGACTATTTTTGTGTAGAATATAATAGTAGTTTTTCATATTTATAGTAGCAAAATGACAGTTTATGAGTATAATTATAGTAAACGCGCAGACGGAATAATGAGAGGAAGATGCCGGAATGTGAAGCATAGCCGGATATGAGAGTGCATGAAGATGCGAGATTTACTGATGAAGTACCGGGATCTGTCTGCTTTATTATAATGGATTCAAAAATGAGTTCAGGGGGAAGCTGTCGGAGAAGCTCCGGCGGCATACCCGGATACATAGAAAGCTGATGACAGGACATTTGCGAGGCTGCAGGAAAGTGCCATGGCAGGACACTTGCCACGGAACACAGGAAAGGCGCTGGCTTGTCGATATCGGCTTTGGATAAAAAAGAAAACATGTGGGTAAGAACACAATGAGTACGACAGAAGAAAAACACAACTATACTTACATAGTCCGGTGTAAGGACGGAACGTATTACACCGGATGGACGAATAATCTGGAAAAGCGGATGAAAGCACATAATGAAGGACGAGGGGGCGCCAAGTATACCAGAAGCCGGCGCCCTGTTGTCCTTGTTTATTATGAGGAATCAGAGACGCCAGAGGAAGCAATGAGCAGAGAGTGGCACATCAAGCAGATGAGTCGGAGCCGAAAAGAAGAATTAATCAGAAATTTTCAACCAGATAGTATACAGAAGCCATGAAAATAGTATAAAATATAAGAATTGAGAAAATAAAAGTCGAACACCAGGAGGTTATAGATGGGAAGACAATTATGGAAACCGGGGAATATGCTGTACCCGGTACCGGCAGTTATGGTAACATGTAAGCGAGAAGGCGGACAACCGAATATTATTACGATCGCATGGGCGGGGACAGTTTGCAGTTCTCCGGCGATGGTTTCAATATCTGTTAGACCGGAACGCTATTCTTATGATATTATAAAAGCTAGTGGAGAATTTGTGATCAATCTGGTGACTGAGAAGCTGACATTTGCGACTGATTATTGTGGCGTAAAGAGTGGGCGCGATATTGACAAATTCAAAGCAACAGGACTTCATACCTGTCCGGGACTTACAGTTGCCACACCGGGTATCGCGGAGAGTCCGGTCAATATCGAATGTAAGGTAAAAGAAGTGATCCCGCTTGGAAGTCATCATATGTTCCTGGCAGAGGTAACCGGCGTACAGGTGGATGAAGCATACATGAATGAAAATGGCAAATTCGAGCTTAACCAGCTTGGACTGGTAGCATATTCCCATGGAGAATACTTTAAACTTGGAAAGAAACTGGGAAAATTCGGATATTCAGTGAGGAAGAAATAAGAAACATGAAGATAGAATTACAGGCATATGGTAAAGTAAATCTGGGACTGGACGTGCTCAGAAGAAGACCGGACGGTTATCATGAAGTAAAGATGATCATGCAGACGGTAAAATTACATGACACATTGACATTTGAGACAGTGGATGAGGATGTGATCGTTCTCAGCACAAATGCGGACGAGCTTCCGGTAAATGAAGATAATCTGGTATATAAAGCATGCCGGATGTTGAAGCAGGAATATCAGATCACGCGTGGAATCCGTGTATTCCTTCAGAAAGAGCTTCCGGTTGCAGCCGGAATGGCTGGCGGAAGTGCTGATGCGGCAGCAGCGCTGATCGGAATGAATAAGATCTTTGATCTTCAGATTCCGAAACATAAGCTGATGGAATATGGAGTAAAGCTTGGCGCAGATGTTCCGTACTGTATCATGAAGGGAACTGCATTATCAGAAGGAATCGGTGAGAAGCTGACAGCACTTGCACCGATGCCGGATTGTTATATTCTGCTGGCAAAGCCGCCAATCGCTGTATCGACGAAGATGGTATATGAGAACCTGCATGCAAATGAATTAGAAAAACATCCGGATATAGACGGCATGGTGATGGCACTGGAAGAACAGAGTTTACAGGGCATCACGGAACGTATGGAGAATGTGCTAGAGACAGTAACTGAGGTACGGTATCCGGTTATTGCAGAGATCAAAGCTTGCATGAAAGAATGTGGTGCAATGAATTCACTTATGAGTGGAAGCGGTCCGACTGTATTTGGTATATTTACAGAGAAGGAAAAAGCGGAGAAAGCGGCAGATGCGATCCGCAGCCGGAAGCTGGCAAAGCAGGTATTTGTCACACAGCCATATAATGTGTAAGATCAGGCAGGACAGAGGGAGTTGTTCTGCAGAAGAAATAGAGAGAAATGGGGTAACTTATGGAGTTGAAGTTAAATATGGATGAGTATCTTCCGCTTCGGGAGGTTGTATTTGAAGCGTTGCGGGATGCCATCGTACATGGAGAATTTGAACCGGGTGAACGGTTATTAGAAGTGGCGCTTGCAAAACGTCTGGGTGTCAGCCGGACTCCGGTGCGTGAAGCGATCCGGATGCTGGAATTAGAGGGCTTAGTCGTGATGGTTCCAAGGAAAGGTGCAGAGGTTGCCCGTATCACGGAGAAGGATCTCCGGGATGCATTGGAGATCCGTCTGAGTCTGGAAGAACTGGCAGTCGAACTTGCCTGCAAGCGGATTGATGAAGACGGCAGACTCAGATTAAGAGAAGCCTGTGAGAATTTCCGTGAGGCAGTCCGTTCCGGTCGTGTGCCGGATATCGTAGATACAGATGTTGCCTTTCATGAGACAATCTGTGAATTAAGCAACAATCCAAGGCTTGTGAGTCTTACCAAGAACTTCGGAGAGCAGGTGTACCGATACCGTGTGGAATATGTGCGGGATACCGGATATCATGGCAAACTGCTCCGTGAGCATGATGAGATCACGGAGGCGATATTGCTCGGAGATGTAGAGAAGGCAAAAGCAGTTATGCATCAGCATATTTACGATCAGGAGCAGATCGTGATACAGAATATCAAACAGAAACAGGATACTATATAAGACTGAGTGGTCAAAAATAGGGAGTGGACAGTAAGAAATTTACCGTTCACTCCCTATTTTTGACCACTCAGTCCATTTTACAGTTTTTTTAAATGCAATCTGGTATAGTTTAGATATTCTAAAACATAAGGCGTGTAAAATAAATTGACAAATACATATGTATGCCATATACTTGGTATTACTAGGTATAAAGATAATAGAAAGAGAAATTATGGCAAATCAAAGTATAAATCAGTTTAAAAAAGGAATACTTCCCATGCTCATTCTGCAGATTATATCAGATGAAAAGGATTATGGGTATAACATTGTCAATCGTTTTAATGCACGATGTGTTGCTGGGATGGATATCAAAGAAGGAACATTGTATCCGATCCTGCATAGATTAGAAGAAGATGGTGCGATTGCCAGTGAATGGGTGATGACATCTGAGAATGGAAAACCAAAGAAATTCTATAAGATTACAGAAGAAGGGAAGCTTCTATTGGAAGAACAGTGGAATTGTTGGATGCAGATAGAAGGAATGGTACGAGACTTTGAGAAAAAACATATATCTGATTAAAATATTCGTTTTGTTGCATGCACCATTTGGGCAGCGGATGCAGCTTGTAAAAGAGATAAGACAATCTATAGATGATAAATTGGATACGGGCATGACAATCAATGAAGTGATTGAGGAGCTTGGTGAAGCTTCCGCACTGACAGAAGAGTATAACGATATCGGTATGCGGCAGCAGACAAAGGAGTATGTATGGATGGTGCTCTGGATTCTGATTGGAATCTGTCTTGGCGTTTTGCTGATAATTGATGGATATACATTATACACCGGATATCATGAGATTAACCAGTACATAGCACCGACTGGATATGAGTGGATTGATTTTAGACCAAAGGCAGGGGGAACGTGGGGCAAAGTGATTGTAGAAAGCATAGGTTTTTGTATCTGTCTGGGAAATGTAATCTATCATTTTAAAAGGCGAAGAAAAGCAAAAAAAGATAATGAATTATAAATAAAAAGGGGAACAAAAGAAATGAAAAAGAAGAAATATCTTATGAAGATATTCATGCATCTGCATGCACCATTAAAGGAACGGATACAGATGGTAAAGGATCTGGGACGGTCGTTAGATGATAAACTGGCAGAAGGAGAAACTATAGAGGGAGCAATCGCAGAACTGGGAGAAGCCGCAGACATTATTCAGGAATATGAAGATCTCGGAATGAGAAAACGAACGAAGGAATGGGTGCTTGCTGTGATCTGGATATTGATCGGAATTGTGGTGGGGTATCTGTTGTTTACGGAATGTAGGATACTGTATAGGGGATACAATTATGTAATAATACGGACATCACCTAACACGGGTGTTGGAGTAGCCTATGGAATAAATATGGGCGCAGAGGTAGTGAAAATAGTGTTTGAATCGATAGGTTTTATTATATGTGTAGGAAATGTTATCTGGCATTTTATAAAACAAAAAAGAAATAAAAAGGAGATGTAAGAAAATGAAAAAAGTGGTGCGTACTATTTGCATTGTTTTATGTGTCGGTTTGATTTTAGGGTTGGGATATATTGTCTCACGAAAAATGAAAAAATATCCGGAAGAGATAGAATATTCGGCATTAAGGGCATTTACAGATAACGGTATGTATTATGCAAGAAGGAATATACTTTATTTCCTGGATTCAGCGACAGGAAAATCAGTAGTAGTTTGTAATAAGGCAAATTGTAAACATAATACGACGAAGTGCAATGCATACACGATAGATATTCAACCTGCTATGCTTTGCTATGGAGATAAAATATACATAAGTGAATTTGATTCTGAGTTAACGTTTAATGATGATGGTGATGCGGAACAAAAAGGAGTTTCACAGATTCGTGAAATAAATAAAGATGGAAGTGGAGCTCGGGTTTTGTATTCTGCAGATGAAGGAGCCGTTATAGGTATGGAAATGGTAGATGGAGTATTGTATTTCACTACATGGAAGTATCATGATGGATTTAAGTTGAATGAATATAAGCAAGACTGTACGTTATATGCATATGATTTAAGATGGAATCGGTTACGGACATTGCTAAGCTATGAAGGAGATGCAGAGCATGACAGTGCTGCACTATATATATTAAATAATAAGAATAAAGAAAAGCTTTATCTGACATATGAATATGAAGATAGCAAGGAAAACTGGCATACAATACTGTTTACATATAATATAAAAACACACGCAGATGAAATTGTCGAAGATGATCTAAATACAAAATATGGTGAGTATTTTGATATTATCAGCACTTCAAGTGGAAATTATATAAAGACTACAGAATTGGATAATGATGTTGAGTGGAGTGTGATATGTTCATGCGATGAAAATTTGCAGAATCAGAAAGAGATTTTTCGGTTTGTAGGGGGAAGTGTTGATTGTATGGATGGATATTTATATGTGATTAACACAGATTATAATAAGTTTTTTTATCAATGCGATACAGGAACAATTTATCTGGCAAATACCTGTTTTACAGGAGAAGGAACCTATATATCCGATATCTATGGATTGGATGAATCAAGTGACAAGCTATATATAGATGGACATGATTATACTGGTATGAAACCAGGTGATATAATCACATCGGATCAGAGTGAACAGACAGTGACAGGATGGACCAAATTCCGGGACACATATTTTACAAAACTGGAGGATGCAGATCAGAGCATCGTAAAGACATTTGACTGGGTGAAATGGCCATAAAAAATAGAGACTCTGGCACAATTTTGCGAAGAGAACCAGAGCCTCGTAGCCATATATACTTATGAAAAAGTACATGAGATAAATATACCGCTTTTTCATATGTATGTAAATACGAAATAAAGGAGAATAGAGAAAAATAGAAGTGTAAATAGTGTGTTTGAAGGTATAGAAAACATATGGAAAGACCAAAGTTACTTATTAATGTACAGTAGATTGTAACTTTGAGATTTGCAAAATTGAAAATTACGGATCAGAAAGCAGTAAGGGAGATGAACGTATGGAGTTAAAACTGGAACACATTTCGAAAGAGTATAAAAATACAACAGCGCTTGATGATTTTTCGATGACATTTTCAGAAGGGATTTATGGCTTACTTGGACCGAACGGGGCAGGAAAAAGTACCTTGATGAAATTGATTACAAGGAATATCAAACCGACCACAGGAGAGATCTATCTGGATGAAACGAATATTCATGACTTAAAACGGGAATATCAGCGGTTGATCGGTTATATGCCACAGCAGCAGGAGATCTATCCGTTTTATACCGGACGAATGTTTCTTGCCTACATGGGGCTACTGAAGGGAGTAGAGAAGAAGATGCTGAATGATGAGATTGAGAAATACGCATCAAAGGTAAATCTTCTTGACGTATTAGATCGGAAAGTTGGAACATATTCCGGTGGTATGAAGCAGAGACTTCTGATCGCACAGGCATTTCTTGGAGACTCGAAGATTATAATATTCGATGAGCCGACGGCAGGACTTGACCCTAAGGAGAGAATCCATGTGAGAAATCTGATCCATGATAATTCTACAGGAAAAATTATTCTGATTGCAACTCATGTTGTTCAGGATATTGAGGACATAGCAAGTCAGATTATGTTACTTAAAAAGGGTGTACTGATCGAGATGGCAGCACCTGAGATTTTGACCGGAAGAATTACAGATAAAGAAAATCCTGATTTGGAAGATGTATATCTTAGTATATTTGGAGAGTAGCTTTTGCATACCAGTCATTTTTTACAGAGAGGGTGACGGTTTGCGGAATTGGAGGACGATATGTATAAATCAAAACCAGAGGAAAAAGCTGCTCACATCAATTATTCCAAACGCAGGGGCGGTTTTTTTCGATTTTTTATGAATGAAATGCGGGCTATTATATATAACCGTAAATTAGTATTGTGTTTTCTGTTGTTCCTGGTTATGAATGTTGGTTTGCTGACTGTAGCTTTTGATACAGATGAGGTAGACAGCACGGTGTATACAAGGCTTCGGACAGATTCGGATTCTATTATGGATATGTATATGGAAGATCCGGAATCAGAGACCTATAAACAGTTATATGATGAATATACGGCAAGTACTACATATGACGAATATTTGCAGCAGATTATCGAGGATGCGGAGAAGAACCAGGCGATTTCCATATTTCAGACAAAGTTCTCGATCAGTAATCTGGAACGGACGAAGAAAGATTTTGAGAGACTTGTGGGAACAGAAGTATTTTTTGTTGGAGGATATGGAGTCTGTAAGGCGTTAAATTTTACAGGAAGTTATATTCTGATCTTCTTTTTTCTTGTTGTGCTGGTGCTGGAGCTGGTACTACGTGATAAGAAGAATGGTCTGGCAAATCTGTATAAGACAACATGGAATGGAGACAGTCGATTATTGCTGTCTAAGTATGCGGCAGCAGTTGTCTATATGGCACTTTTTGTAGCAGGTATATCCTTAAGCAATTTTTTGGTTGCAGAATGGAAGTTTGGAGCTGTGGATCTGTCAGCGCCGGTACAGAGCCTGATGGACTATATCGGATATGGTTTTTCATGCAGAATTGGTACATTTGCTGTTCTTGTCTGTGTGGTGAAAATTCTGATCTTTTCTGTGATTCTTGCGGCATTATTCACATTTGCAGTTATTTCTTCGAATGAGATTATGCTATGTGTATGGACGGCGGTTGCCATGTTTGTAGAATTGTTGTTTTCTGTATTGGGAGAGAAACTGAATCTGACATTTTTATATCGATTCTCTATTTTTTCAATGCTGGATACAACCAAATTTTTCCAATATGAGAATTATAACCTGATATCCCATGCAAAGCCTGCGATCTATCTGGACTGTATTATCTGTGCAGTGTTGTTGGCAGGATTTCTTATCATATCGTCGGTGATCTATCTGGAGGGAAGCAGTGATTATCGGGAGAGTCGTATACGATTGCGAAAAAAAGGTACGAAATCCCGCAGGATATTTTCCTCAGTATGGAGACTGGAAGGTTATAAGTTATGGCTGGGATATAAAATGATATTTGTTATTCTGTTGCTGGTTATATTTCAGGTGTATATATATCAGAACAAATCTGTAAGGTGGAGCACAAATGAATATGTGTACCAATACTATATCAGTCAAATTGAGGGAGTAATCACACAGGGAAAGCTAGATTATATAACTTCAGAGGCAGAACGGTATGCAAATCTCCATAAAGATGGAGATCAGGTTGAGCAGGATTACGATACAGGGAAGATAACAGAAGAAGAATATAGTGAAAGATGGAGAGAACTGAATAAACAGTTTGAAAATGAGGAAGGGTTTAATCGTTGTCAGGAATATGTAGATTATGTTAAGGGGCAATGTGGAATTACATCGCAGATTACAGAAGCTGATCCTGCTGTATTGGAGCAGATGGGATTTGTCTATAACAGAGGCTGGAATATTCTTGCTGGTGGTAGAGATTATAAGGATGATGTAATGAATGCAGCAAAGATTATTGTTGTATTAATGCTTACAACTGCATTTCTGTATTTGGAAGATTACAGATATAAGATTAATGGCATTATTGATATTACAGAGAATTACAGGAAACTTCATGTGATCAAAGCAGTTCGGTTATTCTTGACTGTTCTTGTCACATATATCATGGTTTATCTGCCGGAATTAATGTGGGTAAAGAGTGAGATTGGGCTGACAGGTGGAAAATATCTGGCGCAGTCACTTCCGTATCTGGAACATGTCAGTATATCCACCAGTATTACAGGGTATTTTCTGCTGGTATATGGTATTCGGTTACTCACTATTCTGATATTGACAGGTCTGTATGTTCTGGTTGGAAAATTGATTAGGAATACAAATGGTGCAATATTCTGCGCAGCAGCGGTTGTACTTCTGCCGTTGTTATTATATCTGTCAGGATTTACTGCCGCAAAATATTATCCATTGGTTCAACTGCTGTCAGGTAATATGGTGTTGAGGTAAATATTTACATAGTGGGATTTTTATCTGCTGTTACCAGTTCTTTCGTATCTCATCAAATAACCGCATGATATATAAAGTGTGTTCATGCGGCATTTCAGGACATTCAATCAGACCTTTTTCAAGTGCTCGCTTACAGGCGAGCACTTCGTATTCATAGCCGCTGATCTGGGCAGGACAGTTGATCGTCTGAACCAGTCGGCGGTCATTTTCATATATACGGAATGCTTCGTAATTGTTGATGTTGTCAACTTCGATGTAGCCTTTCGTTCCGTAGATCACGCCGCGTCGGTCGGTTGCTGATTCCATAGTTGTGAACAGACCAGCGATCGCACCATCCGTGTATATCAGGTTGATAAATTCTGTTTTGTCTACGCCCGTTTCGTGCGGAGTCATCGTTGTATGGATCACAGATACGTTGTCGCCAAGCACCCAGGTCGCAAAGTTTAAGGTATATGGTGCAAGATCTAAGAGTGCGCCACCGGCAAGCTCTGGGCGGATCAGACGTTCTACCTGCATCAGGGAATAACCAAGATTTGCGGTCAGGCCTGTTATTTTTCCGATAACGCCGGAATCTATAATCTCTTTTAAGGTAAATGACATTGGCATATAGCGAACCCACATCGCTTCTGCCAGTAATATATTCTTTTCTTTTGCAAGCCGGATCATATCTTCGGCTTCTTTTGTATTTACGGCAAATGCTTTTTCGCACAGAACAGCCCGGTTGTGATTCAGACACAGCATCGTATGCTCTTTATGGTGGGAGTGTGGAGTTGCAACGTAGACAAGATCAATCCCGTCATCAGCAACCATTTCTTCATAAGAGCCATACCATTTGGATGCATGATAAGTATCTGCAAATTGTCTGGCTTTTTCTTCTGTTCTGCTTGCTACAGCATAGAGCACCACTTCTTCCATTCGGTTGACGGTTTCCGCCATCTTGCAGGCGATACCGCCTGCACCGAGGATGGCAAGGCGTAGTTTCCTGTTTTCTAATCTGGTGTCTGGGGTTGCCGTAGCATTTCTGTTGTCTGATTTATAAATTGGATCTGTTGTATGTTTTTTGTTGTCGGATATATTATCTGATTTTATCATTTTTTTCGTTTCCTTTCCGGGTGGTTTGTGAAGTCATGGTATTTCTATATTTCCGGTTAAATTCTATATGGCGCTGATGAAACGGAAGCTATTTGAATGTTGCCGGGTTTCGTCGTGTGTGAGCAATTCCATAATTTTATATAATTACTATAGGAGTTTTTTGGGACTTATGCAAGTATATCCAATCGTAATGATCATTTTCGCATGATCCAATGTTGCGTCATATGTATAGTTCAGAGGGTTACTGGCAATACTGGAAATAGTAAGAAAATAAAACAAGCAATAGTTAGATCAAGGAGGAATAAGGTTACGGAAAAGTCGTTCGGAGGCGTAAAAAAATATAAATATACATAGGAGCAGCGGGAGGTGGAACGTTTGGGGAAAGACAGAGATGCGGAAGGCGGAATTTATAGTGCAGACAGCCGGATCGATAAAGACATAGATGCAAATATCAGCCGGGTAAAGTCGCTGTTTGCTGATTGGGGAGACATCGTGGAACGTCGGTTTACAGTAAGAAGAACCGGAATGGATGTGTATGCAGAAGATACCACCGGATCAGCAGATGAGACATCCGCTTCGGTAGGAGCAATCTATGTAGTGTACATTGATGGGTTATGTGACAATGGTCTGATTGAGGATACGATCATTAAGCCGGTGACCTGGGAGTGGCGGCATGAGCATGGCAGTTCCCTGTGGGAGGCAATGGATTCATTTGAGACACAATCGGCGGATATAAAGACAGAAAATGACTTCAAAAATGTGATGTTTTCGATATTAAAAGGAGACACAGCGGTATTTGTATCGGATGCAGATCAGGCGTTTGTTGTGTCTTCCAAGAAGCTGCCGGTACGTGGAGTGGAAGAAAGTTCTACCGAGGGTGGAATGCGTGGTCCGCGGGATAGTTTTAATGAAAGTATCCGTACATCGACAGCCCTTATTCGGCGGAGGATTAAAGATACAAGATTAAAATTGATCCAGAATACGATCGGTGTTCGTTCCAGAACCGAGTATGGAATCATGTATATTGAGGATATTGCAGAGAAGAAGCTGGTTGAACAGGTGAAAGAACGGATGAATGAATATGAGATAGATGCCATATTTGACAGTGGAATGGCAGAACATCTGATGGAGAAGAAATGGTACCGACCGTTTCCGGTATTCCAGTCAACAACCAGACCGGATAAAGCGGCAGCAGCACTGGCAGATGGCAGGGTAGTAGTTGTATTTGACAATTCGCCGGAGGTTCTGATCGCGCCGGCGACGATCAATACATTATTCCAGACTGCCGATGATTATTATAACCGTTGGCCGGTTGCAACTTTTGCCAGAATCATTCGTTATATAGCGGCATTTATCGCGGTGGGGCTGCCGGGCTTCTATATAGCTGTTACCTGTTATCACCGGGAGGTGATACCAGATAAACTTCTCTATGCGATTGCAGTTGCAAGAAATCAGTTGTCTTTTCCGATCGTGTTAGAGGTTTTGATCATGGAGTTGTTGTTTGAATTGCTGCGGGAGGCAGGAATCCGTCTGCCGAGTCAGCTGGGAAATACGATCGGTGTTGTTGGTGGTCTGATCGTTGGACAGGCTGCAGTGGAAGCAGGGATTGTCAGTACGATCGTGGTGATCGTAGTTGCGTTGACGGCAATTGCTTCTTTTGCAATTCCAAATGAAGCCTTTGCCTCAGTGTTCCGTCTTTTGAAATTTCTTACCATACTGGCGGCTGCTTTTTTTGGACTGTATGGCTTTCTTCTGGTGATGCTTTTATTGATTTATCATCTTGCCGGTTTGAACAGCTTTGGTGTTCCATACATGGCACCGGTTGTAACCTGTGGCTATGCAGAGGATGGAATGGAAGATTTTATCCTTCGTAAACCAATCAAAAAATTTGTCTTTCGGCCGGCATGGGCGAACCACAGAGAACGCAGGAGGCTTCGCAAAAAGTAATGATGAATGGGTGTGAATCAATATATGGATTATAGAAATGTGACATTTCGACAGCTTTTTATAACGGGAACTTGCCTGATTTTTCCGATTGCTTTCTGGAATATAGTACAGATTATGACGGATTTTTCAAAAAATAACGGAATTTTATCACTTTTTTTAATGCTAATGCTTGCTTTAGTTTATGTGGTGCTACTACATCTTGCGCTTTCAGGTGTAGTGAAAATGTCAGATCCGGCTAAAGAAAAGACAGAGATAACGGGTGCAAAAGTATGGAATAACAAGAAAAAAGTGGCTATTGCGTCTATTTATGTGATCAGATATGTAATTCGGGTTCTTTTTCTGCTTTATTTCTTTGTACAGGGGAGCCGGATCCTGATGCTGCCGGATTATACAGGAACGGTTCTGGTTATTCCGGTATTACTGGCACTTTTCTATATGGCAGGAAAGGGTCTGCGTGGTTATATCGGATTTGCGGAAGCAAGTGTGATCGGAATCGGGATCACATTGGTGCTGTTTGTCATTTGTGGATTTTGGAATGCAGATTTTTCCGGATTAAAAGAATATGTAGAATTCCAGATGCAGGCATCTGCATGTAACACGATATGTCAGGTTTTGCTAAAAGGGTATCTGATGATCGTAGGGTTATGTATGCTGGAATTTGTCATGTATCTTTATCTGAGAGTAGAGAAACGAAGACGTGGGATGCTGGTGTGGACGGTATCTGTTCCGGTTGTGTTAGCCCTTGTTGCTTCCTGTTTTGTGATATCGTTGCTTGGCTTGCAGGGCAGAACAGCTGGCTCAAAGGGAATACTAAATGTTGTGGGTGCGATGATGTTCCCCGGAGGTGCAAATGCGAGGCTCGGTTTACTCGCCTGTTATCTGCTTATAATCTTCGGACTCTTGCTTCTGGCTATCCACATTGTATTCATTTGTCAGTTTGTGGATGAGATCTGGAAGATCATCTGTGTATGGAGAAAGAGCGGCGGGATGAGAGCAGTCGGGAATGATAAGAGTACAGAGTTACATGGATGTGATTCTGATAATGCAATGGATAAAAAAGTGATGGAAGAAAAAAACGATACATTTGAGGATAAGACACAGAAGAAAAACAAATATTCGGCAGAAGAAGATATGGAAGAGAAAAGAAGCCTGTGGATAAGAGGCGGCTGTGTGGTTGTTTTGTTTCTGTTGTTTTTGTGGATGGACCGGTTCCTTGGAGAACGGGATGCCGGCCGGGCATTCATGAGCTACATTGCTGCTGTGGATATTCCTTTGTCTGTTCTTGTACCGGCATTTGCAGGGAGAAAACGGACAAATCCGGGGAAGCTTGCAAAGATGGCTGCAGAAGTGATCGGTGGAGTTCTGATCGCCTGTATGTTGTCCGGATGCATGGACAGATCCATTGAAGCGGTAGACTATCTCCGGGTGGTTATGATCTCTGAGACGGAAGGGGGCTACGAGTACACATTTGTTACAGACAGTCTGGAGGGAGCGGAGTCAGCAGCCGAATCGGAGGAGCGGGAGTATCCGGTTGTTGCGGAGAGCCTGCAGCAGGCACGGGCTGAATATGATCAGGCGCATGACCGGAGCCTTGATCTGAGCCATGTTGAATATATCGTGGTGGATTCCGAAGAAACCCTGCGACAGATGTATCCGGAGCTGATAAAAGAATTTGTGACGAATTATGTAGAAGTGATCTGCACCGATTCGCTTTGTCAGGGTGAAGCGTCCGGCAGCATCCGGAAATATATCGCAACGCATTACAAAGGAGAGTGTCTGGCGACACTGGGGGAGTAGACATTCGTTTAAAGTATTAGTTATTGATAAAGAGTGTGAAACAGAATTTGTTTCAATAATAAAGGAATTTAAATATATCAGATATAGATATTTCGTTAGTGTAAATAAAGAAAAATGGAGGTTATGGAAATGGGTAGAGCAGTAAGGGCGGCAGTTGCCGGAATCCTGATCGGTTTATTTTGTGGAACATTATATGTGGAAATGGGAGCACTGAAAAGATTATACAGCGCGAAAAACAGCGTAGAGCAGGTGATGAACCTGATCGAATATGCGGAAGAAAATGAAGATATAGCCTATGACAGTACAGAGGAAAATTATGCCGGAATAACCAGTGACAAAACTTCACAGACAGACGGTAAGAATGATGGATCGAGCCAGCAGGTGGTAAATGGTCTTGAGCCTTCGGATGGTCAGGATACAGAACTGTCAAATGATATCCAGACTGCATTTCGGATTCTGGATGGCACAACATTAAATGCGTATGAAACACAGAAGCAGTTACAGGAACTGGAAGCAATGTATGATGACATAGCAGGAAATTCAAAAGCGGAGCTTGTGGAGAGCAAAATGAATGCTCAGAATAAAACATCAGATGTTATCCGGATTCGGATAAGATATGAGGGAAATGAGAATTTATCGGATAAGCAATTGGATGAATTTACTTCATATGTTGAGCAGGCGGTACTTTATGGCATAGCCGAGAAACTTGGCGCAGACTATAACGATCAGGAGAAAAGCATTGTGCGAAAGAATCTGATACTGAGCAAAGAATATATCGATGCCTGTGCAGAGGAAAGTGCAGAAGAATACGGCATCCCGGTTACTGCCTGGTCAGCCTTTGAATACTTGAGCCTCCCGGCAGCAACATTGAATGGCGTTGCTTATCCGGCTGGGTATTATGAGACTTTGTGTGTGACGTTGAAAAGATTATGACTGACTTTTCCACCTACTCCTAAACCTACTCCTAAATCCCCGGAATCCTTGAATTATATAGGTGGTTGTGGTATGATATGAGATATTTTGATTATATATTTCAAAGGAGCTCAAGGGAATATGGCTAAGAAAAAACTGGTAGTTATTTTTGGAGGAAGATCATCGGAACATGAAGTTTCATGCATTTCAGTTCAGACAGTTGCCAAAGCGGTGGATACGGACAAATATGATATGACACTGATCGGAATCACAAAGGATGGAAAATGGCTGAAGGCTGACAGCATTGAGAGTATTGCTGACGGAAGCTGGTACGACAGTCAGGTTCGTGCAGTGATTTCACCGGATTCTGCAAAAGAGATTATCATAAAAGATGGCGACAGAATCTATGCGGAGCCTGTAGATGTTATTTTCCCTGTTTTGCATGGTTTATATGGAGAAGACGGTACGATTCAGGGATTGTTTGAGATGGCGGACATTCCATATGTGGGCTGTGGTGTATTTGCATCGGCTGCTGCAATGGACAAATTCCATACAAAGATCATTGCTGATCATATCAATGTAACACAGGCAAAATTCGTTCCTGTAGTAGAAGATGATTTTGATGATCTGGATGTTGCGATGGATCGGGTAGAGAGCGAGTTGAATTATCCGGTATTTGTAAAGCCATCATCCGCAGGTTCATCAAAGGGTGTTACAAAGGCACATGACAGAGCCGAGTTAGAGGCTGGTCTGCATGAGGCACTCAACCATGATTCTAAGATCCTTGTCGAGGAGACGATCGTTGGCAGAGAGTTGGAATGTGGCGTACTCGGATATGGCAATCATACAAAGGCATCCGGTGTTGGCGAGATCCTTGCCGCTGCAGATGCAGATTTCTATGATTTTGATGCAAAATACAACAATGCAGATTCCAAGACGATCATCGGTGCGGATATACCGGAAGAAGCTGAGGACGAGATCCGTGCAGAAGCAATCCGTATCTTTAATGCGATTGACGGCTTTGGACTTGCCCGTGTGGATTTCTTCCTTGAGAAAGACACCAATCGTGTAATATTTAATGAAGTAAATACATTGCCGGGATTTACATCGATCAGTATGTATCCGATGCTGTGGGATGCAGAGGGATATGATATCAAGACCCTTGTAAATACCTTAATTGAGATGGCATTTGAAAGATAATTTATGACGACGAGAGATATAAAGATAAAAGTAACGGGTGTACAGAGTGTTGCCGGAGCGGATGATGAGCCGGAGGTTCTGGAGCTTGAGACGCGGGGAACATACTCTGAGAAAAACGGAAACCGCTATATCAAATATGACGAATTCATTGAAGATGTGGAAGAACCGGTGAAGAATCTTCTGCGATTCGATGAGCATGCGCTTCAGCTGACGAAACGTGGCAGTGTGAACACGGTTATGTTATTTGACCGTGAGAAGAACAGCTCAGTGCATTATGTAACTCCGGTCGGACCGATCTGTATGAATATCTGTACGGAGGAATATCATATGGAGCAGTCCGAGAAGGGGATTCGGATTGATATTCGTTACTGTATTGATTTTAACAATGATTATATTACGGATTGCAGTCTGAATGTGACTGCGGACTACGAAGGGGTATAAATATATATGGGTAGTGAGAAATCCTTCGATAGCTTTTTGGGGATTGAAACGATCGCGGAGACAGCATTTGGAGATATGGATGTATGTCTTCCGGTGAACGAAGAAGATAATAATTATGAGGTTACATATTATAATGATTTGGTGACGATGTTCGATGAGATCAGCATGGAGCCTGAAGATACGCTTGTGGATTTTGGCTGTGGACTTGGCAGAGTGCTTTTTTACTGTAATTCCAGACATTACTGCCGGACGGTTGGAATCGAGAACAATGCCAGGGTCTATGACAGACTTCTGACAAATGCCGCAAGCTATCAGAGCAAATTCCTTGATCAGGAGGAACGGATGCAGTTCCTGAATGTGGAAGCGGAGGCATATGAGATCGGAGATGAAGACAATTATTTCTATTTCTTCAATCCATTTTCCAGCGCAACCTTCAAGAAGGTACTGGATAATATCATCGCATCGGTACGGAGACAGCCAAGAGATATTGAACTTCTGATCTACTATCCGACATTTGAATATCAGAAAGCAATCCGTGACTGCAACCTGTTCGTTTTAAAGAAGATGATCAAATTGTCCGGTTATGAAGAAGACCCGGATGAGAAGGTTCTGGTATATCATTTGTCACGATATTTTGTAGTGTAGAATAAATAAGGCGGTCTATCTGGCAGTAGGGCTGTATATTGACTTGCTACGATTCCTATTCAATGCACATGTCTTATTCGTAAATACTCCTGTGCCAACTCGTCCTTCGGACTCAAACAGGCACCCGTATTTACTGACAATGTGCATTTCATTACGGAATCTTCGCCAATGTCAATATACAGCCCTACTGCCAGTCAGACCGCCTTATTTATACACATTATATATAGCAGTCATGCAAATTGCAGTCAGGATACAGGTGATTCCGATGATTCCCCACAGTATAGAGGGGGAGATCGCTATACTTCCGATCACATAGGAAGAAGCGTTTAAGATTATATGAAGGATCATGCCTGGGACCAGGGAGCCTGACCATACGGCAAGACAGCCCAGAATGATTCCGGCCGGAACGCTGTAGCAGAACTGAACGACATTTCCATGATAGCAGCCGAAACAGAATGCTGTGAACAGGATTGCACAGAGGGCGGCATGCTTCGTGTGAAATGCAGAGACAGACAGCTTCAGTGCCACTCCCCGGAAGGCGAATTCTTCTGCGATCGGTGCGAGAAGTGTGACTGTACAGATACGGATGATTCCATTGTTGATGGAAAATGACCGCTGTACCCGTTCATGGTATGAGATTAGAAGCTCCGGCCTATAAGTGTCGATCAGACGAAGAATACAGGTTGTTAAGAGCTGAAGACTGATACCAAGGATCAGCAGTAAAATAAAGATAACAAAAGCACGCAGGAAAGGATTTTTCTTTCCTGCGTGCTTTGTTTTTGAATGATCGGACAGATAAAAATATCCGAAAATACAGATACAAAGAATATATGAAATACATGATGTGATACTGCCGACAGAATCAGTCTGACTGCCTGTAAGATCACAGATCCGGGTGCCTGCAAGATAGACAATATTATGTATCAGTAATGCGGTAACCGGAACCAGACAGGTAATAACTAATTTTCTGAGGTCGACACGAGTATTTATCATGATTACTGGATCTTCTTTGCCCTTTCTTTCTCTTCCTTTGCCTTTGCTTTTCTTGCGGCTTTTTCTTCTTTGCTGAGTTTCATGCTGGCAGTTTCCTGCTCATAAGTCTGCTCGTATTTCTTCTGTTTTGCACGAAGCTTCTGGCTGAATGATTTCTTTGCAGGCTCCGGTGCTTTCTTACCACGAACATTCTTAACGCTTGTGATGTAGATACCGCTGACCATAGCTTTAACTTCGCCACGGACAGGCATAACATCAAAGATTCCATCGTCGCAGATCAGATTGATGATCTGTGGGCCAATCTTGGCTTTAACGATAGGAAGCTTGGCTTTCTGGTAACGCTTTGGAGTTGATTCCAATACCTGTTTCGGAAGATTTGCATCTTTCATAGGCAGCATCTTTTTATCGATGACCAGCATCGTGACAGGCTGTGCAGCCTGAAGCATAGCTTCTTTCTGTGCGCTCTGCTTTTTCTGCAGGCGGTTTCCTACTATGTAAAGTACTACTAAGATTACAACTAATATTGCGATGACGATTAACATCCATCCCCACCAAGGCATAATAAGTTCCTCCTTATATTTCATTATTTGTCTGTGATTGCAAATTGTATATATTATGATTACTTTTGACCTTACCAATCAGGGAACGCTTCCGCTCGTTTCTGCGCTGCATAACTTCGAACTAAGCTCGAAAATACCTCGCTAAGATCTCAGTTACTCCTGCAGCGGTACTAAGATGCCGCTTCTGCGCCATCTAAGGACCGGCGGACTCAAATGTCCCTGTATTGGCAAGTCAAAGTAATCAAATATATATACAATTTGCAATTATATTATTTTTCTGTCATAGGCAGATTTTTTAACCGGGCTGCCTGAATCTTACCGGGGATTGCATCCAGAACCTCTTTACGTTCCTTCGGCTTCAATCCACGGATGTCAACCGGCTCTAAGAATTCGATCACAACCTTGCTGCTGTGAAGAAAATTATGTTTATTCGCTTCCATACATTTGTCTGTTCCGCAGATAGCAACCGGAATGATCAGACATCCGGCTTTCTGAGCGATCTTGAATGCACCGTCTTTAAATGGCAGCAGTTCGTCGCCCTTATTTCTTGTTCCCTCCGGGAAGATCATCATGGAGTGACCGGATTTGATGATATCAGCAGTCTGCAAAATCGTTTCCAGACCCTTTTTCAGATCGGTACGATCCAGATATGTGCATCCGATATCATCCATGTATTTGTAAAGCAGAGGTATATCCTTGATATTGTCCTTGGACATGAAGCCAAGCGGCATATCGATTGCATTGTGACAGGATAAAATATCAAAATAGCTTCGATGATTACCAACGAACATGACCGGTTGGTCGGTAGGAATATTTTCCTTGCCAATAATTGTTCGTTTACATCCGGTTAAGAACATAACTGCTCCGAAAAATCCTTTTACCAGCTTCTGAGCCTTGATGTAAGCTTTGTCCTGATCCTTTTTTGCAAGCTGCTTCAGATACAGATGATATGGAAAACAAAATATGATTCCAAGTACTGCAAACAGTACAGTAATAATGGTTCTCAAATATATCCTCCTGTTCTATCTGCCGTAGAGTTTTGCTGTCTCAAATAGACGTTCTTCTAATTTAGTATCCATGTCTTTATCCTCAAAGCGCCAAGCCCAGTTGCCTTCCCCTACACCTGGAGTATTCAGACGAGCCCATGAATCTAATTTCAGAACATCCTGCATAGGAACAACAGCCATATTTGCGACAGACGAGAAACATGCACGGATCATAACCCAGCAGATATCACTGGCATCTGTGCTGAAATAGCGGCGAAGCTTGTCCTTGGATGCTTCGTATGCTTTCTGATACCAGCCAAATGTTGTGTCATTGTCATGTGTTCCTGTGTAGCATACACAGTTTCTTGTATAATTATGCGGAAGGAAATCATTTTCTTCCGGATTCTCAAATGCAAACTGTAAGATCTTCATGCCAGGCAGATTGAATTTGTCACGCAATTCGATAACAGAATCGTCGATCTCACCCAGATCCTCAGCGATGATCGGAAGGTCATAGCCAAGATTTGCCTGTAACTGTGTGAAGAAGTTGATACCGGGAGCGGGTTTCCATTCTCCGTTGATGGCGGTTTCTTCGCCATAAGGTACAGCCCAGTACCGGTCAAATCCTCTGAAATGGTCAATTCTTAAGAAATCTGTCAGAGTGAGCTGGTATTTGATTCGCTCGATCCACCATTCATAACCGGTAGCGGTATGCTTTGGCCAGTTATACAGTGGGTTGCCCCACAACTGTCCGGTCTCTGAGAAATAATCAGGTGGTACACCGGCAACTTCAGTTGGGTATCCCTTTGAGTCCAGCATGAAAAGCTCCTGATGGCTCCATACATCGGCACTGTCCCATGCAAGGAAGATCGGAGCATCACCTACGATGCTGATGTTCTTTTCATTTGCGTATTCCTTGATCGCCATCCACTGTGTATGGAATAAGAACTGGATGAAATCATAGTAACCGATCTCATTTGCAAGCTTCTTTTCCCATGTGGTACGCTGTCTTTTGGTAGGTGCTTTCAGGGAATCTTCCCACATATACCAAGGCATTCCTTCATGGAAATCCTTACCTGCCATAAACAGGGAGTAGTCAGCGAGCCAGGAGGAATCCTTTTTGAAAGAAGCAAATGCTGCCATCTGTTCCTCGTCTGTTGACAATCCGTCCTCATAGTCAGGATCAGTAAAACGTTCGTAAGCGAGCTTTAACAGCTTTGTCTTAAAAGTGATCAAGGTTCCGTAGTCGATGTGGATGGGATCCCATTCCGGCATATCGGTAAAATCATTTTCTGACAGAAGCTTGTATTCTTTTAATGCATCAAGGTCAATAATTAACGGCTGACCGGCAAATGCGGAGAATGGCTGATATGGTGAATCACCAAATCCGGTATGTCCAAGTGGAAGCACCTGCCACAGATTCAAGCCCGAATTTGCCAGAAAGTCTATAAACCGGTATGCACCTTTTCCGAGATCACCGATTCCGTAAGGACTTGGAAATGAAGTCGGATGTGCCAGAATACCGGCGTATTTCTTTGGCTTTTTTTCATGGTTGTTTTCTAACATGTTTATCCTCTTTTCCTATTATTATATTGACGTTTTTGGTCTGGTCAGATATATCTGTCTGCCCGAACATCATAAAACCTCATTTTTCCTTGAAAAATCAAGGCGGTGTGGAAAAAACACCGTACGGTTTATTATACATAAAACGAATTATTCTTACAAGCCTGAAATTGGGGGAAGTCGCAGTCCGCCTGCCCGCCTCTGTCGGTCTCCTTGGCTGGTATGGGTGACTGGCATGGGCAGTTGGTCTCCCCACTATAATATGGCATCAGCGAGAATTTCGTCGTGAGATGCACATTGCCAGTAAATACGGGTGCTTGTTTGAGCCGAAGGCGAGTTAGCACAGGAGTATTTACGAATCAGGCATGTGCAACGAACAGAAATCGCAGCAAGCCATTTATAGTGGGGAGACCAACTGCCCATGCCAGTCACCCATACCAGCCAAGGAGACCGACAGAGGCGGGCAGACAGGTTGTGTTAGCTTTATAAAGTTTTGTTTATGATCTTCATAAATACATCAGAAAATAAACACAGTTTAGACACACTTCCCTTATATACTGTGTATTGTAAGAGTTTTTCATTTATTTGAATCCTCTCTCCCCTCATTTTTTGCAAGTGGTAATAAATCTTTCCCCGGTTTGTTACCACTTGTTTTTTGTTATAGCGACGAGGCAAGTGCAGTGTGCTTGCACAACTGCATTTGCCGACCGCTAATCACTGAGCCGATAGGCTTTTATCTTAAACAAAAATGTCAGTTTTAGTTTATAAACACATCAGAAAATGAACACAATTTAGACACACATCCCTTATATACTATGTATTGTAAGAGTTTTTCATTTATTTGAATCCTCTCTCCCCTCATTTTTTGCAAGTGGTAATAAGTCTTTTCCCCGATTTATTACCACTTGTTTTTTTGCCTTTTCGGCGGTATACTTCCATTATTAAATTCACAACAGACGGAGGATGACAGGTATGATTTCGGAAAAATATGCAGATATGACAACCAAAGGTTCTATAATAAGAGAATTTGCGCAGTATGCATCAAAACGTGCGGCAGAGATCGGAAAGGAAAATGTATATAACTTTACGATCGGTAATCCTTCTGTTCCGGTATGTCCGGAGTTTACAGAGACATTGGAACGGATGTTAAAAGAAGAAAATCCTTTGACGCTTCACGGATACAGTCCGACACTTGGTATTATGTCCGTCAGAGAAGCGGTTGCAGATTCTTTAAACAGAAGATTTGGAATGGAATATACAGCAGATGATATTTTCATGACCTCCGGTGCAGCAGGTGCGATCGCACATGCGATTCGTTGTGTAACAAAGCCGGGAGATGAGGTGGTCACATTTGCTCCATATTTCCCTGAGTATGTTCCATATGTTGACGGAACAGGTGCGGTGCTTAAGATCGTGCCGGCGGATATTACATCCTTTCAGATTAATTTTGATGCATTTCTGGAGCTTTTAAATCCAAATGTACAGGCAGTTCTTATTAACTCTCCGAATAACCCATCCGGTATCGTATATTCAACAGAGACGATCAAGAAGCTGGCTGCAATTCTGGAAGAAAAGCAGAAGGAATATGGACATGATATCTATATTATCTCCGATGAACCTTATCGTGAGATCGTATTTGAAGGAACGGATTCGCCATTTATTTCATCCTTCTATGACAACAGTATCTGCTGTTATTCATTCAGTAAATCACTTTCCCTTCCGGGTGAGCGTATCGGATATGTAGCGGTAAATCCGAAATGTAAGGATGCGAAGCTGATCGTTCTGATGTGTGGTCAGATCTCCAGATTTACAGGACATAACTGTCCGCCATCCATGATCCAGCTTGGTGTGGCAGAAGTGATCGATAAGACAGCTGACCTGT
Organism: Clostridium sp. BIOML-A1; assembly: GCF_009874105.1. Lineage (NCBI taxonomy): Bacteria > Bacillati > Bacillota > Clostridia > Eubacteriales > Clostridiaceae > Clostridium > Clostridium sp. BIOML-A1. The sequence continues at coordinate 48,881 of NZ_WWTL01000010.1, read as the reverse complement.
CAATTTATGAGAAGAATAAGAATATTTTATATAAAGAGCTTACAAATATGGGATATGAGTGTGTAGAACCGGGCGGAACCTTCTATATGTTCCCAAAGACTCCGATCGCGGATGCAAATGCATTCTGTCGTATGACAGCCAGCAAGCTGGATCTGATCCTGGTACCGGGAGACAGCTTTATGTGTCCGGGACATATGAGACTTGCTTACTGTACCACAACGGAGATGGTAGAACGCGCACTTCCGTTATTTGAAAAAGCAATGAAGCTTGCAAAAGAGATGGAGTAATCAAAGGAGAACATCATGGTTACACAGATTCCGATCATACTTGCATCGAATTCACCGAGAAGAAAAGAGCTGCTTGAAAGAGCCGGTTATACATTTACGGTTATGCCAAGTGACTGCGATGAAGCTACCGATATCCGTTTTCCAAAGGATATGGTGATGGAACTTGCCGGAAGAAAGGCAGAAAATGTATATAAAAAGGTATGTGCAGACCATGCCGGTACGGAAGCAGAGACACAGCCGTTTATCGTGATCGGTTCCGATACGGTCGTCGCATTAAATGGCAGGATCCTTGGAAAACCGGTTGATTATGACGATGCATATAATACGTTGAATAGTTTGTCAGGACAGACACATAATGTATATACAGGTGTTTCTATTATGTATTATGACGGAGAGAAATGCCGGACAAAGACATTTTACGAAAATACAGAGGTTACATTTTATCCGATGACGCATGAGGAGATCACCGGATATCTTGCGACGGGAGATCCGTTTGACAAAGCAGGAAGCTATGGGATACAGACACAGGGTGGTCTGTTTGTGAAAGGGATCAAGGGCAGTTATGACAATGTTGTCGGACTTCCGCTTTCCCGGTTGTACCATGAGTTAAATGAGATGTTATATGGGCAGTAATGTGTGAGAAAACGATGTGCCGATCATGTATGATAGAATAGTAGAGATTATAAACTGCTGAAAAAAGAAAGGCAGGAGGACAGAGATATGGACGAAAAAAGAAATTTTACCTTATTAACAGACTTCTATGAATTGACGATGATGCAGGGATATTTCCGTGAGAAAGCAGATGACATCGTTGTATTTGATGCATTCTACAGAAAAAATCCATCCGGAAGCGGCTATGCGATCGCTTGTGGTTTGGAACAGGTGATCGACTATATCAAGAATCTGTCCTTTTCCTATGAAGACGTTGATTACTTAAGAAGTCTGAATATGTTTGATGAAGAATTTCTGAATTACCTTGCAGGATTTCATTTTACAGGTGATATCTATGCGATTCCGGAAGGTTCTGTAGTATTTCCGTATGAGCCACTTGTGAAGGTGGTTGCACCGATCATGGAAGCACAGTTGGTTGAGACCGCATTGTTAAATATTGTGAACCATCAGAGTCTGATCGCTACAAAGGCATCCAGAGTCTGCTATGCAGCAAAAGGGGATGGTATCATGGAATTCGGACTTCGCCGTGCGCAGGGACCGGATGCCGGAACCTTCGGTGCGAGGGCGGCAGTTATCGGTGGCTGTGTCGGAACCTCAAATGTAATCTGCGGTAAGCAGTTCGGCGTGCCTGTACTTGGGACACATGCACATAGCTGGATCATGAGCTTCCCGGATGAATATACAGCATTTAAGAGATATGCGGAATTATATCCGGATACATGTACATTGTTGGTTGACACATATGACACATTGAAATCCGGTGTGCCAAATGCAATCCGGGTATTTGATGAGATGAAGGCAGAGGGAAAGATGCCGACCAGATATGGAATCCGTCTGGATTCCGGTGACCTTGCATATCTGTCTAAGAAAGCCAGAAAAATGTTGGATGCAGCGGGATATCCGGATGCAGTCATTGCAGCATCCTCTGATCTGGATGAATATCTGATCAACAGTTTGAAGAATCAGGGTGCAGCGATCACGTCATGGGGCGTTGGAACCAACCTGATCACGTCGGCAGATAATCCATCTTTTGGCGGTGTTTATAAGCTTGCGGCGATCAAGAAGCCGGAGGATGAAGAATTCACAGCCAAGATCAAGATATCAGAGAATCCGGCGAAGATCACAAATCCCGGAAATAAGACGGTGTTCCGTCTGTATAATAAAGAGACCGGAAAGATCAAGGCGGATCTGATCGCACTTTCCGATGAGACATATAATGAAGCGGAAGATCTGGAGATATTTGACCAGATGGCTACATGGAAGCGTTCGACACTTCCGGGTGGTTCTTATGAGATCCGTGAGATGCTTGTCCCGGTATTCTTAAAGGGACAGTGCGTATATCAGAATCCATCCACGATGGAGATCCGGGAGTATTGCCGGAAAGAACTGAACACACTCTGGGATGAGACCAGACGACTGGTAAATCCGCAGGAAGTATTTGTCGATCTGTCAAAGCCGTTATATGACCTGAAACAGAAGCTGCTAAACAGTAGACATTGATGCAGGAATGGTCAGATCAGAAAATATATATTATTTTATCGTCCGACCGGCGTTATAATGAAAATCTTTAATATCAAAATTCATAGCAGAGATCTCGCTCATAGCAGCGTTGATCTCTGTTGTTGTTTTAGGGACAGCTTTTGTAATATGAGCCAGAGTCGTCTCGTAGCCAAGCATCTGTTGAAGGATCTTCCTGCAATAAGCTTCTTCTTCAATCATGGTGTGGATGTCATGCTTTTGCAGATAATCAGTCATGAAGCCGGCACGGACATTGATCTGATAGATGATATAGGCTCGGATCACACGGCAGATCATATAGATCGTGCCGAGAATTAATGCACCTACGGCGATCCAGCCTTCATACGTCTGCATGACAACTCCGCCACCACTTAACATAATATTAGAAAAAAGAGAGTCAAATATTATCAGGCAGATCAGAAATACGACATTATAAAGAAAATGTGTTTTCAGGCTGTGCCGCCTTTTTGCCAGACCATCGATCTCAGCAGTATATACCATTTTATAATATTCGATCTGCTTGCCTGTATTATCGATCATATCCATCAGATCAAAATATTCCTGTGAATACGGCGAATCAGATGGGTCTGCATCTGATTGAAAAATGTCAGTTTCTATTATTGGTTCATTTTCGGATGACTCCGAATCTTTTGCCTTTAAAGTAAGCATGCTTTTATCCCCTTATGTAATGATGAAAGAATCCCCTGTCTGTATATGCGCAATTTTCAAATATATTGCATATGCGAAGCTCATATACATTGCTTTTCAAGTTTGTTTATGGATTTCATTGTAACACAATTTACTGCCGGATAGGGAGTCTTCCTCAAAAAGTAAAATAAAATATCTAGTCTTTCAAACCATGTTACAAAGCCCCGAAAACCATGGCTTTTCTATATAGAAACTACGATTGACATTTGCTGTTCGAATCATCTATATTATAAAAAGTTAAGGGATACAGGCATTTTTGAAACTTGGAATTAGTAGAGTGTATAAGAGTTTTGAAGTGCCGGTTTACAAATAGAAAGATGAGGTTTTACCTATGAGCAAGATCAGGATCATAACAGATTCAGCCAGTGATATTTCAACTGCTGAGGAACAGAAATATAATATATTAATCCTTCCGTTTCCGGTAACGGTCGGTGACAAATCTTATATGAGCAGAGTCGATTTTGACAATGCCGGTTTTTATAAGATAATGGAGGAAAATCCAAACGAACTGCCAAAGACGGCGCAGATCACAGCATTCCAGTTCGACGAGCTGTATAAGGAGCAGTTTGATGCAGGATATACAGAAATTATATTTGTCAGCATCAATAAAAAAGGTTCTGCTACCCATGATAATGCAGTCATGGCAAAGAATGAATTCTTTGAGGAGCATCCGGAGTATGCAGGAAAAGGAACGATCCGGATCTTTGATGGTGTTGGATACAGCGGTCAGTATGGATATCCGGTTGTGCAGGCAGCAAAGATGGCAGAAGAAGGAAAAACAGTGGATGAGATCACTGCTTATCTGTCAGACATTCTTCCGAAACGACGGATCTACTTCGGTATTTATGGATTGAAATATGCAGCAAAATCAGGACGTATTCCGAGTGCCGCAGCACTGGTCGGTGATGCACTTGGCGTAAAACCGATCATGAAGATATGGGCAAATGAGATCGTTACAGCATTCAAATGCCGCGGCGAGAAGAAATTACTGGCAAAGATGGCAGATGTCTCAGCAGCAGAGATGCTTCCGGGTTCGCCATATCAGATCGTATATGGATGCGATGATGTATGCAGGGATGAACTGGCTGCCAAGATGACAGAAAAGGTTGGTTATGCGCCGGACGATTTCTTCCAGATCGGAGCAGCGGTTGCTTCCAATGCAGGACCAAAGGTAGCCGGAGTTATTTTTATGGTAAAAGACGAAGCATAAACAGAATATAGATTTTCATAGAAAAGACCTTTGTTCACAGGAGCGGAAGCAGATATACAAGAACCGATGTGGATAAGGGTCTTTTTGTATGGGGATTGACTGGCAAGAAAAAGATGAATTGTGCGGCATAAAGGAAGCCGATTGGCGTAAAGAATGACAACAGTTGGTTGCATATGCTGATCTTAGTAGTGTATACTTAAAAGAATGAAGAAAAATGTGCCGGCAGATGAAAGGCAGATGAGAGATATGGGTGACACACCAAAGATTGAAGAAACAACATTTTATCATATTAATTATTATTTGTATGGAAAGGCATTTAAGGGAAGTTATCAGGGCATGCGGTTCCGCCTTGCCAGAAATCCGCTTGAAAATGTATTTTTTAAACCGAAAGAAGTACAGAATGCCGGAACTCTGATGGCAACGGTCTGGCCGGAGCCGTTCAGTTACGAGAATACGGATGATGAAAAGAAGCTGACAAAGGAATTTCCGTTTTCGGAGGATGGAAAGCTTGCGGCAGTAGACTGGTTCAATGAGCAGTATGAGAGCCGGAAAGAAGAATGGGATGCAGCGAAGCATACAGACTGGAGCAGTCTGAGAAAATAAATGACCGAGGAATATGAAGATGATATTTGAGACACACGGACACTATGATGATGAACAGTTTGATACAGACAGAGAGCGGTTATTAGAGGAATTTCAGAGACAGGATATCCGATATGTAATGAATATAGGGGCTAATATAGTGACCTCAAAGGCATCCGTTGAGCTTGCACACCGATATGATTTTATCTATGCGGCGATCGGAACGCACCCGGATGATGCACCGGAGCTGTCAGATGCGGCGATCGAGATGTATCGGCAGATGGCAGCAGATGAGAAGGTAAAGGCGATCGGAGAGATCGGGCTGGATTATTTCCATGAGGATGTGCCAAAAGAGGTGCAGATCCACTGGTTTCGAAAGCAGTTGGAGCTGGCAGAAGAACTGAAGCTTCCGGTTGTGATCCACAGCAGGGATGCGGCAAAGGATACCATGGATATCATGAAAGAGATGCAGGGAAGACTTTGCGGTGGCGTCATTCACTGTTTTTCATACAGTACAGAGATTGCAAGAGAATATATTAAGATGGGATATTATATCGGCGTTGGCGGTGTAGTGACATTTAACAATGGACGTAAGCTGAAAGAGGTGGTGGAAGCCATTCCGCTTACCAGCATCGTATTAGAAACGGATTCGCCGTATCTGTCACCCGTACCATTCCGTGGAAAACGGAACTCTGCCCTTAATATTCCTTATGTGGCAAAAGAGATCGCAGCATTAAAGGGAGTTACGGAAGAAGATGTGTATGACGTGACATTCAGAAACAGTCTGAAGCTGTACAGAATGGAAGAAAATATGCAGGCAGAGGCGTAGGAAGAATGATTGCGTGATAAGATGAAAGCGTAAGAATGCATAGATGGAGGACAGAGCATGGAGAAATTAAGTAACCCGCAGGTTACGATACAGACAATAAAGAAATATGAGTTTGCATTTCAGAAGAAGTTCGGTCAGAATTTTCTGATCGATGACCATGTGATCACAAAGATCATAAATGCAGCGGAGATCACGAAGGATGATCTGGTACTGGAGATCGGACCGGGAATCGGAACGATGACACAGTATCTGGCAGAGTCGGCCGGAAAGGTGATCGCGGTTGAGATCGATAAAAATCTGATCCCGATCCTTGGGGAGACTTTGGCGGAATATGATAATGTAACGGTTATTAATGAAGATATATTGAAGTTAGATATCAACCGACTGGTTGAGGAAGAAAACGGTGGTAAACCGATCAAGGTCGTTGCCAATCTGCCGTATTATATTACAACTCCGATCATTATGGGCTTATTTGAAAGCCATGTACCATTACAGTCAATTACGGTCATGGTACAAAAGGAAGTAGCAGACCGGATGCAGGTAGGACCGGGATCGAAAGATTACGGTGCGTTGTCACTTGCGGTTCAGTATTATGCAAAACCATATATTGCAGCAAATGTACCGCCAAACTGCTTTATCCCGAGACCGGGTGTAGGATCTGCGGTGATCCGATTGACCAGATATGAGGAGCCGCCGGTGATGGTAAAGGATGAGAGCCTGATGTTCAAGCTGATCCGGGCATCCTTTAACCAGAGAAGAAAGACGTTACAGAACGGAATCGCAAACAGCCCCGAGCTTCCATATTCAAAAGCACAGGTGGAGAAAGCTCTGGAAAAAATGGGACTTGCCGCAAATGTTCGGGGAGAAAGTTTAACGCTGGCAGAATTTGCAAAGTTAAGTGATACTATTTCCGAAGAATAAAGGAATAAGTTACAGAAAAAATGCATAGATACAAGTAAGGCTTGTCTTTCAGGGATAATAGCGGAAGCAGACATGATTTCCTGTCAGATGAAAAATGTCAGATAGAAAAAAGAGGCGGAGGTATCTATGGTTTACTGGAACAGATTTATATCATATATTTTCAGATATCACAATTATGATAAATGTGAAAATGTTGGATTTGCAAAGGTGCAGAAGCAGAATGAGAAAGGTAAAATGCAGGTGAATCTTAAGGATCAGGTAAAGAAAGAGGGCTTATATTCGGTTTATCTGTATCGTGAGACGCTTGCGGACCCGGAGGAATATCCGGAGGCAGTGCCGGACGGTATGATTCCGGCTGTTCTGTATCTTGGGAAATTGAACATGAAATCCGGCAGGGGAGAAGGCTGCTTTACCTTTGACTGGAATAATGTCAATCAGACCGGACGGCCGATCACAGCGTGGAGCGGCATTATCATAAGGCGGATGGGCGAAGAAGAAAGTGATATTTTCTGTTCTTCATGGACAGATAATACTGTGGACTACAGTCAGGCATTTGCCAGACGGGAGGAAGAAGCTGCCCGCGGAATTGCAGTAACAGAGTATGATCGGAGAAGAATCGTGTCCGAGACGATGGCAGAATCAGAAAACATGGACAGCGAATCTGAGACGGAGACAATGGCTTCAGAGGTGAAAGAAACGGCACATACAGATACAGACAACTCGGAAACCGTTTTGCCGGAATCGGAGGAGTCTCCGGATGAAAAGATATTTTCCCGGGCCGATGAAGAAACGGAGAAACGAGTAACGGCAGCCGAGGTTTTAGAAACAATGAAAGAAGACGGAAGAGCGGCAGAACTGATGGCGAACCGGGAAAAGCTTCCGCTCCTGCCGAATTGTCCGGATGGAGAAAACGGAGTGATCGAGTGTGTAAAGATCAATCCGAACGATATCGGATTGCTGAACATGGATAACTGGCGGTTGGGGGTGAATAGCTTCCTGACACATGGATTTTACAGTTATAAATATCTGATGCTCGGAAGGGTGCTGTTTGATGAAGAAGATACGAACGGATACATATTGGGAGTGCCGGGAGAGTATTCATCCAAAGAGAAGTATCTCGCAGGAATCTTTGGATTTGATCGTTTTATTCCGGTGAAGGAGACAAGGATCAAGACAGGAAGCTTTGGCTACTGGGTGGTGGATCTGAAATAAAAAAAGAGCTGTGGCATAAAATAATGTTTATTGAATGATAAAAAAAAACGGCATGGTGAAGAGCGCAGGTTGAATGACGGAGGATGCCGGCATGGAGAAGAAAATGGAACAGAATACAGAAGAAAATGTAATAGGACAGGGGATAGAAGATGATCAGAATATACGGAACAGGGAAGATGAAGTAAAAGATACATACGTAGATCGGCAAGGGACAGAACCTGAGATGTCGGGTGAAGACAGGAAGATGTATGAGATTTATATGAAAAAGGCAATTAAGCTGGCGCAGAAAGCTTATGTTCAGGGAGATGTTCCGATCGGTTGTGTGATCGTAAAGGATAATAAGGTGATCGCACGGGGGTATAACAAGAGAAATCTGAAGAAGACAACACTGGCGCATGCAGAACTGCTGGCGATCGAGCAGGCATCAAAGAAACTCGGTGACTGGCGGTTGGAGGATTGTACGATGTATGTGACATTAGAACCGTGTCAGATGTGTGCCGGAGCCATCGTACAGGCAAGGATCCCGAAGGTTGTGATCGGGTGTATGAATAAGAAAGCCGGATGCGCCGGTTCGATCCTTAATATGTTCGATATGTCGGCATTTAATCATCAGGTAGAAACAGTATATGGTATCTGTCAGGAGGAGTGCAGCAGCCTGATGAAGGACTTTTTTGCAGACCTCCGCAAAGGCGTGGTCGTAGGAAGCCGTCAGCGGTAGAATTTTTGAAGATTGCATGTTCAACATAGACGGATTTCATGACCTGCCAATTTATATATGTTGTCCAGCAATGTTTCTACTCATCACACACGCCTGATCCGCTCATGCTCCAGTGCTAACTCGCCCTTCGGGCTCAGACAAGCACCCGCATTCGCTGGCAGTGTGTTCTTCGTAACGAAACATATGCAAATGACACCATATACAAATCAGCAGGTCACAGAATCCGGCTGTTAAACATGCATCTTGCTTTATCGATAGCCGGATTTCATGACTTGCCAATTTATATATGTTGTCCAGCAATGTTTCTGTTCATCATACCTGCCTGATCTGCTTTTTTCAGTGTTGTTAGGGCGGTATTTGGGCTGCAGGCTGTGGCAGAGGCTGTTTGGACATTCGCAAAAGGACCGACGTGAAGAACACGCTGCCAGCTCATGCGGGTGCTTGTCTGAGCCCGAAGGGCGAGTTAGCACAGGAGCATGAGCGGATCAGGCGTGTGTGATGAACAGGGACGTTGCGAGGATCAACAGCCTTTGCCACAGCCTGCAGCCCAATCCACCAAAAACGCTGCCAAAGAAACAGGTTGACGTATGTGCGATCGTCATTTATAATCAAATATGCGCCAAAAATGTGGCGTGCAATTGAATATGTTATAAAGTTTCCATGCAACCGGGGAAGTAGCGGTGCCCTGAACCTGCAATCCGCTATAGCAGGGGTGATAGTTTTCTTGAGGGATGTCCACTGTAGGGCTGCCCTTAGTAAGTGGCGTTGATGTCTGGGTCTTGCGCAACAGGACTCTTCGAACCGTGTCAGGTCGGAGACGAAGCAGCACTAAGGAGAATCTCCTGTGTGCCGCGAGGGTGCCTGGGCTGAGTTAACTGCTAAGGTAACGCTTATGGCGGCGTTTCGAGAGAAAACTGCATGGATTTTTTTGATAAAAATATTTATAAAATTTTCAAAAAAACATAGCAAATCTATACAAAAGATGCTATCATAGATAATGATACTTTCTTTTTTTATGAGAAAGTTTTGGAGAAAGTCTGTTTGGCAGGATTTTAAATCGTCAAATAGAGCGTAAGTTACAAAAAAAGGTATAAATCAAGGGGCGAACAGAGATGAATTACGCTGATGTAATTGAGTTTGTCAAAACGCAGACTGCGAAGAATGGCAGACCGCCAAATTATGAGTTTAGAAGTAGATATGAACACACGATGCGTGTGTACAGATGGGCAATTAAGTTACAGTCCAAGTTAGGGGGCGATCTTGATATTATCGTACTTGCAGCACTTTTACATGACATTGGCTGGGATGAGAACAGACCACATGGAGAAGTTGGTGCAGAGATAGCTGTTGAATATCTGGACAGCATAGGAGTAGATCCTGAAAAGATCGCAAAGATCGGGGAGATTATAATGATTCACGAGGAGAAGGATACAGATGCAGATCTTTCTTTGGAATGTAGGATCGTTATGGATGCAGATCTGTTAGATGAAGTGGGAGCAGTCAGTGTACTATGGGATTCCATGGCAACTGCGCTGGAGGACGATGCAAGCTATAAGCGCGCATATTACAGAATAAAGAACTTTTACAGAATTAATAAACCAAAGATCAGAAGATGCAAGACAGATGCCGGCAGAGTGGAATATAATAAGCGTATGCAGCTCTTGGAAGAATTTATATTTCAGTTGGAAAAAGAACTGTTCTAAGTATTTAATAATAAAGGAAATGGGAGTGTTGATATGAAGACTTTTGTAAAAGTGTTAGTTGCTATTCTTATAGTAATCGGATTGTGCTTTGGAGTTTATGCTGTTCTGCCGCAGACATCAAAGATGTTTGTAAAGGGAAATATTCAGTATCGTACAGATGATACGGCGAAAGCTCAGGTAGATAAGATCAAGAAGACAAAGATTCCGGGATTTGATAAGACTTTTGGTGATGGTCTTGAAAATCTGTGTAAGAGCAGTGCTTGGTATTATGAAGAAGAAGCAAGCGGTGACTGGAAAGTTACATACTACGGATCTAAGGCTACAATGGATCTTACTACAGCAGGTATGGATCAGATGTATACAGATCAGCCTATGAAGGTTGAATTTACAGTAAGAAATAATTCTCAGGTTGATATCGTGATAACGATCAAGGATGATATTCTTTCGACCGATCAGGCAAAAGAAGCTGCCTATGAGAAGATCGCAAATGCAGCGAAGTAATTATAATATATACCATATAAAAGAAACAGGCATATATCGAAATGATATGTGCCTGTTTCTTTTATGCGCGTTATACCTGTTGCTGTATTTATTTGTTATTCACCAGTTCCTCGATCATGCCGATTATAATAGACGTGGAATCTGTAAGATTGCTCTTTTCCATTGTCTCGATGTAAGTCTGTTTATTATTATAGACATCATCGATCGCAGCAAATAATGTCTCGGAGGATAATTCCTCTTCTTTGATCACATAACTGTAACCGCTCTTTTTGAAGGATTCTGCATTTAAGATCTGGTCACCGCGGCTGGCAGCAGCAGATAACGGGATCAGGATATTCGGTTTGCGAAGAGCAAGCAATTCACAGATCGCATTTGCACCGGCACGGGAGATCACAAGATCAGCAAGAGCAAGCATACTGCTTAGTTCTTTCTTTATATATTCATACTGAACATAACCGGACTTGTTATCAAGTGAATGATCCAGATTGCTCTTACCGCAGAGATGGATCACGTTAAAACGCTCCAGCAGTTTATCGATGTTTTCACGGATCGCTTTATTTATCACGGCACTTCCCGAACTGCCGCCGACGATCAGGATCACAGGCTTGTTGTCTGTAAAACCGCAGAAGTTGATCGCATCAACTGCATTTCCGTTGAAAAGCTCTTTACGGATCGGGGTTCCGGTCACGACTGCTTTACCTTCCGGGAACATATCCTTTGTCTCCGGGAAGTTGCAACACACACGGGAGGCCTTTGGAAGCTCCAGCTTATTTGCAAGACCCGGTGTCATATCAGATTCGTGGATGATGACAGGGATGTTGCAGGATTTGGCTGCGAATACGACAGGAACGGTTACAAAGCCGCCCTTTGAGAATACGACATCCGGCTTCAGTTCCTTCATTAACTTCTTGGCTTCACCCATACCTTTTATAACCCGGAACGGATCTGTAAAGTTCTTAAGGTCAAAATAACGTCTGAGCTTGCCGGAGGAGATCCCATGATAAGGAATGTTCAGATCCTCGATCAGCTTGCGTTCCATTCCGTTATAAGAACCGATATAATGGATATCATATCCAAGCTTCCGTAATTCCGGTATCAATGCTATATTTGGTGTAACATGACCGGCAGTTCCACCGCCGGTAAGGATGATTCGTTTCATATATTATGCCCCCTGAAGATAATTCTTAAGTGCCTTTGCCAATTGATCCGGACAGGATGTTGGCTTGAAGCTGCATGTTGTTCCTTCCAGTTTATCAATGACATCTTCCACCTTCATTCCCTCAACTAGGGCGCTGATACCCTTCAGGTTACCATTGCAGCCGCCTGTGAAAGAAACATTTTTAACTTTACCATCTTCCACTTCAAAATGAATGTTAGTGGAACAGGTTCCTTTTGTTTTATAATCCATTTTAATCTACCTCTTTTCTATTATAGTCCAAAATAACCATACACATTCTTAAATGAGTTCAAATCTAAATCAGTATACCAAAAATGAAAATAAAGGTAAACATTTGTCGTGTGATTTCACTTGAAAAATCAAAAATACCGAAACTATAATGAAACCACCCTGAATCCGGAGCGGGGTATCGGAACTGAAAACATGAAAAATTATTTGAAAAGGGGAAATGGTTATGTTTGGAACTATTTTGGAACAGAGTATTTTTTTGTATGTGATCGCAGCGACGGGAATATGTGGAATTGTAGCAAAGCTGATAATGGATGGATTTTTGAAAGGGCTGGTCAGAGGAGCAGGAAGTATGAAAAGTACAAAAAAGAAAGCACTGGTGGAGATACGAAAAAGGTACGAGGAGTTATCGTATCTTGATGTGGGTATCCGGGATACGAGATCGTTTGTCGAGAAATACATATATAAACTGAAGCTGGGCAAGAGCTATGTCAGCTCCTGGAACAGCTTCTGCAGTAACATGATGATCCTTGCTGCCGGAACAGGTCTGATCGGAACCTGGTGGGAATATCGGACAGGCAGTTCTGTATTTGCAAGTGTGCAGATCGGTATGTGGGGTATTGTTGCCTGTGGAGTTATGCAGATGGTCTACAACATATTCAATACCCGGCGGAAATGTGAGATGTTATCGGCGGAACTCGTCAGCTATATGAACAACAGTTTGGCAAATCGTCTGAAACGGGAGCAGGAAAAACAGATGGAGAGCAGTAAACAGAAAGCAGATGACAGAAGCCGGAGTGGTCTGAAACAGACGGCAGCGGCTATTATAGAGCCAAATGTGATCGATATTGATGCGGCACTGGCACAGATGGGAGAACAGAAGGACAGACGGAACGAGAAAAAGGCTGAGGCAGAACGTAGAAAGAGTCGGGAGACTGATATTAAAAAGAAGGACCTGCAGGCAGTTGCAGAGACAGAGCCGGAAAATAAAGATGGACGGTTGGCCGGCGACGGACAGAAGGATGCACCGGAAAAGAAGCTTGGTACATCCGGAATGAAAATGCAGGAAATGGATTCGACACGGGAAAGAATCACGGCAAAATCGAAAAAAGCGATGCGGGCAGAACACCGCAGATCAGAGAAAAGCCGGCGGCAGCCGGCAGCCGAAGGGCAGCAGCCTCTGAAACAGACCGCAAAGGAAGATGACCGGGAGATAACGGAGGAACAGATCGCGGCGTGTGATGCATTATTTGACAAGCTGCTGCAGGGAATCAGTACAACCTGACAGGTATAGGTATAAACAGCGGAAGAAACAGCATATATTATATCCAAAATAACAATTGGAAGTGGTTACAGTCAAAAAACTGTATGTAGTTTCGGGAATTATGATGTGTCTGTTTCTGACAGGCTGTGCCGGAATGGCGAAGAGCAAAACGAGGAAAAACGGAAATGTGGCAACACCGGGAGACTGTCAGATGCAGAATGAGGGAAATCGGACGGCTGATGGTTCCGGTGGACAAAATGGCAGTCCGGACGGACGAAAAGGGGGAAATGATAATGGAAGTGTAGAAGACCGGACAGAAGCGGCGACGGAGGATATGACGCTGCTTCGTGATTATGATGCAGTCAGTAATAAGAAGTTTTCATGGTACATTGTACGGGATAAAAATCATGGGATCAGTGACTGCGATCACAGTTTTTCGATCGAACAGTATGATGCATATTATGTGGATCAGGATGCCGGAGATGACAAGGTTATATATCTGACCTTTGACTGCGGTTATGAGAACGGATATACAGAACAGATGCTGGACACGTTAAAGAAGCATAATGCAAAAGCTTGTTTTTTCGTCACACAGACGTATATCAGGGATAATGTGGAGCTGGTAAAAAGAATGAAAGAGGAGGGCCACCAGGTTGGCAACCATACAGTTACCCATCCTTCCATGCCCGGTATCAGTGTGGAAAAACAGAAGGAAGAATTGCAGACCTGTGCTGATTATATGAAAGAGGCCACGGGTTACCGGATGGATCCATATTTCAGACCGCCGAGCGGTGAGTACAGTGAAAGGGTGCTCCAACTGGCAAAGGATATGGGGTATAAGACCATTTTCTGGAGCATGGCATATTTGGATTATGATGTAAATAATCAGCCGGGGAAAGATTATGTGATCGAGCATTTTGATAAATATTATCATAATGGCGCAATTCCGCTCATGCATAATGTGTCGGAGTCAAATGCGCAGGCGTTAGATACGGTGTTGTCAAATTTAACAGAACTTGGTTACAGATTTGTATCACTTGATGAAATGTTCGAAAAATAGTTGATTATGGGGTTTCCTTTTGCTACAATTATCCATAGCTTTGAAAAATCATATAAGCAAGGAGAGATAATAAAATGGCAAAGACAGTAAGTTTCGATTTTAAGAATGTTGCTGGTATGGCTTCCGCTGAGGATATCGCAGCTATTAAGGAAGAAGTTGTTGCAGCAAAATCAACACTTGTAAACAAGACCGGTGAAGGAAATGATTTCCTTGGATGGATCGATCTTCCGGTTGATTATGATAAGGAAGAGTTCGCAAGAATCAAGAAAGCGGCTGCTAAGATCCAGTCAGATTCAGATGTTCTGGTAGTTATCGGTATCGGCGGTTCTTACCTTGGCGCAAGAGCAGCGATCGAAGCTTTAAGACACAGCTTTTATAATTCAGTAGATAAAGAGATTCGTAAAACCCCTGAGATCTATTATGCAGGAAGTAATATCAGCAGTACCTATATGGCACACCTGTTACAGGTGATTGGAGACAGAGATTTCTCTATCAACATCATTTCCAAGTCAGGTACAACTACAGAGCCTGGTATTGCATCCAGAATTTTCAAGAAGAAATTAATTGAGAAATATGGTAAAGAAGAAGCAGCTAAGAGAATCTATGCTACAACAGATAAGGCAAAGGGAGCATTGAAGACACTTGCTACAGAAGAAGGATATGAGACATTCGTGGTACCTGATGATGTAGGTGGACGTTTCTCAGTTCTGACAGCAGTAGGTCTTCTTCCGATCGCAGTAAGCGGTGCAGATATTGATAAGCTCATGGAAGGTGCTGCATCAGCAAGAAAAGACTGCCTTGCAGAGAACTTTGACGATAGCGATGCTATGAAGTATGCAGCAGTTCGTAATATCCTGTACAGAAAGGGCAAGTCCATCGAGATCCTTGCCAACTTTGAGCCGGCATTACATTTCGTAGCAGAATGGTGGAAGCAGTTATACGGCGAGAGCGAAGGAAAAGACGGTAAGGGATTATTCCCGACAGCAACTGACTTTACAACAGACCTTCATTCATTAGGACAGTTTATCCAGCAGGGTTCACAGAACCATTTCGAGACAGTAATCAATGTGTTACATCCAACATGTGAGATCGTAATGGAAGAAGAGGATTGTGATCTTGATGGTCTGAACTACCTTGCAGGCAAGACAGTAGATTTTGCAAATAAGAGTGCTATGAACGGAACAATTCTTGCACATGTTGATGGCGGAATTCCAATCATCCAGATCAATATTGACAAGATCGATGAGTTCACATTAGGTGAGCTGTTCTACACATTTGAGTTTGCATGTGGTATCAGCGGATACACTCTTGGAGTAAATCCATTTAACCAGCCAGGTGTAGAAAGCTATAAGAAGAACATGTTCGCATTACTTGGTAAGCCTGGTAATGAGGAACTTGGTAAGGAGCTTCTTTCCAGAATTAATGGTTAATAATTTAGATAGAAAATGATGATAAGCCGGCGGCATACGCATGAAAACGCGGATGCCGCCGGTTTTCGATAATGTTCGAAAGGTTTATTTGTAATTATATGAAGATGGTATTTTATATAAAACAGGTATTGAAAATGGCGATGCAGCAGATTTATCTGCCGCTGCTCTATAAACGGTATGCCGGAAAGCCGGTTGAAAAGGGGCTGGTGATCTTCGCCGATGCACATCATGAGGAACTGCCTTTTTCTATGAAAAAAATGTATGAAACACTGCAATGGGATCCGGAGTATAAGAACGAAACTTGGGTCACCGATTTTGGAAAGATGGGATATGGCAGTCTGTTAAAGTGGCTGAGGCAGTTTATGAAGCGGTATGCTGTCGCAGAATATGTATTTATCTGTGATAATTTTCTTCCTGTATCGGCCTGTGAGAAACGGCCGGAGACAAAGGTGGTACAGCTCTGGCATTCAGGCGGACTGCTTAAGAAAAGCGGATATGACACGACG
Organism: Clostridium sp. BIOML-A1; assembly: GCF_009874105.1. Lineage (NCBI taxonomy): Bacteria > Bacillati > Bacillota > Clostridia > Eubacteriales > Clostridiaceae > Clostridium > Clostridium sp. BIOML-A1. The sequence continues at coordinate 32,355 of NZ_WWTL01000010.1, read as the reverse complement.
GAAGATATTCCGAAGATGTATAAAGGCGATTCGGTTTACAAAAACTATGATCTGCTGACAGTCAGCGCACCGTGTTGTGTCCCGGTATTTACAAAGACAATGCGGCTTGCTTCGGGAGTTGTACAGGCGACCGGGATCAGTCGGTCGGACTATTATTATGATGATGTGTGGAATCAGGCAAACCATGAGGAATTTTATCGGAAATATCCGGAAGCAAAAGGGAAAAAAGTAATTCTCTGGGCTCCTACATTCCGGGGGAATGCGGCTATGCCGACACTCTGTGGAATGGAAGAGATACAGAGAGTTATGAAAGAAACAGAAGATCGTTATTACTGGGTGATCAAGCTGCATCCACATCTGGAAGAAAAGGGAATGAAGTCGAATTGCGATCTGCCGTCCGAGAAAATATTTGCGGTTGCAGATCTGCTCATCACAGATTATTCTTCGATATTATTTGACTATATGGCATATAAGAAGCCGTTTTTATTTTTTGCACCGGACTTTGATTCGTTTGACCATGCCAGAGGCTTCTATGTTCCATATGATTCCTTCCCGTGTAAGGTGGTTACGGATGGAGCGGGGCTTCCTGCGGCAATCGAGTATGAACTGTCCGAGCGGGATCCTGCCGAGATCGAAAAGTGCTTTGCTTATCATATGTCGATGTGTGATGGTAAGGCAACGGAGAGAATATTGAAAACGATAAAACAAATAACACACAATGCATCAAGTCAAATATAAGTTGAATTTTTCTTGATTTCGTTATAAAATTAATATATCTATGCAGAATGGGGAAAGTCTATATAGCATTCTGTATCGCACAATTGCGGCAAAGAAGTGAAAAATTTAAAATAAACAGAAAAAAGGAGAAACAGTAGATGAATATAGCAATTATTTTTGCAGGCGGCAGTGGAGTAAGAATGGGAGCGGGAATTCCAAAGCAGTTCCTTGAGATCAACGGAAAACCGATCCTGGTTCATACATTACAGTTATTCCAGTATCATGATCAGATCGATGCGATCTACATCTCGGTTCTCGAGGATTATATTCCTTATGTAGAAGATCTGGCAGAAGAGTATCATCTGACAAAGGTAAAACATGTATTGGCCGGTGGAGCAACTTCTCAGGATTCTATTTACAATGCACTTAAAATGGCAGAGTCTGAATGCCCGGAGGATTCTATTGTTCTGATCCATGATGGTGTTCGACCATATGTTTCATATGATGTTATTTCCAACAATATAGAGAGCGTTAAAAAGTACGGTAATGCGATCACATCGACTGCCTGCTATGAGACGATCATGATCAGTGAGAATGGTGTCGAGATCGATTCGGTACCACCTAGAAAAGACACATATTCAGCACAGGCACCGCAGTCCTTCTACCTGAAGGATATCATTGCCGCTCATGATGTTGTCCGTGCAACTCCAACCGGATATGAAGGAATGGTTGATGCATGTACCATTATCAGAAGTCAGAATATTGTGGCACATATTGTTGAAGGCAACAGAGGAAATATCAAGGTTACGACACCGGAAGATGTATATATGTTCCGTGCGTTGTTACAGTATAAAGAAAATGAACAGGCTTTCGGACTTGGCATCACGAATAAGATTGATACAAGAATGAGCCAGTATAAGAAGAAAAGCGAGAAATAGAAATGAATAAAAAATACAATGGAGCCCTCGACTTCTGGAAATTTGTGTTTTGCCTGGTGATACTTGTATTCCATGTAGGTGAGGTATATGGCGGCAAGCATGGATATCTGTTGGAATGGGGACGATATGCGGTTGAGATGTTCTTTATCGTATCAGGATATTTCATGTGTGTGTCAGCTGCAAAAGCAGAAGAACGGCATACAGGTATTTCTCTCGGGAAAGAGACATTCGGCTTTGCCCTTCATAAGATCCGACGGATCTTACCGGCATATTTGTATTGCTATGCACTGGGGCTTTGTGTATGGTTTGTGGAAGTCGGCCGATATGTATATTTAAAGGAAGGAATTATCGGATTATTTATTGCGATTGTGAAGATGATTCCGAACTTTTTACTGCTGTCCATGTCAGGCGTGCAGGGAACTCAGGTTGTGATGATCACTTGGTATATTTCGGCTATGCTTATCGCCATGCTGGTGATCTATCCATTATTACGAAAGTATAAGGACACTTATACACTGATCATTGCTCCTGTTACCGCGCTTTTGATATCAGGATATTTTTATAATACTGTCGGATATAATGGCTTTACGAAGTTTGAAGGTGTTATCACGCATGGCATCTTGCGTGCCTTTGTAGGCTTGAATATAGGATGTCTGGTATATATGTTTGCAGAATATCTGAAGAAGAAAGAATTTCGTCCGTCAGTAAAACGGCTTCTCGGAATCGCAGAGCTTCTGCTGTATCTGCTTGCGATCTTTATGATGCATGAAGGTGGAAAGACCTGTGTATTTTATAATAACATTTTGCTGTTGTTTGCGATATCGATCACTGCCAGTAAGCAGTCGGCAATATCAGGTGTTTTTGATAATAAAGTAAGTAAATTCCTGGGAGAGATGAGCTTGTTTATCTATCTTTGCCAGAGCCCGGCGCGGGCAACTGTCCGTTATATCTTCCCGGATGTATCGTATTGGACAGGATTTGCATACATTGTAGGTCTGACATTTGTTTCTGTGGCATTCGGTATGATCCTGATCCATTGGATCGCACGGATGAACAGACAGAAAACACAACTAAAATAAACAGGATACAGATTATCCGGAAAGGACAGATTCGTCATGAACGAAAATAAACATACAAATAAAAGACATGATTTTTATACACAGATGCCGCTCTATATGATTGCATTGTTTGTGGTGTTTGATATCTGGATGTTTACGATCAGTGTGGCAGCAGGTGTGGTAGGTATCATTATTACTGCTGTTTATGCGGCTATGACTATCGTCCTTTATATATCTTCACGTGTATCAAGTGACGCATTATTTGCAAATCAGGCGATGGAAAATGGTAGAGTTCAGAAGGATCTGATCCGGGAATTCCCTATACCATACGCTATCTTAGACAAGACGGGAAGACTTGCATGGGTAAATGATGAATTTGCACATATCACGAATACAAGTAAGCGTAAGCTGATGCGGCTTACAGCTATGCAGGTGTTTGAGGGCTTAACACATGAGATGATACCGGCTGAGGGTGAAGATACGGTTCATGCAGATATCGAATATAATGAAAGAGAATATAAAGTAGAGATCAAGCGTGTCAGGGTAAATCCGAATGGCCCGGTAGATGCGGTTGCTGAACCGGAAGCACCGGAAAGTGCAGAAGCACCGGAGATCGTACTACAGGATACAGGTTTACAGGAGGAGAATAAAAAGACACGTACCTCGAAGAGAAAGAAACATACAGACGGTGTTACCACATTTATTGCCATGTATCTGTTTGATATGACGGAGCAGAACAAACTGGCGAAGGAGAATGAGGAGCAGAAGCTGGTTACCGGTCTGATATATATCGATAATTATGATGAGATATTCGATGATCTGGAGGAAGTCCGTCATTCACTGTTAGTTGCACTTGTAGATCGAAAGATCAATAAATATATGGCAAATGTAGATGCGATTGTACGTTCCTTTGAAAAGGATAAGTATATGTTCGTTATGCCGAAGAAATATCTTCCGCAGCTTCAGGAGAATAAATTTGCATTGCTGGATGAGGTAAAAGCAATCAATATCGGAAATGATCTGCCACTTACGTTATCTATAAGTCTTGGAACGGAATATTCCAGCTTTCTGGCTGATTTTGAAGCGGCTCGTTCCGCAATGGAACTTGCACTCGGACGTGGTGGGGATCAGGTTGTCCTGAAATCCAATGATAAGATTACTTATTATGGTGGAAGAAGTCAGGGTACAGAGAAATCTACCCGTGTAAAAGCTCGTGTTAAGACACTGGCATTTAAGGAGCTGTTAGAGACAAAAGAAAAGGTGATCATCATGGCACACAAGGATCCGGATATGGATGCATTCGGATCTGCAATCGGTGTGTATCGTATGGTGAATTCTATGAATAAAGAGGCACATATCGTTATCAATGAAGTGTCATCGGCGATCAGTCCGATCTATGGTAATTTTACAGCAAACAGTATGTATGGTGATGACATGATCATCAACAATGAACAGGCGATTGAGATGATAAATGCGGATACGATGCTGGTAGTCGTAGATGTGAATAATCCGAGTCTGACTGAGTGTGAGGAGCTTATTTCCTATGCAAAGACGGTGGTTGTGTTCGATCATCACAGACAGACAAAGGATGTGATCGCGAATGCGACCCTTTCCTATGTAGAACCATTTGCTTCGTCAGCGTGCGAAATGATCGCGGAGATGTTACAGTACATGGATGAGAAAATCAAGCTTCGCCCGTCTGAGGCAGATGCGATGTATGCAGGTATTCTGATCGATACAGATAACTTCCTGACAAAGACAGGTGTTCGTACATTTGAGGCTGCTGCTTATTTGAGAAGAAGCGGCGCGGACGTTATGCGTGTCAGAAAGATGTTCAGAAGCGATATTGACACATACAGACAAAAAGCAGATGGCGTTAGAAACGCAGAGATGGTTCTTGGGATGTTTGCAGTATCGGTATTTGAGCCGAAAGAAGGACCTGAATCACCGACTGTACTGACAGCCAAGGTGGCAAATGAGATGTTGAATATTGCAGGTGTACGTGCTTCCTTTGTAATCGCACAGTTGGGAGAAAATGTAAAGATATCTGCCCGCTCTATCGATGATGTGAATGTCCAGATCATTATGGAGCGTATGGGTGGAGGCGGACATGCGAATATCGCGGCCGCGCAGTTTAAGAATACGACAAAGGAAAAAGTAAAGAAACAGCTTGTCAACCTGCTTGAGGAGATGTACAAGGAAGGAGATATTTGATATGAAGGTTATATTACTGGAGGATGTAAAGAGTCTTGGGAAAAAAGGTGAACTGGTAAATGTCAGTGACGGACATGCCAGAAATTATATTATACCGAGAAAACTTGGGCTTGAGGCAACACCAAAGAATCTGAATGATTATAAATTAAAGAAGGCACATGAAGAAAAAGTTGCGGCAGAGAATCTTGCAGCAGCCAAGGCTCTCGCAGCAGAGCTTGAAAAGGCATCTGTAACAGTCGGCATAAAGGTCGGCGAAGGCGGTAGGGCATTCGGCTCTGTATCGTCAAAGGAGATCTCGGATGCGATCAAGAGCCAGTTACATTATGATATTGATAAGAAGAAAATCGTGCTGAAGGATGCGATCAAAGCAATGGGATCATTTACTGTAAAGATCAAGCTGCATCCACAGGTACAGGCAGAGCTTACAGTAAAGGTAGAAGAGGCTGACTAATGGAAGATGCATTTATCAGGAAAAAACAACCATATAACCTGGATGCAGAACAGTCGGTTATCGGCTCTATGATCATGGATCGTGATGCCATAGTAGATGTGTCGGATATACTGACAAAGGATGACTTTTACAGTGCGCAGAATGCGATCCTGTATGAGAATATGATCGAGCTGTTTAAGGAAGGAATGGCAGTCGATCTGATCACGCTGAACAACAGGCTTCGGGAGAAGAATGTTCCGGAGGATGTTGCCGGTATGAGCTACATAGCTGATATCATAGCCGCAGTTCCGACATCGGCAAATGCGAAGTATTATGCGAAGATTGTAGCGGATAAGGCAGTGCTTCGCCGTATGATCAAGATGTGTGAGGATGTCGAAAAGGACTGTTATCTTGACACGGACGATGTAGACGGATTACTTGAAACGGCAGAGAGCGGGATTTACAAGATCGTTCAGCAGAGAAACGGCGCAAATGATTTTGCACCGATCGATTCGATCGTACTTGATGTAATCGATCAGATCGAGGCGGCATCCAGACAGAATACACGAGTTACCGGTGTGCCGACCGGATTCATCGATCTGGATAATATGCTAACGGGTCTGCATGGATCGGAATTGATTCTGGTAGCAGCACGTCCTGCTATGGGTAAGACAGCATTTGTACTTAATATTGCACACCATGTAGCTGTAAAAAAGAGGATCCCTGTTGCTATTTTCAGTCTGGAAATGTCAAAGGAGCAGCTGGTAACACGTATGATCGCCCTTGATTCTCTGGTAAATTCCCAGAAGATCCAGACCGGACAGCTGGTGGACGATGAATGGGATAAGATCATGGAGAGTACGGAGGTAATCGCGGATGCGCCGATCTTCGTAGATGATAATTCGGCGATCACTGTAGCCGATCTTCGTTCGAAGTGTAGAAAATTAAAACAGAACAATGATCTGGGACTTATCATCATCGACTACTTACAGCTGATGAGTACGAATAAGCATGTAGAATCCAGACAGCAGTTCATTTCAGATACATCGCGAGCGTTAAAGGTGCTTGCAAGAGAGCTTAATGTTCCTGTTATTGCGTTGTCGCAGTTGAACCGTGCGGTTGACTCCAGACCGGATCACAAGCCGGTACTTGCCGATCTGCGAGAGTCCGGTGCGATCGAGCAGGATTCGGACGTTGTAATGTTCATTTACCGTGATGATTATTACAATCCGGATACCGAGAAGAAGGGTATTGCAGAGATTATTATAGCAAAACAGAGAAAGGGCGCGACCGGATCGGTTGATCTTGTATGGATGCAGGATTACACGAAGTTTGCAAACAAAGAGCGCCCGCAGATGTAAGCCGCATATGACCAGATATTGATACAAAATGTATAAATATAAATTGAGAAAGAAAGTCCGGACAGATCGGATGATTAGAGGAGAAAATTAAAATGGTAGTAGAACCAAGAGTAAAAGATTATATCTGTACCACCGCTCACCCGGTTGGATGCGCAGAGAATATTAAGAATCAGATCAAATATGTAAAGGCACAGCCAAAGGTTGACGGACCGAAGAAGGTACTGGTGATCGGAGCATCTACCGGATATGGACTTGCTTCCAGAATCGCGGTTGCATTTGGCTATGGAGCAGATACACTTGGTGTAATGTTCGAGAAAGAGTCAAACGGAAGAAGAACCGCAACCGCAGGCTTCTATAACACAAGAGCATTTGAAGAAGAAGCAAAGAAAGATGGCTTATATGCAAAATCCATCAACGGAGATGCATTCTCATTGGAGATCAAACAGCAGGTGATCGACACGATCAAAGCGGATATGGGAAAGGTTGATATGGTTATTTACAGCCTTGCAGCACCGAGACGTGTAACACCGGATGGACATAAGTATACTTCTGTTCTTAAGACAGTCGGTGAAGAATATACAAATAAGACTCTGGTTCTAAAAGACAATACAGTTACAATGGCACATATTCCTGCTGCAACAGAGGAAGAGATCGAGAACACTATCAAAGTTATGGGCGGCGAGGACTGGATCGACTGGATGCAGGCATTATCAGATGCAGGCGTTCTGGCAGATCATGTAACAACAGTTGCATATTCATATATAGGACCAAAGATCACATTCCCGATCTATGCCGAGGGTTCGATCGGTATGGCAAAGAAGGATCTGTATAAGTCGAGCGACATTATTAATGAGAAGTTCGCAAATGTATCATCATATATAGCAATCAACAAGGCACTTGTTACACAGTCCAGTGCAGCAATTCCTGTTGTTCCGCTTTACATTACTCTGCTCTATAAGCAGATGAAAGCAAAGGGTGTTCATGAGGGCTGTATCGAGCAGATGGCAAGACTTTTCCTTGATAAGATGGCCGGTGAAGTTGAGACAGACGAAAACGGATTTGTCCGTATGGACGACTGGGAAATGGCAGATGATATTCAGGAAGCAGTTGCTAAGAACTGGGATGCCGTAACCAGCGAGAACGTTAAGGAACTTGCCGATATCGATGGATATTGGGATGAATTCTATAAGATGTTCGGATTTAAGATCGATGGCGTTGATTACAGCGCAGATGTAGATATTATGTAATAAATAATATGAGGTTGTTATGAAGCAGACAGGGCAGACATGGAATAAAAAACAGATATTATGGGCAGTTATTTTGGGACTGGCTCTATGCTTTGTTTTTGCATTGGTGTATAAAGCACAGCTTGCAGATAAATTTACAAAGCCGGTATTTGCTACACTTAAGATAGAACATAAGGATAACGGACAGGTAGAAATGTCCGCAAATAATCCTGTTATTGTAGAAGCCTTTGAATGTACAGTGCCTGATCTTCAGGTATTATATGTTGAAACGGTTGGTGTGATATCAAATCCGGATGCAATGCTTCATATCACAGTCTCTGATGCAGATACGGGAAAGATTTATTATGAGAAAGACCGGCCGGCAAAAGGGGCTGCAAAGAAAAATAAGAAAAAAAGGATTCGCGTAGGAATATGGGATGATCCGGTATTTAAAGAGTCTGAGGGAAAACGGCTTGTGCTTACGATGGAGCTTCAGAATCCGGGTGATACTGTATTCTATGTGAATGCAGATCAAAAGCCGGGACTTGTTGCTATGTTTGGAGGAGATCCGGCAAATAAGATGAATGTCATATCGGGAATGAAATATGCAAGCTGCTGGAAGCTTCGCAGTATGTATGCAGTATTGTGCCTTGCACTTTTGATATTTTTTGAACTCATGTATATGCTTATCGTTGTTAAGAAGCTTCCGGTATCGAAGTTCTATATTCCGATGGCGCTGCTACTTGGAATGATCATGAATGTGGTGATCGCGCCGCATGGTGTACCGGATGAACCATGGCATATAGATACGGCATATAAGTATTCGAATAGGATGATGTTTGCAGGTGACACGGGCATTGAGGGAACGATATATAAGCGTACCTGTGATGTAAAAATGGAGGATATGCTTGCAAATGGAGTAGAGAGTAATTCCTATTACCAGCTGGCACATCATACATTTGAAAGACCGGATGATCAGGAGCTGATAGCAGTTCCGTATGTAGATTCCAGTAATATTGTACCGGGTATTTTCTTTATACCGATGGCATTTGGAATTACGATCGGACGACTGCTTGGACTTTCAACCATGCTAATGTTATTGATCGGAAGATTTATGAACCTGTTGGTATTTGTATTATTGACAGGATTCGCCATACGGATACTTCCGGTTGGTAAGAATATGCTTGCTGCGCTTGGTTTTCTTCCGATCGCGCTTCAACAGGGGGCATCTGCGTCCTATGACGCAATGATAAATGGAATTATATATGTATTTATCGCCTTATGCATGAGTCTTTCGTTGGAGAAAACATATAAGAAGTGGCAGGTAGTCCTGTTGGTGCTCTGTGGTATCCTGACCGCTGTCGTAAAAGGCGGTGTATATTTTCCGTTATTATTGCTGGTATTTTTGTTGATACATGCAAAAAGGAAGGAACATTCTCTGAAAGTAATGCCGAAGCACAAAAAGGGAATACTTATAACAGCAGTGATTTGCGGAATTATAATTGTTTTCTGCGGGGCATTATATTATTATTTTCCGGTTATAAAACAGCTGTTTGCGGGACAGGATACAGCTGTAACAGAGGATACATTATATTCACTCGGATATCTGCTCCGTCATCCGCTTAATGTTGTTTATTTGTATTGGAATACATTGATTAACGGAGGAGAAACGCTGTTGCGTGGATTCTTTGGCGGCCTTTTGTCATGGCTTGATATAAAGATCAGTTGGGTATTGCTGTTGGTGTTGGTATTCAGTCTGGTATTGTTTGCAAATGTTGAGGGTGATAAGTATTGCGGAAATAAAAAGAAACGCATATATATGTTTGCGGTATTCCTGATATCGCTTGTATTGATCCTGCTGTCGATGCTGGTTGCATTTACATCGATATCATCAAGTAAGATCAGTGGCGTACAGGGAAGGTATTTTCTGTGTATTGCTCCGTTGCTTTATTTGGCAACCACGACATCGATTGTTCACGTGAGTGAGGACAAATGCAGAAAAGTCTGGATGACTGTAATAGCTACAGAGGTATTGATCGTATTGCAGATTGTCATCGGAGCAATGTAGGCTGGAGAAACTGCCCGGATATAAAAATGGCGAGATAAATGGAGAAGAAAAATGGCTGAAAAGAAGCATACATTTGTTATATGTGCATATAAGGAAAGTCCATATCTGGAAGCGTGCATCCGGTCTTTGAAGAAGCAGACGGTTGCAAGTGCCATTTGTCTGGCAACATCAACGCCAAGTGATTATTTAAAAAATATATGTGAAAAATATGATATAGCCTATTATATCCGTGATGGAAGATCTAATATCGCGGATGATTGGAATTTTGCTCTATCTGTGGCAGATACAGAATATGTAACGATTGCACATCAGGATGATATCTATGAGGCTGCGTATACAGAGGAGATATTGAAGACAGCGGATCAGAAAGATACAGAAGCAAGAAAAACGCTCTTATTATTTTCTGATTACAGAGAGCTGATAGATGACAGAAAGTATTCGGATCGTAAGAATCTGAAGATAAAAAGGATTCTGCTTGGTCCGTTGAAAAATGGAAAGAAGCAGGGGCGCAGATGGAGGAAACGGGCTGTGCTCAGATTTGGAAATGCAATCTGTTGTCCGGCTGTTACATATCATAAAACAGTTATATGTGAATATCTGAGACAGGAAAAAAGAGTAGATTTATTTCTGAAACATTTCCGAAGCAATCTGGACTGGCAGACCTGGGAATGGCTGAGTGAAAAAGAAGGAGAATTCGTATATATTCCCGAATGTTTGATGGCACATCGTATTCATGAGGATAGTGAAACGAGTGCAACGATCCGGGATCATGAGAGAGGGCAGGAGGATTTTGAGGTGTTTTGTAAGTTCTGGCCGAAGTGGATCGCACGGATCCTGGCAGGGGCTTATGGTACAAGCGAGAAGGGAAATGAAATATAGTCTGTAAGACTGTTTCACAGAAGAATGGAGATCTGTATATGAAGTTACTGATGGTTATACCTGCGTATAATGAAGAAGATAATATCGTGGGTGTGGTAAATACAATCAAAGAGAAATATCCGGAGTATGATTATATCGTGGTAAATGACGGATCAACGGATCATACTTCCAGAAGATGCCACAAGCATGGATTTGAGATCATAGATCTTCCGGTAAATCTGGGACTTGCCGGAGCTTTCCAGACGGGACTGAAATATGCATATTATAAAAATTATGACTGTGTATTGCAGTTTGATGCGGATGGACAGCACAAGCCTGAATATATTAAGGCTATGCTTGAAAAAATGGAACAGGGATATGATATTGTAATTGGTTCGCGTTTTGTGACAAAAAAGAAAGAAAAAAGTATGCGAATGCTTGGTTCACGGCTGCTTACATCAGCGATTCGCCTGACCACCGGAAAACGGATATCAGATCCAACCTCCGGGATGCGTATGTTTAATAAAGCAATGGTAAAGGAATTTGCAGTCAACATGAATTACGGACCGGAACCGGATACGATCTCTTATCTGTTAAAGCAGGGAGCGAGCATCGCAGAGGTGCAGGTGGAAATGGATGAAAGAACTGCCGGAAAAAGTTATCTGAATTTTTCCAGATCAGCAATGTATATGTTCCGTATGCTGATATCAATCCTGCTGATCCAGAGCTTTCGTAAAAGAGACAGTAAGCATATCATTATGAAAAGAGGGGTATAAGCAGCTATGTCTATAATGTTAAGAGTATTACTGATTGCAATGTCGGTGATCAGTTCGTTTTATGTAATATGGAGAATCCGTAATTCCAAGATGCAGATTGAATATGCATTGTTTTGGATCATTATGGCAGTTCTGATGATCATTATGTCTGTATTTCCACAGATTGTATACTGGATCACCGGAAAGATGGGCATGATGTCGCCGGCAAATGTGGTGTACCTCTTTATTATAGCAATACTGTTGATCAAAACATTTATGATGACGATAGAACTATCCAGTCTGGAGAATAAATTCAAGGATCTGACGCAGCAGATTGCGATTAACGAGAAGCAGGCAGCGGATGAAAAGAAAGAAACTATTGGGGACAAAAATGGAACGGATTAATGTCTTGGTATCGACATATAATGGAGAAAAATATATAGAGGAACAGTTAAAAAGTATAGATTGTCAGACATATTCGAATGTTCATGTTTACGTTCGTGATGATGGATCGACGGATCATACAGTTGAATTAGTGAATCGATATATTCGGGAAAATGAACTTAGTGATAAATATACAGTTGCAACAGGAGAGAATATCGGATTTTCGAAAAGCTTTCATTTATTAATGCAGATGGCAGATTCAGGGGAGTATTGGGCATTTTGTGATCAGGATGATGTCTGGTATCCGAATAAGTTGTCAAATGCAGTGAAATGGATGCAAACACAGAAAAACGATATTCCTTTGTTATATCAGAGCAAAATTGCAATTGGAAATAGTGATCTGTCAGAAATAGTTCCCTATAAATATGAAAACTATAATTATAATTTTCAGAAAGCTTTTACATCTAATATTTTTTTTGGATTTGCCATGGTGATTAACCGGGAATTATATGATCGACTTATACGTGCAGATTTTGATCAGATAAAATATCATGATTGGTTTGCGGCGATCATAGTATCTGCTTTTGGAAAATATGTATTTTCGGAAGAAATAGAAGCTGTTCACAGGCAGCATGAAAATAATGCGTCTCCATTATATTTTTTTAAAAAAATTCCCGATGGGATTCGGTTGCTTCGAGGAGATAATTTTTATACAAGAAACGCAAGAGAATTTGATCGACTTTTTTTGTCTGAAATGGATGATGGTCAAAAAGAAATATGCACATTATTTATTAATGAAAAATATAGCTTAAAAACCGCTGTAAAAAAGACTTTTTATCCGAAAAGGTGGAATATGAGTCTAAGTGTGGAGTTTATACTGAGAGCCTTAATGTTGATTGGAAAAATATAAATATGATGGAGAAACAGATGAACAAAATAGCCGTTTTATTATCGTCATATAATGGATATGAATATATAGAAGAACAGATTGACAGTATCTGCAAACAGAAAAATGTGGATTTTACACTTTATATCAGAGATGATGGCTCAGAGAAAGAATTTGTAGAGTTACTTTGTGGACTTCAAAAAAAGTATGATTTTAAATTATTAAAGGAGAAAAATATTGGATTTTTAAAAAGCTTTATGGAGTTGCTTGCTGCTGTTGATGATGCGGATCTATATGCTTTTTCGGATCAGGATGATATTTGGTCAGAATCAAAACTGGAAATAGCAGAACAGTGGTTTCAAAAGCAGAATTCATATGATTCGATCCCACTTTTGTATCATAGTGCATATGATCTTGTAGAAAGGGGAAAAAAGGTAGGGCATTTTTATTTTCCTGATGCAGGATATGATTTTCGAAGAAGTATTACTGAAAACCATTTTTCCGGTTTCTCAATGGTTATTAACCGAAAAATGCGTGAAATGATGCTGCAGGGTGATCGTGACCAGATCGGATATCATGACTGGTGGGCAGCAATGATTGCACAGGCATTTGGAAAGTCATTTTCTGATGTTAAGACAGAAGCAGAGCACCGGGTGCACGGCGATAATGTGACAACATTTAATATAAAGACAAGATTAAAATGGTTGAAAAAGAATTTATGCGAAACTTCAGAGATAAAGAAACGGTCATGTGAATTTGAACGTTGCTTTAAAAATATGATGTCAGATAAAGATATACGGACATTGGCAATGTTCACACAGGAAAAGTATTCACTCAGGCAGTCATTAAAAAAGGCATTTTATCCTAAACGCTGGAGACCGGCAATATCCTCAGAGATCACAATTCGCCTTTTGATGTTGTTAGGCAGGGTGTGATTATTGCCTTATAAAAGTGATTGTGATAAAATGTGGCTGATATTGTAGAAAAATGTACTTAAATGTATAAGAATAAATGTAGATGAAGAAAGGAGTTGCACTAATTATTAAAGTAGTGTGGTAAAGGTTATGAAAGTAGCGGTAACAGGAGCGGGAGGATATATTGGTAGATTTGTTGTAAAAACGTTGGTAGATCAGGGACATGAGGTTGTTGCAATTGATTTTGTACATCAGGGAATTGATGAAAGAGCAAAGATTTGTGATGTGAATATTTTTTCAGGAGAGCCTGATGTATATGAGAAGATGGGCTGTCCTGACAGCGTAATTCATCTGGCGTGGAAGGATGGATTTGTACACAATTCTAATGCTCATATGGACAATCTTTCTTCCCATTATAAGTTCCTTCGCAATTTAGTTGATGCCGGATGCAAGAATATTAGCGTGATGGGTACGATGCATGAAATAGGATTTTACGAGGGAAAAATTGATGAAAATACTCCATGCAATCCATTGTCCCAGTATGGAATTGCAAAAAACGCATTGCGACAGGCACTTCTTACTTATACAAAAGATAAAGATGTAAATATATTTTGGCTTAGAGCATATTATATTCTTGGCGATGACAAAAAGAATAATTCTATATTTGCAAAGTTACTGGCTGCTGCTGAAGCCGGTAAAAAGGAATTCCCATTTACTACAGGAAAAGCAAAATATGATTTTATTCAGGTTGATGAACTTGCAAAACAGATAGTAGCTGCAAGTACACAGGATAAGTATACAGGAATTATAAATGTATGTTCCGGAAAGCCGGTATCACTTGGAGATCGGGTTGAACAGTTCATAAAGGAAAAAGGGTTAGATATATCCCTGCAGTACGGAGTCTTTCCTGAACGTCCATATGATTCAAAGATTGAATATGGAGATAATACTATTATAAGCAAAATAATGGAGAATGTTGGAGCATAATATGTTTAAAGAGATATATGATTATCGGACCATGATCGTAAGTTTGACAAAGCGGGATCTGATCGGAAGATATAAAAGGTCGGTTCTTGGTTTTTTATGGTCGTTTATCGATCCGCTGATTCAGCTGGCGGTATATACATTTTTATTTAAAATAATCTTACCGACAAATATTCCATTTTTCCATATTTGTTTATTTGTTGCATTGGTACCTTGGCTGATGATCTCATCCTGTTTAACAGGGGGATGTATGTGTGTTGCCGGTCAGCAGGATATGATAAAGAAAATATATTTTCCAAGAGAAGTGTTGCCGATAGCATTTGTTTCGGCACAGTTTATTAATATGCTGCTATCATTCATTATTGTATTTGTTGTTCTTGGAGCGTCAGGATATGGTTTTTGTGGAAAAGCGTTATTGTTATTCCCTGTAGTTGTGATCATAGAATATATACTTGCATTGGGAATGACCTTGTTTTTTAGTGCCGTCACCGTATATTTTCGAGATATGCAGCAGATACTGGGAGCATTATCGCTGATTTTAATGTATGCATCTCCAATTATATATACGCTTGAACTGGTTCCTGAAAAATACAGACCATTTTATATGATAAATCCGATTACAAGAGTGATCGTTGCATACAGAGATATTTTTTATTATAAACAGGTTCCGGAATTTTCAAATATTATATTGGGATTGCTGGAAAGTATAATTGTTTTGATAATTGGACTCGTTGTGTTTAGGAAATTAAATAAGCACTTTGCGGAGGAACTGTAGTATGAACCAGGATGTTGCAATTGAAGTACAGCATATATCTAAATCTTTTAAGATTAGTTATGATAAAAGTAAAACATTAAAGGATAAAATCATATTTGCAAAGAAAGATAAATATGAAATTCATCAGGTATTGGATGATGTGAGTTTTACAATAGAAAAGGGTGAAGCAGTAGGTCTTATAGGTCATAATGGATGTGGAAAGAGCACGACTTTGAAATTATTGACCCGTATTATTTATCCTGATTCAGGAGAAATTAGTATTGATGGAAGAGTATCCAGTTTATTAGAGCTGGGAGCAGGATTTCATCCGGATATGACCGGAAGAGAAAATATATATACAAATGCTTCTATTTTTGGATTAACAAAAAAAGAGATTGATGAACGATTAGATGAGATCATAGAGTTTTCAGAATTGGAAGAATTTATTGATAATCCTGTCCGGACATATTCTTCCGGAATGTATATGCGGCTTGCATTTTCGGTTGCAATTAATGTAAATGCAGATATTTTGTTAATAGATGAAATACTTGCGGTTGGAGATTCTAATTTTCAGTTGAAATGTGCGAATAAAATGCAGGAACTGAAAAAAGAAGGGATTACGATAGTAATTGTTTCGCATTCCATGGGACAGATTGAGGAATTATGTGACAGATGTATATGGCTGGATAAAGGAAAGATTGTTTCAGATGGAACCCCACAGTATGTTCATAAATTATATATGGAATTTATGGGGCAGGCCAGAGCAGAACGATCTGAAAAAGAACGCCAGTTGATGGAAGAAGCTAAAAATCTGGATTTATCGATAACAAAGGTGGAATGTAAGAATAATGCCGGGGAGCCGAGAGTTGCATTTAGTATTGATGATGATATAAATATAACATTATATTATAAAATAAAATCCCCACGGAAGGTGGCTGTTCAATTTACTGTTTTCAGATCAGATTATATGATGTGTTATGAGAGAAGAACAGATGCTGAAAAGGGAACAGTACTTCTTGAAGGAGAAGGGAAAATACAGTTAAAGTTAAGAAAAGTACAGCTTTTATTAGGACATTATATGATTGATTTTTCATTCTATACGGAAGAGGGACATCTTATTAATTCATTTGAACGTATTTGTCAGTTTGACGTATATGCTGATGTAGAAGAACGGGGAATGTTCCGGATGGAACACCAGTGGAAGTTTTAGCCGGATGATCATTACAGATCAGACAATAAAAATAAGGGACAGATAGGATTATTTATATGAAGAGACAGGGTATTTTTTTATTATATGATGAACAGGGATGTGTAGATGAATATATAGTTTATATGCTGCAGAGTATGAACCAGTATTTTGATAAGATTACAGTGGTCTGCAATGGGATACTTTCATCAGAAGGACGGAAAAAATTAGAATCCATTGACAGGATCCAGGTGTTTGTCCGCGAAAATAAAGGATTTGATGTTTGGGCATATAAGGAAGCCATGGAACACATCGGATGGGAAGAGATAAAAGATATTGATGAATTGATCATGTTTAATTATACATTGATGGGGCCGGTGTATGAACAGGATCTGGACAGAATGTTTAAAACTATGGATGCGAAGAATGTAGATTTTTGGGGCCTTACTTTATATCATGGTGTTCCATTTGATCCATGGGGGATACTTCCTGATCATAAGCTCCCTGATCATTTACAGTCGCATTTTATTGCGGTTCGTAAACATATGCTTGCAAGTGTAGAATTTGAAACATATTGGAAGACCAGACCTATGATAACCTGTTATGAAGAGGCAGTAGCTTTTCATGAGGCAATATTTACACAACATTTTTCAAATTGCGGATTTAAGTGGAAAGCATATTGTAACCCTGAGGAAAATGTGATAGCTAATCCGTATCCTCTTTTTATGGCACCGATTCAGATGGTGATGGATTATCATTGCCCATTTTTCAAAAGAAAATTATTCTTTTATCCAATGAAAGAAAAAATAGTAGATTCCAGTAGTTATATTTCCCGAGTATTTTATCAATTTATTAAGCAGGAAACACCATATGATGAAACATTGATTTTAAAGAACCTTATCCGTACTGCTCCAATGCAGGATATTGTTGACGGATTAGGATTAAATGTAATTCCTGATTCAGAATGTGAAAGAATCGCAGAAAAGATAGCTGTTGTTATTGATGAAGATTTTTATCTGCAGCATCAACCGGATATAGATGATTTAGAAACACATGCAGATCTATATTATTGGGGAAGTGAGGAAAGCTTTCATCAGAAAAAAAATTGGGAGGAAATGCATCTTCTTGAATGTACGACAGGTAATTTTGCAGAAGTATATTATGCTGTTGGAGCATTTGCTAAGGAGTATGAATATATCTGTTTTCTGGTAAATGAAGATCGAAGTTATATTGCTGAAAATCTGGACAATGGACATACAGGCTGGATCATTGAAAACAGTATTTTAGGCAAAGGCGTATCGTTAGGGAATATAGTGTCTTGTTTAAATGATAATTCAGGAATTGGTTTGGTTTATCCTCCGAATTCAAGTCAAAGTTTATATTATTCAAGACAGTATAAAGAACGTGAATTAATTTCCTGCGAGATCCAACAGATATTAGAGGACAGTGATATACATTTGAATATAGCAAAAGTCAGGGGAAGTATAGGACAATATACAGGATGTTTCTGGTGTAGAAGTCAGGTTCTGCAAAATCTGACAGAGAATGTCGATGTCAGAAAGTGGTTATTGGCACAGACAGATCCATGTTTTGTTTTTACTTCTGTTCTGAGCCTGTGTGCACAGTCAATGGGATACTATACAGCAAGATCGTATAATAAACAGTTGGCGGGTATACAGATTGATAGTAATGATGTGATGAATGATGAAATTAATGCGGCTGTACAGAATACTTCTATGAGTTTCCCTCAGATGTGTAAGAAACTGGAGTGCTTACAGAACGAACTTACTTGTATTGCAGCATATGATTATGGTCAGGGATTTGCTTCAGTTTATCAGAAGAAAGTAGCAGTAGAGTATTTGGATAATGGAAAAGGGCAAATATGCATACCGGTACCTCGAAAAGTAAAGAATATCAAGCTTATTTTTAATGAAGATATATATGTAATATTCGATGGATTAAGATGTGAAATTGATGGTATAAGTATTATAGATAATTTTATGTATAAGGATGATAAATATTCAATATTACATGGTTCGGATTCAGCAATATACTTGAACGGAACATTGAATGAGGTAGCTTCAATAAAAATATGTTTTGATGAAATATCCTATGGTTATTTGGGACATGGTATGGATTCTATTATTGGTAATATTCAGTATAAAGAGAGACAACTTGCAGATATGCGATTATCGTTGCAGGATTACCAGAATGATCTTATAAATAAAAAAGCTGTTATTGCACTTCAGGAGCAGCGTCTTAAAGAGGTCAGAGAAGAAAATAAAAAGCTAAAGGAAGAACAGAAACAATTATATGAAATAAATGGCTATTTAACAAATGAAAGAAATGCATTAGTAGAATATCGTAATGATATCGAGAACTCTAAAACAAGAAGAATGCTTCAGAAAATTGATAAAGTGAGAGGAAAATAATGAAGATAAACAATGAGCAGGTAAAAAGATTAGGAATATATTTTTTCTATGAAAAAGAAGGAATAGTAGATTCTTATGTAAAATATTTTTTTAAGGACTATGTGAAACAGGTCACAGATATGATCGTTGTCTGTAATGGACAGCTCAATGAAGAAGGGCATAAGTTTTTTGAACAGTATACGAAATCTGTTATTGTCCGTGAGAATAAGGGCCTGGATGTTTGGGCATATAAGACAGCGATGGAATCGTTAGGATGGGAAAAATTAGTTCAGTATGATGAGATCTGTTTTGTCAATTGTACGATCATGGGTCCGGTTTATACATTGAAAGAGACTTTTGAAGCTATGTCAAAAGAGAATTTGGATTTCTGGGGAATGACCAAACATTATAAGAATGAATATGATCCATTTCATAATAATCGATATGGATATTTACCGGAGCATATCCAGTCTCATTTTATGGTATTCAGACAGTCTCTTGTAAAATCTGAAGATTTTCAGAGCTTCTGGGATGAAATGCCAATGATTAAAGGATACGAGGATTCAATTGGTAATTTCGAATCCATTTTCACAAAGCATTTTGCAGATCTTGGTTATAAATGGGATGTTTATGTTAAAACAGATGACATTTCAAATAAAACAGATTATCCATTAATGAATTATGCGAAGGAATTAATTCGTGATAAAAGATGTCCTATTTTTAAACGAAGAATGTTTTTTCAGCCATATGAGTACGAAATTTTCAACACTCTGGGACAACCCGGAAAAGAATTATATGATTATTTGAAATCAACAGGTTTATATGATGTAAATCTGATATGGGATAATATTTTAAGAACCTGTCATCAGGCAGATTTTGTAAAAAATCTTCATTTAAACTATATTCTTTCTTCATCTTCTTATGATCAGAATAAAATGGATGAGATTTTAAAGAAGAGAAAGCTTGCATTAGTCATGCACTTATATTTCCCGGACCTTGTGGAAGACTCTTTCCAGTGGGCGTCCAATGTTCCAAAGGAAACAGATGTATATATTACAACGGACACGGTGGAAAAGAAAGAAGCAATACTGAAAGTATTTAAAAATCTTCCATGTAATCATTTGGAGGTCCGTGTAATTGTAAACAGAGGAAGAGATGTCAGTAGTATATTGGTCGGCGTGAAAGACGTTATTCAGAATTATGATTATGCGTGTTTTGTACATGATAAGAAGACTGCTCAGGCGAAACCAGGCTCTGTAGGTGATTCTTTTGGCTACAAATGTTGGAATAATACATTATATAATAAAGAGTTTGTATGCAATGTATTGCAGACTTTTGAGGATAATGAGCGTTTGGGAATTTTATCTCCACCAGAACCAAATCATGGTCTGTTTTATCAGACATTAGGAAATGAATGGGGATGCAATTTTGAAAAGTCAAGAGAAGTAGCTGATAAGCTTGGCATTACAATCCCAATGTCAGAGGATAAGGAAGCACTTGCACCTTATGGTACTTTTTTCTGGTTCAGACCAACGGCATTAAAGGTTTTATTTGATCATGACTGGCAGTATGAAGAGTTTCCGGAGGAACCTAATAATTTTGATGGAACCATATTACATGCGATTGAACGGCTATATCCAATCTGTGTTCAACAGGCAGGATATTATCCTGGATTGTTAATGTCTGATCAGTATGCAGCCATAGAGGTAACAAACCTGAGATATTATGTCCGGGAATTAAATCGTGTTATGATTGACAAGGGATATATGGAATACGGATTGTTTAACATGGTTCTTCAGCGTTTGAAGCAGGGAGCAAAACAGGTTATTGCATTGGATGGACCAAGTTGCATGAAATTTGATTCGAAAATGCGAAAGATATTACCAAAATGGTTATATAAATTTTTAATTAAGATAAAACGAGCAATTTTTGGACCTCACGGATTAAAGGATCCGGATTAAGGGAGTAATACGGAAATGGGAAAAGAGAGATTATTTTATTTGGATTTTGTGAGGGCTCTGGCAGCTATCTCAATTGTAATTACACATTATAATGCTATATTTTTATATGCCAATCCGCAGATAAATAATTGTTATGTGATACATGCGTTTATTTTTAATATATATATTGGTGGATTTGGAGTATCGTTGTTTTTAATTATTTCAGGTGCAGCATTAATGTATGTTTATGGTCAGGCATGTAATCTGAAAAAATTTTATTTGAAACGATTTAAAACATTGTACCCAATGTTTTGGATTGCATATATTATTGCATTCCTTGTTATATATGTATGGAAAGGGGCATGGAAATATACAACTATTCCAAAGGGAAAATTACTTCTTTCTGTAATCGGAATGGATGGTTATCTTGCAGATGTTATGCCAACATTTTATCTGGTTGGAGAATGGTTTTTGGGATTTATAGTCATATTTTATTTTGTTTTCCCATTACTCAGGTGGATGATCAATAAATGTCCGGTGGTTTTGGCCGTAATTTCGTTAGCAGTATATGTTATATTACTAAAATGGTATCCGATTCAATTTGCATCTTCTAAAAACCTGCTTGTGCGATTACCGGAGTTATTATTTGGGATGTATTTTATAAAATATATAAAGAAAGTAAAATTGCCTGTGGCAATTGTCGGCTTAGGAGTATTATTATTTAATCAGTTTTTTAAACCGGATCTGCCAACTGATTTGCAGACTACATATGTAGGAATCGCTGCATTTCTTGTATTAGTGTATATTTCACAATGGGTAAGAAGCCAGAGAATACAGGAGATATGTCAGTGGGTTAGCAAATATTCATATGCGATTTTCTTAGTACATCATATTGTAATTTATTATGTTATGATGACATTTAATTTATATGCAATTACACATGTTGAAAGTTATTTGATTTTCCTTGGATTCTGTGTCGTAATTGCAATTTTATCCAAGATACTGTTTGATGTAGATCATTACATCAATAAAGGCGTTGGTAAGTTAATTAGCAGAAAACAAAAACAATAGTAGAAGGAAAATAAAAATGAAAAAGATATTGATAACAGGTGGTGCGGGATTTATTGGCTCACACCTTGCAAATGAGTTGATAAAGAGAGGATATACAGTCAGAGTTCTTGATAACTTATCAGAACAGGTACATGGAAAAAATGCGAAGATACCAGCTGAATTAGATGAAAGAGTTGAATTCATCCTCGGGGATGTAAGAAATACAGAGGATTGGAGAAAAGCATTATCAGGAATGGATGTTGTTGTTCATCTGGCAGCTGAAACGGGTACTGGGCAGTCTATGTATGAAGTATATCATTATACTGATACGAATATAGGTGGAACTGCCAAGTTAATTGATATATTAACAAATGAAAAGCATTCAATTAAAAAAGTGTTGGTTGCATCTTCCAGAGCCATTTATGGAGAGGGAGCTTATAATTGCCTAAAACATGGAATTGTATATCCGGAATTTAGAACAGAGGAAGATCTGGAAGCAAAAGATTTTGGAATGAAGTGCCCGATATGTGGAGAAAGCGTTTCTGTTGTGGCTACAAAAGAAGATGCTCTTTTACATCCTGTAAGTGTATATGGTATTACAAAGCAGGTTCAGGAAGAATTGGTTCTTACATTGTGTAAAAATCTGGGTATACCGGCGTTGGCATATCGTTTTCAGAATGTATATGGTCCGGGACAATCTTTATCAAATCCATATACGGGTATTTTATCTATCTTTTCAACAAGAATTCGACAGGGAAAGGATATCAATATTTTTGAAGATGGTCAGGAATCACGGGATTTTGTCTATATTGATGATATAGTTGCAGCCCTTATCGCGGGAATTGAATCGGATCGCTACATGCACGAAAGTTTCAATGTAGGAACAGGCAAGATGGTAACAGTTGAAACGGTTGTAAATGAATTAATGCGGTGTTATAAAAAGACCGTTCCGGTACATATATCAGGCATGTTTCGTGTCGGCGATATCCGTAATAATTATGCAGATATGACAAAAACAGAAAAACTTTTAGGGTTTAGAACTAAAGTTGATTTTTCTGAAGGAATTGAGAAATTTGCTGATTGGGTATGCGGACAGGATATGAATCTGGATGGATATGAGTGGTCTCTTAATGAATTAAAGGAAAGAGGATTACTAAAATAGTTTTCAAATTTATAAGTTTTTAAACTTCTTAAACCTTATTAATTGGGAACTGAAGAGTGTAACAATACATAAGCGGATTCATCATAAGATGGATCCGTTTATTGTATAATAAAGATATGTAAATATTTATATTACCGGGCATCAAAACCACATGGGTTTGGGTAAAAGTTTGGTTTTTGTGTCTGAAAGGTTTGCTATACAAAAACAGGAATAAAGAATATAATCTATAAGCGTCAGGGTTATGGGGGTATGTATGAAACAAATGAATAACGAGATAATTTATCCACGATCGGAAGAAGAAGTGTTGCTGATTTTAGCGACAGCAAAAAAAGAAGGCCATCTGCTAGAGATTATTTTTGATGAGTTTGTGAAGAAACCATTTTCCATGCCGGTACTTTGGGGGTGCCGGGCATATTTCTACGGGCTGAAAAAAGAAGAGCTGTCAGCACATCCGGTTCTGTTTACTCATCTTGCATTGCTATCTGCTATGGATGGGGACTTGAGTCAGGCAAAATCATATGTACAGTTTATGGGGAAGACACCGCGGCTGGTGAAAATGGATACATATGATATGATGGACATTTGTCGTATCAAAACAGAACTTGTCATGCCATATATAAGTGATGCAATGTTTTTTCGGATCGTAAGTTTTCTAATTGAAGAAGAACTGGTGCCCGTGATGGGTCTTACGCTTTCAGCATGCAGACCAAGTATACTGAATGGTTTTCGCGACTTTACAAGATATGGCAAATATCTGAAAAAAAGTAAGGACGGGATAACAGAAGCCGTATGCCGATTATATGGTGGAAGTGTTGGACAGAAAGTGTATGAGATCATGCTGGCAGAGTGGTATTATCAGAACAATAATTGTTTTGAGGCACTGATTCTTGTGACCGGAACGATTCCGTTGATCGAGCAGGAGAAGGATATGCGTTGTCTGTTTGTGGCACTTGCACTTCAGATGAAGATCCTTTTGGTAAATGGACAGACAAAAGCTGCACGTCCTTTGGTGGAAAAGATTCGGAAACGGATACAGATTACGGGATGGGATGAATTAACTTCAAGTCTGAATGCGATCGAATGTCTTGGTGCCTGTTATGATGGGCGACTACAGGATGTAGAGCGTTGGTTAGATGATATAGCACCGGATGAGAATAAGGGCATCTTCATGATGGATATGTATGCATGGATGGTTAAGGTGCGATGTTATATACAGACAGGCAAATATATGGCTGCCTATGTATTGACACACCAGCTTATTGCATTGTTGATTCCGGGCAGACGTTATATGGATTTGTGTGAATGCTATATGTTGTCAGCTATCATATATTATAAGATGAAGAATATGGAAGGCATGTGTGAGGAGCTTTCCAAGGCCATTGCGCTTGCAAAAAGGTGTGGTTATATCAGACTGCTTGCGGACACAGGCAATTGTATGGTACAAATGCTGGCAATTTATCAGAAAGAATATGAAGAAGATTCCTTCATAAGTGAGATTAAGGAACTTGCATATTCGGTCGGTACTTATTTCCCTGATTATTTAAAATCTCCATATGAATATTATGAACCTCTGACTCAGATGGAAGAAAAAGTCTTTCGTTTGATGGCACAGGGCTTAAGTAATGATGATATTGCACGACAACTGGGCAAAAAGACGGGAACTGTGAAGTCCCATAGCTGTAATATCTTTCGTAAGCTGCAGGTTCCGACGCGTCAGGAGGCAGTCGAACGCGGTCGGGAGATTGGTCTGTTATAAAACAGACGCTTTAATATATAAGAGCATTTGGCTCTTTTATATAGAAAAATAAAAAGGAGGAAATAAGATTGAAACAGAAAATTAAATTTGTGAAGCGTTTCATGTCAGTGGTAGTGGCTGCAACTATGGTGTTTGCAATGGTTACAGGCATTGGTGACTTTTTTCCGAATATAAAATCGGAAGCGGCAGCACGCCAGACGCTGTATATCTGTGATATTAAATCTGGGGGATTTAGTGCCAATTATGCAGGATATACAAGACTGTCTATTGATAGAAATGCGGGAAATGTAAACAGGGGATGTGGAAAAGGATCCAATGATTATATCTGGGTAAAGACGACCACAGATCCGGCACAGGCATATACAAGAATATGGTCTGTATGGCAGAATAATTCAGGTACATCAAGCAGTCTTGACGGATATAGCGTTGAGAGAAAGACGGGTGACCTGAATGATGGTGTAGGTTCAAAGTCCGGTTATATCTACGTCTATGCAACAAAGGACAGAAATGCAGGAGATCCAATCTCATCACTTGGTATCTGGAATACCGATGATAGAAAACTGCAGTATGCCGGAGGAAACTCAGGAAGCGGTCTTACAAGTGAAAATCAGCAGGAGGTTGACAGCAACTGGAACAAGATTGATGGAGATCTCAATAAAAATGCCGGAGGTGCATATATTTATCTTTATTGTAAGAGAGCACCTTATGTGATTCCAAATGATATAAGGCTTAATTTTGATGGTGAATATCATAGAGGATATGTAGAGTCAAAGACATCCGGCGTATCGATCTCATATGATAATACCGGTATGTATCAGGTAGGAAGTAATACTACAAAATATGCGGTGTCAAAATCCGGTATGGAGACAGCATATGGTACATTTACAAATACGATCGCTGATCCATATGGCTATGACAAATACACGAAGCTGGAGGATGGACTCTGGCTTGGAGTAAAGAGCACAGCGGAAACAGCAACAAAAGATGACTATTCTTATTCGGAGACAGATGGACTTACGATCAAATCTGATAAGGAGATGATCCTGTTCGGAACAAAATCCGGTAAGGTTATGAAGGGTCAGATCAAGGCAGCAGGGGATATTGATGTGAATCTTGCGATCCGTAGTCTGACGATCACACGGAATACTCAGGGGGCAGCGATCACAGTAAATCCGGCAGAGGGTAAGACCGTGACGATCACTGCTTACGGAACAAACAATCTGACATCATCGGGAGCTTATGCAGCAATCCAGAAGAATGGAAGCGGTAAGCTGGTACTGACTTCTACGACAAAAGGTACTATAAATGCAACTGCCGGTAACAATGCGACATATGGAGCAGCCGGTATCGGTGGTGGTACAGACAAAACCTTAAAGGTTGTTTCAAATATTGAGATAAATGGAAATGTAATTATAAAAGCAAGGGGATCACAGCCATCAAATGAAAGCTATGCAGCATATGGAGCAGCCGGTATCGGTTCTCAGTACAATATGCCGGTTGATGGCATCCGGATTTCAGAAAATGCAGACGTAACAGCAATTGGTGCAAACGGAGCAGCCGGTATCGGTTCCGGTGCAAATGCTGATGCTGCCAATATCGAGATTGCAGGCGGAATCGTAAATGCAACAGCGGGAAGTGGAACGATCGGTTCTAAAAATATTGGCGGAGCCGGTATTGGTTCCGGTGCTTACATAAATGATGAAGCAAAGCTTGCTTCCGGTATTACCATTTCAGGAGGAACTGTAATAGCGACCGGTGGAGACGGCGGAGCCGGTATCGGTTCCGGATCTGATGTAGAAGCAACAGAGATTAAGGTAACAGGCGGTGTTGTAAAAAAAGCAACAGGCGGCACAGATGCAGCCGGTGTTGGCTCGGGAGCAAATGCAAAGGTATCGGATATTACAATATCAGGTGGGACTGTAACAGCAGTTGGTGGAGCAAATGGAGCCGGTATCGGTTCCGGTCTGGCAGGTGCAGCCTCCGATATTTACATTTCAGGAAATGTAGCTGTAACGGTAACAGCAGGAACAGACGGAGCCGGTATCGGTTCCGGTAAGAATGCATCCGTTGATAATATCAATATTTATTTAGGGTATGCAGGAAATCTGAGTGTCGATGGTACAGAAAACGGAGCCGGTATTGGTTCCGGAGCAACAGATACTGTATCAGAGGCAACAAATATCAATATTTCAAATACAGGTTTTATTAGTATCAGAGCAAGAGGAAATGGAGCAGGAATCGGAGCCGGTCTGAATTCAGAGACAAGTGATATTAATATTACCGGCGAGGTCGGTGAGACAAAAGGAAAGCTTATAGTTATTGCTGCAAATGGTCCGGCAATCGGTGCTTATGCGGGAGATGTTAAGAACGTAAATGTCTTAACAGATGCAACAGTCAACCTCAGTGCTGTAAATGGTATTGCTGTAGGAGCACTGAATGGCTCATCTGCTTCTGATATTACAATTATCGGTGATAATATTTGTGGAGAAAAGGCAGAGGATGTTCCTGTTCTGGGAACTGTTTCTAACTCTGTTCTGTTCGTAGGAAAGACATATGAGATTTATGGAACAGCAACCATTCGCAAGAGTACACATATTAAAGCAGGAACAACATTAGAATTACCGTCATCATCCAAGCTGATCATTCCGAAGGGCGTTGAACTTGTAGTTGATCCACAGCATGATGATGTACTTCCGGGTGCGCTTGTCTGGGCAGCTGACAGTGATGCACAGTTGATCATCAATGGTACTTTAACAGTTAAGGGAACAATGGCGATGGATTCCGAATATGGTATCATTGTATTGAATGGTTCTCTTAATCTGGAAGAAAATGCCAATATTTACGGTAAGTTCTTTATGAATGGTAAATATACCGGAAATGGTGTTATCACAAAGGGAAAGAATCAGACTCCGGAAGAAGGGGAGATTGCAGTATACCTTGAACTGGATATTGATGATGGTGTAACCTACAATGCGAAGGGAAATCTTGCAGAGAACCAGTTGATCATTGATGAGTCCAGCCTGGAGGATACTACTACCGGTACATATGCAATTAATAACATTGTTGCACATGACGGATTCCAGATCACAGATATCCTGTTGGATGGCAAGTCCATTATAAATGACAGCAGTTATGTTACAAAGAATCAGGAAACAGGAGAGTACAATGTAGTATTATCGGTATCTGAATATCGTGGTGAGACGATAAAATTTGCAGTTAAAGCAAAATCAACCGTAGAATCGATCAGCATCGAACGTTTCCCAAATAAGACAGCATTTGCCAAAGGGGCAGAGTTTGATCTGAATGGTCTGAAGGTAGTAAAGACATATAAGAATAAGAAGACTGCACCGGTTGATATTGATAAAGAGCTGAAGGTTACAGGCTATGATATGAATAGCGTTTCTGCACAGACGGTAACACTTCAGTATATTGCAGATGACAGATACAGTGATGATATTACAGCATCTTATGAAATAACTGTATTTGATTTTGCAGGCTTGAATAAGGAAAAGACCACACTTACTGCGGGCGGCGAATCATTTGTTGCTACAGATGTAGATAATGCGGAGCATGTTGTTAAGTTTGCATTAGATAAGAATGTCGGTGATATCTCAGCACTGAAGGATAAGATCCGTCTTCAGGTACAGGGATTTACCAATTCAGTTGGTCAGATTGATTTTGTATCAAGTGAAGTAGTCGGACAGAATGCGGTTGAGGCAACATATGTAGCAGATATATATGTAGATAAAGCGAAAACAGTAGTGATCCAGTATACAATAGTGATCACACAGCCAACCTTATACTATGATCTTGCAGAGGCAGCAGTAGTAGTAAATGGCGAATATACCTATGATGGAACACAGCAGACACCGGATAAGGAAAATATCGAAGTTACAATCGATGGCGCAGTTGTTCCGGACGATCAGTATACGGTAGAGTATGGTGAGAATGTGAATGCCGGTACCGGTAGACTTACGATCAAGGGTGATGGTATTCATACTACAAACAGTAAGGAAGAAACATTTACAATTGCAAAAGCGAAGCTTAAGAATATAGATGCACTTGTAAGATCAAATGAATTTACAGTTCAGAATGATGTGAAGCATGAGCTTCAGATAGAATTTGGCGAGATCGAAGGCCTTGCAGCAGATGAATATACTGTATCTTATAAGAAGATATCCGATCAGTCAAATATCGTGGCAAATGTATCAAACGGAGTTATCACGACTGCTTATGATACATCCTATTCAAAGGCAGGAACAGCAGAAATCGCTGTTAATGTAACAATTAAGGATAGTGCAGTAAACTACTATGCAGATTCTGAATTATCACATTCGATAAATGTTACATTAACAAAGTATGTAAAGGGAACCAGTATTACGATCACATCCGATTCTGATGATTTTGCGTGGGATGCATCAGCCGGTGAATATAAGGTGACGCTTTATAAGGGTGAGAAGATCTGGATTGATGCCAAACTTAACGATGGATCAACAGATGTTATTGACTATAAGGTCGCAGAAGGCGGCGAAGAGATAGCTGCTTGTGATGGAATTACCATTTCTGCGTTAGGCAAGGGATCGACCATTATCACTGCAAGTACAGGTAAGGGTGCTACAACAAAGAGGATTGCGGTAACGGTTCTTCCGACTACCAGACTTGAATTAACCGGTACGGAGACTTATGAGAAGGTATTTGGCGATAGCGCATTTACACTGGATGTGGCTTTAAAGGATACAGCGCTTGAATCCAAGCTCTCTGCATTACGGTATGTTTCGGCTGATCCGGAGGTTGCTGCTGTAGATGAGACCGGTAAAGTTACTATAACGGGATGCGGTGAGACTACAATTACAGTAACATCCTATACAGAAGAAAGAGCATATACATCTGATGAATATGTGGTAATAATCAAGGTTAAGGCACCACATACGCAACATATCAAAGATAATGGAACACGAGTTGAGCCAACCTGTGAGAAAAATGGTTCTATCACATATAGATGTACCGAGTGTAATGAGATTGTGGATACAGAAGAACTGAAGGCAACCGGACATAAATGGGATGAAGGACAGGTTACGACACAGCCGACTACAAAGACAGAGGGTGTAAAGACATATACCTGCAGCGTCTGCAAAAAGACAAAGACAGAGTCGATTGCAAAACTTGAGGAGCCGACACCGGTAGAACCGGCACCGACGAATCCAACACCGGTGACCCCAACGACACCGGAAAAACCGACAGTAAAACCGGTCAAAAATGGTGATGTGATTACAGATGACAGTAAAGCTGCAAAGGTTCAGGTTATAAGCACATCCAAGAAAACAGTTGCATATAAAGCACCTGTAAATAAAAAGGCTAAGACTGTCAGCATTCCGGCAACCGTGAAGATCAGAGGTACGAAATACAAAGTAACACAGATCGCAGAGGGTGCTTTCAAGAATAATAAGAAGGTAACAAAGGTTACAATCGGAAGCAATGTTAGTAAGATTTCCAAGAATGCTTTCAGCGGAGCTGCAAAACTTAAAACTATCACAATTGGCAAGAATGTAACGGAGATCGGAGCATATGCATTTAAGGGCTGTAAGGTTCTTACCGGTATTACGCTTCCGGCGAAGACAACGAAGATTGGTGATCAGGCATTTAGCGGATGTAAGAAGCTGAAGACAATTACGATCAAATCTTCAAAGATTACATCAAAGAAGCTTTCCAAGAATGCATTTAAGGGCATCACAAAGGTTACTACGATTAAAGTACCAAAGAAGAAGGTTTCTTCTTATCAGAAGTTGTTTAAGAGTAAAGGCTTATCTTCCAAGGTTAAGGTAACAAAGTAACAAAATAACAGTAAAAGCAAAGGACGCCGTTTGTGGTAAAAATATCACAGACGGCGTTTTTTGAAAAAATTTTAAAAATTATAAAACCTTTTTCAACTTCGCCCTGTCTTACTTATTAGAAGGCAGGAAAATAAAATATTTCTCTTGCAGCTGTAAATATTTGTTGTAATATAAAAACATCAAAAAAATGAAAAGGAGAAGAAGAATGATGAAAAACAAGAGCTTATGGAAAGGGTTAATTGTAATGCTGGCAGCAGCATTCGTAATGTTAGTGATGCCAGTGCAGAAGGCATCTGCAGCAGGAACAACAGAGGGATCAAATCTGACGTGGGACAGTGCGTATAGCGGAGTGATCACATACAGAGGGGAATATTACAGTTATAATTTTTCGTTGAAACAGTCTGGTCGGGTAACGCTTGCATTTAATGTGGATTCTGTAAGTGAATGTGCATGGACAAAGATTGAGGAGATGAATTTCCTGGATGAGAGTGGATCGGTAGTAGGTTCTACCAGAGTTTCAGAAGGCAAGACGAACGTATGGATTGATTTGTTAGCTGGAAATTATACTTTGGAGATAGTAGGACATTGGGGAACAGGAACAGGAGCATCGTTCTCATTTGTGCCATCATTCAAGTCAGCAGGAGAAACAAAGTCAGAACATTCTATGGCAAAGAATAATGAGCTTGGAATGGCAACTCCTTATAAGATTGGGAATAAAATCAAGGCTCAATTGGCTTGCGGCGATAAGGTTGATATCTATAAAGTGAAAGTATCAAAGAATTCATATCTGAATCTGACATTATCCAGCAAGATAAAGCAGATGGATATTACTATAAAAAATACTGCGGGAGATGTAACTATTGGAGAGTATAATATTACAGCCGGTACTCATAAATATAAATATTTCCTGCCAAAAGGAACATATTATATTACTTTTGAGAGAACGAGTGGGACAGGTATTTATTCCTTTAAGACTTCTTCAAAAGTAATGCCAACTGTTAAGATTAAAAAAGTAAAGGATACTGGAAAAAGAATTACAGCTACATTTAAAAGAAATTCAGATATGCAGGGTTACCAGATCCAGGTTGCAAGAGATAAGAAGTTTAAAAAAGGAAAGAAATCATTTTCTTATGGTAATAGTGGGGATGTAAGCGCATATGGATTAAAAAAAGGAACTTATTATGTTCGTATACGTGCTTATAAAACACGGAATGTAAGAGTAAATCATAATTATGAAACACGTTATTATTACTCTGGCTGGAGTACAGTTAAGAAGGTTTATGTGAAATAATACAACCCTACATAAATAAGTACAAAAACTGACATACGGATCATCATATTTTCGGAAGAAAAGATGCCTGATCCGTATGTCAGTTTTTTGGCCTTTATTTTCTTTGTAGGTTTGTCAAACATATGTTACACAGATGCCAGATAATCCTTTAGTACCTGATTTGGAGATTTCCATCCTAATG